>CAMEIT010000122.1 GCA_945918795.1 uncultured Clostridia bacterium | reverse complement strand
CCTATGTACGCTGTTAACATTCGCGGCTCACATCGTGTACACCGGAATTGCCATTTTAGAGGGTTACGCCGAGCGCGGAAGAATTCTTGCAGAGCAGGAAAAAGAACTTGTTCAGAGCCGCATAAATGTTATGCTTTCTCAGATCAAGCCGCACTTTATATATAATTCTTTAAGCTCGATAAGTGAGCTTTGCGTAACTGATCCCGAACGCGCAAGAGATGCCATCGCCGACTTTTCCACATACTTGCGCGGAAATATGGATTTTACAGGCGGCGAGCAAAGCATAAGTTTTATCAAAGAACTCAAGCATATCGAGTGTTATCTGAATCTCGAAAAAATGCGATTCGGCAGTCGGCTCAACATTGTTTATGATATAAGGGAGGAAAATTTCTTTATTCCACCGCTGACAATACAGCCTCTTGTCGAAAACGCCGTAAAGCACGGCGTGTGTGCAAAGAAAGACGGAGGTACGGTAACGCTGGCTACGCGTCGCGACGGGGATAAGGTAATAATAACCGTCACCGACGACGGAGTAGGATTTGATAAAGAAAATATTGCAGAGAGTAAGGACGGCGCGCACATAGGGCTTGTAAACGTAAGGAACCGTCTTGAACAAATGGTGGGAGCAACTCTTACCCTACAGAGCGAAAAAGGCAAGGGTACGGTTGCAACCGTGGTAATATACGATAATCTGAAAAAGGGAGAATAACCGTGAACATTTTGGTTTTAGATGATGAGGAACTCTCGCTCGCAACGCTGAAAAGAGAAACGCAAAAGGTTTTTCCGAATGCGGATATAGTACCTTTTCAAAGCGCGGGGGAAGCGATAAAATATGCGGATGATATCAAGAATAGGGGCGGGACAATAGATTACGCATTCTGCGATATTGAAATGCCAGAGATAAACGGACTGGAATTTGCCAGGATGTTAAAATCCTGTTTCCCTCAGTTAAAGTTGATTTTCTGCACGGCATACAGTCAGTACGCCATCGACGCTTTCGGGATGAAAGCAAAGGGGTACCTTCTTAAACCCATCCGCGCAAAAGATATTATCGATGTTCTTGACGAAATGGTTTACGACTGGAAAAGCGAGGCCTCGGAACTTAAAAAAGATATACGCGTCCATACATTCGGAGATTTTGAGGTGTTCCTAAACGGTAAACCGTTGCATTTTTCAAGGGCAAAGTCGAAAGAACTTCTCGCATATCTCGTTGACAGAAAGGGCGCTGCCGTAACAACCGAGAGAATAGCGGCAATTCTGTTTGAAGAAGAAAACTATGACAACAAATTAAAAAACAAAGTTACGGCGATAATTTCCGCTCTGCGAAATGATCTTAAAACTTTCGGAATAGAGGATATAATCATAAAATCGTGGAATCAGTTGTCAATTGACGTAAACAAAATAAAATGCGACGCATATGATTATGAAAAGGGTGATATGACTGCAATAAATTCCTATCACGGAGAGTATATGTTCGGGTACGAATGGGCTTCATTCCTGGCTCCGTATGAAGAAAATTGAAAAATGTTCATATAAACATGTAAAACGCTTGCCAAAAAAAGAAACGGCGAGCGTTTTTATGTGCATTTTTGACAATTTTAAAATAAGCAAATGCGACTTTTTATGACAAACGTAGAATATTTTTTAAGGCGTTTTTTTTGCCATTTTTTGATGTCCTTTTGTTGTCCATGGTGTTGCATAATGAAAGAACTGAATAAAATAATAATTGCGCACATTCAACGCGTGAGATTACGTTTGTCAGAATTTTGAGAAAGGAGGATGAAGGTATGAAAAACAGAAAAAAGATTGTAGTTGCTCTTTTGCTTGTATGCGCACTCTGCCTCGGTATAGGTTATGCTGCTTTAACGGACAATCTTTATGTTGACGGTACAGTCAGCGTATCACCTTTTGCTTACAATGTATATTTTGCCAGCGCAACGTCTGATCCGGCTTCCGGAGTTACCGTAAATATAGGAGATGAAGCTGGTGCAGAAGATCCTCAGGGACATGATGACAAGCTCACAATAGCCGTTGACAATACTGTTCTTAATGTTGTCGGCGATAAGGTTACTGTAAGTGCAGTTATAAAGAACGACAATACAGACTATAAGGCACAAGTAGCTCTTAACAACACTGTTTCGACAAAGTCAGGACTTTACGAGGTAACCTGCACATGGGCAGACGGAGACGGAACTATAGCTGTCAGTGGTCAGAATACTGTGAAGATTGAAATTAAACTTCTTTCAGTTCCTACGGAATCCGTTGTTGACGATGCATTTACAATTACATTCAGCGTTACAGCGGTTGAACCATAATCGAATTATATCCGATTCGGACACAAAACGGCAGGAAGGAGAAGGCATATGAATCAGGATAAAAAAAGAGCATACATATTTTCCGTCTTGTATCTATGCTTTCTTCTTCTTACTTGTTTTGTGACGAACGATATAGCGGGCAGAGTTATTCTGACAGCTGTATCTGTATCGTTTTCCGTTCTGATTTTTTTTGTTTTAAAAAAACGGGCTATTTACAGAATCGAAAAAAGGCAGGTTGCGCTGGTAATGATGTCAGCCGCCGTCATTTTGATTACCGCTTACTATCTCACCGGAATAAAATTCGGATTTTATAAAGTTTTATTGCTCCCATCATTTGTATGGAAGTACGTCATACCGTATATTGTCATCATTGTTTCATCTGAACTTACAAGGAGCGTATTGCTCGCACAAAACAGCAAATTTATTACTATTATTTCTTATATATCTTCTGTAATTCTTGATATCTCAATGCTTTCCGGAATCGGCACTTTTGTGAGATTCGACTCATTTATGGATACGGTAGGCATGGTCCTTTTCCCGTCAATTGCGGCAAATTTTTTATATACCTACATTTCATCAAGTTATGGAACGTTGCCTAATATTTTATATAAGTCGGTTGTTCTT
>CAMEIT010000121.1 GCA_945918795.1 uncultured Clostridia bacterium | reverse complement strand
ACGGTTCTGCAGGTGCATATTTTGTAACGATATGTACGCAAAACAGAAGGTGTGTGTTATCTCGCATTGTAGGGCGGGGGCTTGCTCCCGCCGAAGCAAGCCGTTATCGCTCGAAGCCCAATATTCATATTTATCGGTTGATCAATATGTAATTATGCCAAACCACATCCATGTTGTTTTGGCTTTAGAGAGAGGCGGCGGGAGCAAGCCCCCGCCCTACGATCACAGACATTGTTTGAGCATATAATCCGTTGCAGAGAGGATTATGAGGAAATCGTAAAATTATTATTCAGAAAGATTGCAGAGCAACGGCTATTATCGCTCGAAGCCCAATATTCATATTTATCGGTTGATCAATATGTAATTATGCCAAACCACATCCATGTTGTTTTGGCTTTAGAGAGAGGCGGCGGGAGCAAGCCCCCGCCCTACGATCACAGACATTGTTTGAGCATATAATCTATCGGAAAATGAGTAAGTAAATTCCGATTTATCAGGCAGAAAGCCCGGCAGACCTTGAAAAAATCTGTCGGGTTTTCTATTTGTTTACTGCGGAGCAAAAAACTAACCTGTTTATGCGGACGAAGAGTTTGATGATTTCTCAGATAAGAACATTACCATTTGATTCAGACGTTTTTATTTTTATGGTATTGAGCGGTACAATAAACGTTTATTGCCTGCGGTATTCAAGTGCCGTTGTGCCGAACTTCTTTTTGAAGCGCTTCATGAAATGGAGCGAATCTTTGTATCCGACTGCCGCAGCAATGCTGTTTACGTTCAGGTTTGTGTCCTTGAGAAGCTTTGCGGCTTTTGTGAGACGCACGTTTTCTATGTAATTCATAACGGTACAGCCCTCCTCGGCACTGAATATACGGCATATATACGAATGACTCAGGTGCATCATGTCGCAAAGTGCATCGACAGTGAAGCTTTGAAATGAGTAATTATCGTCTATATGTTTTTTTATGCTTTGTATATAAATTTTTTTAGTGTCTTCTGACGATGTGATTTCCTTTGCTTCAAGCGCAAGCAGCTGCATGAATGATGAAATACAGCAGAAAATCGGTTGCGAAGAATTATTCTGGAGCTGCTTTAACAATATGTCAACCGTATTTTTGACTGCCTCGAAATTCTTTATATCGGCGTAAGGCGTATTGAGGTTCAGACCGAGCAACGGAATATATTGTGCAAGCGCATCGGAGTACATGGAAAACCATACATAACTCCACGGATCATCGCTGTCGGGATAATAAGCCAGAGGAATGTTTGTCGGAGTGAAGAACATTTGCCCGGCTTTCAGCTTGTGAGTGTGGTTGTTCAGGTGATATGTTCCGCTTCCGGACAGAATAATATGTACTGTCTGGTTTGCAAGCACGTGAAATGCAGTGGAAGGCTTTACACTGTGAAAATCATTAAAACCGAAATTCTGCAAGCCTGTTGCGTTTTGTTCTGCAGAAGTCGGACGCAGAAAAATATCATGCTCGTTATTAATGTATACCATAACAATCTCCTTTGGATATTAGTATATCATATTAAATTGAATTTGTCCACAATTAATATAAAAAAACACATAAAACGGAAACAAATTTCCATAGAAAAATAATTTCGGTTGCGCTAAAATTAATAAAATGGAAGTATAATATCCAAATAAATATGAATTTGCGAGGGATGAAGGCTTTATGAAAAAAATTTCAATGGCTGTAATAGGCTTGGGATGCAGAGGCAAAGGCTTGCATGGAACGCTTTTGTCTATGGAAGATGTGGAAGTGGTTGCGCTGTGCGATGAATATCAGGACAGAGTTGATGCGGCAGTAAACGATAATGAAATAATAACAGGCAAAAGACCTTTTGGGACAACCGATTACAGACAAGTGCTTGCAATGCCTGAGGTTGACGCAGTTCTTATTGCAACAGCATGGGAGCCTCATATTCCGATTGCAATAGATGCAATGCGAGCAGGGAAGGCGTGCTGCATGGAGGTTGGAGGCGCATATTCCCTTGATGATTGCTTCGCTTTGGTGCGTGCTCAGGAGGAGACGCATATGCCGTTTATGTTCCTTGAAAACTGTTGCTTCGGAAAAGAAGAGCTTTTGGTAACTTCTCTGGTAAGAAACGGCTTGTACGGAGAGGTCGTTCATTGTTCGGGCAAATACGGTCACGACCGTCGCTCGCAGATAGTACACGGCGAAGAAAACAGACACTATCGCTTCAGAAATTATTTTAACCGCAACTGCGATAATTACCCGACTCATGAGCTCGGGCCGATAGCAAAGCTTTTGGGTATCAACAGAGGAAACCGCATGGTATCGCTTGTGTCTGTGGCATCAAAGGCACGCGGCTTGGAAGAGTTTGTAAATAGCCATATCGATGAGGTAAACCCGAGTCTTTCAGGCAAGAGATTTATGCAGGGAGATATAACAACAACGTTAATAACCTGCTCAAACGGTGCAACAATACAAATAAGTCTTGATACATCGCTTCCGCGTATGTACGACAGAGCGTTTACCGTTCACGGTACAAAAGGCTTCAGCATGGGAATGCCGAGGGACTTGTCTCCGAGTATGTATCTTTGCTTTGACGGAGAAGAGCGTTGGCGCAGTATTGATGAAGATGAATTCAAAAAATATGACTATTGGCAGTATGTTTCAAAGGAAGCAAGCAGGTCCGGTCACGGCGGAACAGACGGCATGGAGCTGAAGGCTTTCGTCGATTGCCTTAAAAACGGCAAAGAAATGCCCATTGATGTTTATGACGCCGCTGCTTGGATGTGTATATCATGCTTGCCCGAGACATCTATTGCACAAGGCGGTAAGGCTCAGGCAATTCCCGATTTCACACACGGCGAATGGCTGAGACGTCCTCTCAAGGATGTTGTAGAGCTTCCCGTTGTAAACAAATAATTTGATAATTAATTGATCTGTAAAAGCCGCGGACATGAAAGCGTGATGTTCTAATCAGGGAAATCATCAAACGATTCGTCCTCATAAACAGGTTAATTTATTTTGTTCCGCAGTAAACAAATAGACCCCCGGCAAATTATTCATTGTCTGCCGGGGCTTTTTGCTCGATAAATCGGAATTTATCGTTCTG
>CAMEIT010000120.1 GCA_945918795.1 uncultured Clostridia bacterium | reverse complement strand
TATAAGGCAATCAGCCTCGCCGGTGGTCGTCGAGTCAGATTGCCATTTGCTTTGCTTTTCTCTTTAAGTGCGTTTTCTCGGGGCGTTGCCCCGAACCCTACAAGCCTTTGAAAAGGCTTGACCGAAACTTTAAATTACTTTGTAGCTGTCCTCAAGCGATGCCTGTGGTAGTCATCGCTCGAGGACATTTAATTCACTTTTCTCTTTAAGTAGGATGTACCGTATAATTGAATATTCACAATAATTGATTAACAGAAACTTTTTTGTTCGTATATATCGTGAAAAAAGAAGGCTCCCTCCGGGAGGGAGCTGTCGTCGTAGACGACTGAAGGAGAGTGCGTCACAATAACGTCAGTCTTTGTTTACAATAACGCGAGGCTCCTTCCACCGCTGGCGCGGTCCCCCTCCCTCTCGGAGGGCGGCGTGCCTTATACCGGCATTTCTCCGTAAAAAACTTAAATAAAGTCGCAAAAATTAATGCTCATCTTGCCGCCATGCTCTCGGCAGAAAGATGTACAAAACCGCTATGGGGCGTCGAGGACGTCGCCCCCTACAAATTGCAATTTTATTGAGTTTTTGCACAAACCATGACACATTCAAAATCTGCCGGTACTTTTTATTATTATGAAGATGAGCTTCACTTTTCTCTTTAAGTAATACGTGCCGTATATCGGCATATTGCCGTAAAAAACTTAAATAGTGTCGCAAAAGTAAATGCTCATCTTGCCGCCATGCTCTCGGCAGAAAGATGTACAAAACCGCTATGGGGCGTCGAGGACGTCGCCCCCTACAAATTGCAATATTATTGAGTTTTTGCACAAACCATGACACATATCAAAATCTGCTGGTACTTTTTATTATTATGAGGATAAGCTTCACTTTTCTCTTTAAGTAATACGTGCCGTATATCGGTTTTATTCCGTAAAAAGCCTTAAATAAAGTCGCAAAAATAAATGCTCATCTTGCCGCCATACTCTCGGCGGGAAGATGAGCGAGCTGCAAAGCATTTTAAAGTTTTCGGGTTCGGGGACTTTTTCAAAAGTCCCCGAGAAAAAATCAAAACTCCCCGAGAAAAAAAATCAAAACTCACATTCTTGCGACGAAAACGTCAGACAAGTCAACACCGGCGCTTTCGATTCTGTCGTGGATAGTTATTGTAGGTATCTGTTCGGTAACGAAAGCCACAGCGCCGTTAACGGGCACCTTAGTAAAGTTTATTCCGCGGAAAGCATCTTCAATTTTTTGCGCGCATTGAGCAGAGTAACGCACATAATAGCGTCCCTGAAGCATAGTCATTTCACACTTAGCGTTTTTATCAAACGAAACCTCAGGCAACGTTGTATTTTTTGTATCAATATCGATAAGGTCCTGAACGATTGCGTTTGCCGTGGGGAATTTGCCTGCACCCTGACCGATATATTTAAGCGTACCTATTGTACGTCCGTAAAGGGAGCATATATTATAATTCAGTTTAATTCCCGCTTCTGGAGCATCAACATCAAATAAGGTAGGCTCGATCCTGCAGCAGTACATATCCTCATCAATAACAGACTCCGCAAACAGGCGCAAATGTTTATTCAGCGATTTGAAATATTCAAAATCACATTCGGCAACACCGCGTATACCGTATGTCATTATTTCTTCCGCAAGAACCTTTTTTCCTACTGCAAGTGAGGTGCTTATTATAAGCTTGTTTCTCACGTCGATTCCGTCTATATCAGCCGTCGGATCCGCCTCTGCATAGCCCATTCTTCTTGCTGTGTTAAGGCACTCGTCAAAGCTTAAGCCTTTTTCTTCCATTTCCGAAAGGATCAGGTTTGTTGTTCCGTTGAAAACGCCCGAAATATGCGTAACCTCATCAATGCGCATAGCCTGACGCAACGCTTTTATCCACGGCACACCGCCGCCCACGCTTGCTTCGTACAAAAATACAACATTGTTGGCTTTTGCCAAAGCTGTAAATTCGTCAATATACTTTGCCACAACGGCTTTGTTTGCGGTCACAACGTTTTTTTGACTGTTTAATGCCCTTGTTATAAACTCATACGCGGGATGTATTCCGCCCATGGCTTCAACAACCGTATCTATCGTTTTATCGGAAAATATCTCTTCGGCATTGTTTGTCATTTCGGGCTTCGTTATCTCTTCCGGAGTCTTAACCAATACCTTTGCTATCTCAAAATTCTTAACCATTGGGCTCATTTTATCGGTTATAATATCATATACGCCCGAACCTACTATGCCGCATCCAAGTAAACCAATTCTCATTTCTTGCTAACCTTTCATTCCTTTTATAACCCGGCAATTATTGTTTTTGCACTTGTCAGACAGTATGTACCGATTGTGCTTCGGTAAACATTAATGTGTATCCTTTAAATTTATATGTCAATAACACCTTTTGTGATAATAAATGATTCAATTTTTGCTGCCTGTAAAATATTCAAGCGGCAATCAAAGCAGTGTTACACTCTTCATAAGCCGCTCGGCAAAAAACTAACTGACTTTCCTTTTATATTTTACCACATTAGTTAATAAAAATCAACAAATAATCTCTATATCGGCATACATAATATCTTCAGACTCTGCCTCACATTCCAACAAAAAATTTTTCGTGGCGGCAGCCCCGTTCCCCGCCAAGCCTTTCTTCGTGGAGCTTTGCCCCACACCCTACAAGCCATTGAAAAGGCTTGAGCGAAACTTTTAAATACTTTGTATAAGGCAATCAGCCTCACCGGTGGTCGTCAAGTCAGATTGCCATTAATTTTTCGTTTCTCTTTAAGTGTAGCGTGCCGTATGATTGCAACTTCACAATAATTAATTTGTAGTGGAAGATTTATTTTTATTCGCAAATATCGAGCAAAAAAAGAAGGCTCCCTTGAGTAATGGGAGCCGGCACCGTAGACGACTAAATGAGAGCACAATATAATAAATTCGGTCTTGATTTAATATAACGCGAGGCTCCTTCCACCGCTGACGCGGTCCCCCTCCCTCCCGGAGGGCGGCGTACCGTATATCAACATTTTTCCGTAAAAAACTTAAATAAAGTCGCAAAAGTCAATGCGCATCTTTTCGTCATACTCTCGACGGAAAGATGCGCA
>CAMEIT010000119.1 GCA_945918795.1 uncultured Clostridia bacterium | reverse complement strand
CGGCATCTTTAGCGTTTGATAAGCGCAGAGGCGGCTTCGTAATCGGCGAAGGTGCGGTTGCACTTGTTCTTGAAGAATACGAGCGTGCAAAGTCAAGAGGCGCCAAAATATACGGTGAAGTATGCGGCTACGGCTCCACGTGCGATGCTTACCACATAACGGCTCCGCATCCGCAAGCAAGAGGCGGCGCACAGGCTATGAAAAACGCAATGCTTGAGGCAGGATATACCGAAAGCGACAGAGTATACATAAATGCACACGGCACAGGCACGCCCATGAACGATGCTGTCGAAACGCTTGCAATCAAAATGGCTTTGGGCGAAGATGCCGCAAAGAGAGCTTATGTAAGCTCAACCAAATCAATGACCGGTCATATGCTCGGAGCGGCAGGCGCAATCGAAGCTATGGCGTGTCTTTTTGCATTGAACGAAGGAATTATTCCGCCTACTATTAATCTTAAAGAACAGGATGAAGCCTGCGACCTTAACTGTGTACCAAACACAGCATTAAAAGCCGATATTGATCTGGCATTGTCAAATTCACTCGGATTCGGCGGTCACAACGCTTGTCTTGCATTCAGAAAGGTGTAATTATG
Organism: uncultured Clostridia bacterium; assembly: GCA_945918795.1. Taxonomy (GTDB): domain Bacteria; phylum Bacillota; class Clostridia; order HGM11327; family HGM11327; genus SIG351. The sequence goes on along the minus strand of CAMEIT010000119.1, from coordinate 2,798 downwards.
AACGAGACAGATATCCGCAAGTATGCTGAACTTATGCAGGAGCTTGGGCTTACCGGACTTGAAATCACGGAAGATAACAAGGTGGTGCGTCTTGAGCGCACGGCACCCACGCCTTCAAAGGAAGTCATATCCGTTGCCCCCTCCTCCCCTGCTCCTGCGGCAGCTGTTGAAAGCAAAGATTATATAAGTGTCAAATCCCCCATTGTCGGTGTATTCTATGCGGCACCGGCAGAAAATGCGGCGCCTTACGTTGCAATAGGGGATCACGTAAAAAAAGGACAAACACTCTGCATAGTGGAAGCCATGAAGCTCATGAATGAAATAACAGCCGAGGATAGCGGAATTATTTCGGAAATATGCGTAAACGGCGGTCAGGTGGTCGAATTCGGAACGGAATTGTTCCGCATAAAAAAGTAAACAAAAGAGGCTTATCAATGAACAGAGAAGAAATCATGAAAATACTGCCCCACAGAGATAATATGCTTCTGCTCGATGACGTTGAAAACAATGACGGCACTGCAACAGGGCATTACACGGTTCGCGGCGACGAGTTTTTCCTGAAAGGTCATTTTCCCGACAATCCAATCGTCCCGGGCGTAATTCTCTGCGAAATTTTAGCGCAGTCAGCCTGTATTTTAATGCAGGGTGCAATGAGCGAGGGCAAGCTTCCCGTTTATACAGGTCTCAATAATGTAAAATTCCGTTCTCCCGTAAAGCCGGGCGACACGATCGAGACACAATGCCGCATAAAAAGAGCAAAGCATCCATTCTATTTTGCCGAAGGCACTGTTCATGTGGGAGACAGACTTTGCGTTTCGGCTGAATTTTCATTTGCAATAACCGGAGAATAAACTATGTTTTCAAAAATACTCATTGCCAACCGCGGTGAAATTGCAGTCAGGATCATAAGAGCCTGCAAAGAAATGGGCATTTCCACGGTAGCCGTATATTCAGAGGCTGACAAGAACGCACTGCATACAGCGCTTGCCGACCAAAGCTACTGCATAGGCGCCGCCGAGGCATCAGAAAGCTATTTAAATGAAAATCAGATAATAAGCGCCGCACTTCTCACAGGCGCACAGGCAATACATCCCGGCTACGGTTTTCTTTCCGAGAACGCACATTTTGCCCGTTTATGCAGGAAAAACGGATTGGTTTTCATCGGTCCCGACCCCGAAAGCATGGAAACGCTCAGCGATAAAGCAATTCTCAAAGAGCTCATACGCAACACCGGGCTTTCTGTCATTCCCGGCTCAAAGGCTGTTGCATCTGTCGAAGAAGCAAGAACCCTTGCCGATGAAATAGGCTATCCCGTTATGCTCAAGGCTTGTGCCGGAGGCGGCGGACGCGGCATAAGGCTCATAAGGTCTTCGGACGAGCTTGAAGAGGCTTATCTCCAAGCAACAAGTGAAGCTGTCAGTGCTTTCGGCGACGGCAGTGTATATATAGAAAAATACATATTCCCTGCGCGGCACATAGAGCTTCAGATACTTGCCGATGAATTCGGCAACGCGGTTTGTCTCGGCGACAGGGACTGTTCCTTACAGAGGAGAAATCAGAAGCTGATTGAAGAGACGCCCTCTCCTGCCGTGAGCGACGAGCAGAGAAGAAAAATAATCAAGCTTGCAGTTGAAGCAGTAAAAAAAATAGGCTATACAGGCGTCGGAACGCTTGAATTTTTATTGGATTCAAACGGGAACTTCTGGTTTATGGAAATGAATATACGTTTGCAGGTCGAGCACTCCGTTACGGAAATGCTGACAGGCATAGACCTTGTAAAGTGGCAGATACGTATTGCCGCAGGTATTCCCATAAGCTTTGAGCAAAAGGATATAAATTTGCAGGGTTCAGCCATCGAGTGCCGCATAAATGCGGCAAGCTGCGGCACACTCAATATGCTTCACGTACCGGGAGGACCTTTTGTCAGGTTTGATACGTATCTCGTTGACGGAACATCTGTATCGCCGTATTACGATTCTCTTCTCGGCAAGCTTATAGTATACGGCAAAACGCGCGAGGAAGCTTTAAGAAAAGCACGCGCCGCGCTTTGCGAATTGGTAATCGACGGCATTCCCACAAACATTGAGGAACAGCTGCATATTATTGAAGACGACAGATTTACGTCGGGAAGCTATGATTTGGCTTTTATGGGTAACAGGTGACAAAATGGCTTTGATCAATTTCTTAAAACCTCAAAATCAATTGGAAGAAGGCGGACGCACTTGTGCGCCCGTTCAGCAGGATGCCGGAGAACCCGAAAAAAACTGTCCGAACTGTCATAAAGACATACCGCTCAGCCGTCTTTGGGCAAACGACCTTGTTTGTCCGTGCGGTTATCATTTCCGCATGAAGGCACGTCAGCGTATCAACATGACAGCCGACAAAGACAGCTTTCATGAGCTGTTCTCAGGCATCAGGGCAGGCAATCCCCTCAACTTCCCCGGATACAACGATAAAGCCGAAACCGCACGCATTGCAAGCGGTGAAGACGAAGCCGTCATATGCGGCACAGCCGAAATAGGCAAGCAGAGCTGTTGTCTGTTTGTTATGGAATCGTACTTCATGATGGGCAGTATGGGCAGTGCTGTGGGTGAAAAAATAACGTTGCTGTTTGAATATGCAACAGAGCACCGTTTGCCGGTAGTCGGTTTTACTGTTTCAGGCGGCGCGCGTATGCAGGAAGGGCTTCTCTCGCTCATGCAAACGGCAAAAACAAGCGCTGCGGTAAAACGGCAGAGTGATTCGGGCTTGCGTGACATCGCCGTGCTGACCGGCGGTCAGGTCATCAGCGAAGAGAT
>CAMEIT010000118.1 GCA_945918795.1 uncultured Clostridia bacterium | reverse complement strand
ACGATTGCAGAAGCCGTCTCTTAAAGAAGAAACCGCCCACTCTTTCGCAAGCTTTTCGGTTTCGGTGCAATAAAATCCGAGCCCGAAATCATTATTTCTTTTGCCCTCACCGAAAGAGGGTGCTTCTATGACTTTTTCCGAGCCGTGAAATAGGGTGATTATTTTGTTCATATGAGGCTACCTCCGATTATCTTCGCCTACATTGTATCACCAAAGCGATAATTTGTCAAGCGATTGCGAAGAAAAAATATCACCAAAGTGATATTTTAAAAGATATGACTTCGGGAATGACAGTTAGTCGTCCGATCCTTTCGCAAGTTCCGTAAAAGCATCGCGGTATTCCTCAAGAATCCGTTTTGCGGCAGCGTCAATGACCGCGTCGGGATCGGATTTCGGATTGCTGTCCGAAGCATTTTCGTAACTGTCGCCGCAGGGCTTTATAACCGACAATTCCTCAAAGTAATCCGGCGAGACAAGACACCGCCTGAGATAATCATGCCCTCCGTCAACCGAGCAAGCTCCGCATCGGCAGGTGACAAACTCGTGGCGGTCGGTCGATTCAATGATGTCTCCGCACAGCTTGCAACGACCGCGGTTATGTATGACTTCGGGCTTTGCGGAATGGTTCTGATAAGTGTCGTGGCTGCACATGATTGATATCCTCCGTGAATCAGATTTGTTGAGTGGTTATTTTGAGTATTATACACCTTATGCGCGGCAATGTAAATAATCGGGAGGTTAAGAAGATAACCTGAGGGATGAGTTTACACAAATAAATATCGGCGGCACGCTCTGTTCCCGAATTTTTGACCTTTATATTGCTTTAACAGAGCATCAGCACACAAAAAAATCGATGTTCTTTGAATTTATTCTGTTTTCCCCTTGCAATTTGTCGGAAATTATTGTATACTGTGAAAGTACAAATCTATCCATATATGAGGTGGAAAATGGCTGCAAGCTACAAAAAATTATTCAAACTGCTGATTGACCGCGAGATGAAAAGCAAGGAGCTCGCCGCAAAGGCGGGAATCAGCCCGGCAACACTCGCAAAAATGAAAAAAGACGGTGCAACCGTATCAAGCGACGTGCTCGTGAAAATCTGCACGGCACTCGGTTGCACGATGGATGATATAGTGGAGATAGTGCCAGATAATAATAAGGATTGATTGAGAAAGGACAACAGTCATGCTGCGCAACGGTTTATATGAACAGGTGATCAATAAAGCACTGGAAGGCGAGCTTGCCACGACTGACAAGCTTGTGGAAACTGCGCCGATTGACGGTGGAGAATCTTCCAAAGTGCTTTCCAAATACATAGCCGAGATCATTGAAAAAGGACTTGATAATGTGCGTGATAGCGGAGGGGCACTTGCTGATCAGGTGGAGCTTGTCAATAAAATCGTTGCGACAATTATGACCGAGACCAAAGAAGCTGAATTTGATTCCATGGCAGTGGCAAAACGCGCAGAACAACTTCTTGCGTTATTTGACAAAAAAGATAACGCGTTTGCCTTGAATGAAAAAGCAGAAATCGTTCGCCCGGAAACTTCAATTGCGCAAAGCTCGCTGTTTACGGGAGCCATTCACGAGCCGCAGATGTTTACCGAGCTGAAAAAGGAGATCGTCTCGGCAGATCGTATTGATATGCTTGTTTCCTTCATCAAATGGAGCGGCCTTCGACTGATCATAGATGAGCTTACTGCATTTACACAAAGGGGCGGCGAACTACGTATTATTACAACTTCGTATATGGGTGCGACTGATGTTAAAGCCGTTGAAGAGTTGAGTCATCTGCCGAATGCGAAAATAAAGGTCAGTTATGATACCAAACGCACACGCCTCCACGCAAAGTCTTATGTTTTTTATCGCAATACCGGATTTACAACTGCATACGTTGGTTCTTCCAACCTATCCAATGCGGCTATTTCTTCCGGGCTTGAATGGAATGTAAAAGTTACAAAGAAAGACCTGCCTGAAACGATTGATAAGATTGTTGCAACATTTGAGAGCTACTGGAATTCCAGAGAATTTGAATATTATAACGAGGGGCAGAGAGAACGCCTTTCTCGTGCGTTGAAAGCGGAAAAGTATTTTGATAGCAACAATGCCGAAACGTACACCTTTGATATTACACCATATTCCTATCAGCAGGAGATTCTCGATAAACTTGAAGCAGAACGTACCGTGCGCGGACAATATCGAAACCTTGTTGTAGCGGCTACAGGTACAGGAAAAACGGTCATTTCCGCATTTGACTATAAGCGTTTTCGCAAGCAAAATCCGAATCAACCTTGCCGTTTGCTTTTCATTGCACACAGAGAAGAGATTTTGAAGCAGAGTATGTATACTTTCCGTGGCGTTCTGAAGGATCAGAATTTTGGAGAGATGTTTGTCGGCGCTTATGTGCCGGAAAGTATTGATAATCTGTTCATGTCCATTCAAACTTTTAATTCGCAGGATTTCACAAGCAAGACAAGCCCGGAATTTTACGATTACATTGTGGTGGATGAGTTTCACCATGCTGCGGCTCCGACCTATCAAAAACTGTTGTCTTACTATACGCCGAAAATTCTTCTCGGACTGACAGCCACTCCGGAACGTATGGACGGAAAGAGTATTACAGAGTATTTCAACAACCGTATTGCGGCAGAAATTCGTTTGCCGGAGGCCATTGACAGAAAGTTGCTTTGCCCGTTCCAGTATTTCGGGGTAACGGATACTGTTGATCTGAGTGATCTCAAATGGGTGCGTGGCGGGTATGATAAGAGTGAACTGTCAAAGCTCTACACATTCAGCGGAATGATTGCCAACCGTCGCGCAGATGCGGTGATTTCTTCACTTCTCAAATATGTAACCGACATTGATGATGTGAAAGGACTCGGATTCTGCGTTTCGGTAGAACATGCAGAATTCATGTCAGGATATTTCAACGCACATCATATTCCGGCAATGTTTTTGACCGGTGCATCCCCGGATGAGGAACGAAGCAACGCGAAAAAGAAGCTGGTCAGCGGTGAAGTACGGTTCATTTTCGTAGTAGATATTTATAACGAGGGCGTAGATATTCCTGAAGTCAATACCGTGCTATTTTTGCGTCCTACCGAATCACTGACAATTTTCTTGCAACAGCTTGGGCGTGGATTGCGCCTGGCAGAGGGAAAAGAGTGCCTGACGGTGCTTGATTTTATTGGCCAGGCCAATAAAAAATACAATTTTGAAGACAAGTTTGCGGCATTGCTTTCGGGTGAGTCGGGCAATGTGCAAAAAGAAATCAAAGACGGCTTTATATCGGTCCCGAAGGGCTGTTATATTCAGTTGGAAAAGAAGGCTGCTAAATACATTCTTGACAATATTCGTGCCTCTTTCGGTATGCGTGCCGGATTGGTTTCGCGTA
>CAMEIT010000117.1 GCA_945918795.1 uncultured Clostridia bacterium | reverse complement strand
TTGAAAAGGCTTGACCTAAACTTTAAAAAACTTTGTATAAGGCAATCAGCCTCGTCGGTGGTCGCCGAGTCGGATTGCCTTATGCTTCACTTTTCTTGTAAAGAGGTGTGTACAGTACATTGAAATATTTCTGTACATTACCTCATAGAGAAAAGTACATTTAATGCACATCTTGCCGCCATACTCTCGGCGGGAAGATGTGTAAACTGCAAAGCGTTTTGAAGTTTTCGGGTCTTGGGGACTTTTTCAAAAGTCCCCAAGAAAATAAAAAATGTTGATTTTATTAATATGAATTGTTATAATAAGCATGATGAAAGACGATGACAAGGAGGATACAATCAGATGCTTGAATTTTTATCAAAGAACTGGGGCAGCATAACGGTTTTAATATTAGTTATAGGAGCGGCTGTATTTGCGATAATGAAGATGTATTCAAACAAAAAGCAAGGCAAGACGTCGTGCGGTTGCGGGTGCAGTTCATGTCCGTCCGCGAGCATATGTCACAAAGAAAAGCCGAAAGACTCCGATGCGAAAAAGTGAAATTCATTCGGTATGAGCATATGTTTTTATACTTAAAGCAAACAACACAATAAAAACAATAAAAACAATAAAAACAATAAAAACAATAAAAGCCTTCGCGGCAGGGAACACCTGTTATGCGGAGGCTTTTTGCGTATGTATATAATAAAAGTGCATATCAATCCACAAAATACATTATTTCATCAAGCTTACGTTTGGGAACATGAACATCGCCGTTATCGTCCATATAATAAGCGACGCTTTGAGCGGCTTCCTCGGCGAAGCTTTGTTGTTTGGGATAGCCGAGTGCGACAGCGTAATTGATCTCATACCCGTCAGGCATATTGATTATTTGTGCTATTTGTTCTCTGTTGATAGAGCCGAGTATACATGAGCCTATACCTTTTTCCCATGCGGCGAGGACAATATTTTCTATTGCGAACGCGGCATCGGCCTCACTGTTCATGCGCTTGTGAATATCAGACATAACGATAATGTATGCGGTAGGCTCTTCTCCAGGTGCGGGTGTTCCGCGTTCTGCGAGGAGCTTTGCCCATTTTGTGTGAGGAAATATTTTTGCGCAGGCGTTTTTACCGCTGACAACAGCGTATTTCAGCGGCTGGATATTTGCGGCCGCAGGTGCGTATCTTGCAAAATCGACAAGCTCAGTCAATTCGCCGTCGGGTATTTGCTGTTGTGTGAATTTTCTTATGCTTCTTCTTGTTTTGAGCACTTCACCGAATTCCATATTATTCTCCTTTGCAGTGATTGATTTATCCGATTATGGAAAAGTTTTCCGTTTTGCCGCAGTCGCCGACAACGGCAACGGCTTCCTTTGCTTTATCCGCAAAAGCGGAAATTGCGGCTTGCTTTACGTCGTCTACGGTAACGCGCATATATTTATCCTTTATATCGCTGTTGTCAAGCTCTATGCCGTAAAGCATTCTTTTGCCCCAGATAGACATTACGGACATCGTGCTTTCCGATTCAAGCTCAAATGCGGCGATTATATTGCGTTTTGTTCTTGCAAGCTCGGCTTGGGTAACGCCGTTTTGCAGAATATCGTTAATTTCACTGCGCATTATGGAAATGACCTTGTCCGCATTTTCGGCGGAAAAGCCCGTTGACAACACGAACGCGCCCGTTGAGGCGTATTCCATTGCCGAAGCATCAACGTTATACACAAGGCCGTTTTCTTCTCTCAGACGTCTGAAAAGTCTTGAAGAACTGTCGCCGCTGAGAATACCGGAAAGCAGTATGAATGCGTACAGACTTTCATCGAATCTCGATGCACACGGGTATCCTGCGACAAGCTGGAGCTGACCTATATCGCGTTCACAACGGTATACACCGCCCGAAATGACGGCAGGAACTGTCGGCTCATGATATATGAATGTGCTTTTTTCAAGCGACTTTGTTTTTTCGCGTATGATGTCGATTATTTTTGTTTCGTCAAAGCAGCCCGCAACTGAAACAATCATGTTCTCGGGAATGTAATGCTTGCGGTAGAACTCGATAAGAGCATCGCGGTTAAAGCTGAGTACGTTTTTTTCGCTACCCAATACAGGCATACCGACTGGATGACACTTGAACATATTCGACATGAGCATTTCCTGCGCCGCGTCCTCGGGATTGTCCTCGGCACCAGATATTTCTTCAAGTATAACTTTCTTTTCGTTTTCTATTGCTTCGGCTTCAAATACGGGATTCAATGCAATATCAAAAAGCAGGTCAAGCGCGTGCAGAGTGTCCTCGGCAAGCACTTTTATGTAAAGACAGGTACACTCTTCGGCAGTGTAGGCGTTGAGTGTACCGCCAAGCTCGTCTGTTTCTTCCGATATTTTCAGAGCTGTTCTGTTTGTTGTGCCTTTGAACAGCATATGCTCGATAAAATGCGCAATGCCGTTGTTGCGCTCGCTTTCGTATACAGAGCCGCTCTTTATGAATATTCCTATCGATACGGATTTCATGTACGGCATACTGTTGAGAACAACTCTCATCCCGTTATCCAGTGTGTATTTTTGAGTCATGATTTATTTCAGTAATTCTCCTACTGTTGTGAAGCTTCTGCCGCTTTCTTTTACAAATGATATTATTTCGGGCAGGGCCTTTATTGTGTCTGCAGTCGGATGCGCAAGTATTATTGCACCGTCGTGACAGTTCTTTTTTATGCGACCTATTATTGCATTTACACCGTCGCCGCGCCAGTCTATCGTGTCTACACTCCACATTATTGTCGTGCAGCCTAAATCACTTGCCGCTTTAAGCGTTGTGTCGTTGAATTCACCGTATGGCGGAGCAAACAGAATGGGCGCAATACCGCATTTGTTGAAAATGGCGTCCGCGGATTTCTTTATCTGCTCTACGTTTTTCTCGTATGACAGCTTAGACATGTGCTCGTGACTGTAACCGTGATTGCCTATCTCGTGACCGGCATTGACTATTTTCATGAGTAATTCAGTGCTGTCCTCAGCCCACTTGCCGCCGATGAAAAATGTTGCTTTCACGTTTTCTTTCGCTAAAATGTCAAGCATAGGCTCTATGTATTCGTCACCCCATACGACATTTATCGTGAGCGCAACCTCGCGCTTGTCGGCACTCCCTTTGTATATCGGATTGCCGCTTATCGCGTTTATTACGTCCATTGTGTCGTTTATCCCTATCAGTACCCACGCAATCGCAAGCAGTAGTACAATCAGTACGTTTATTACACCTATTTTCTTTAATGACGCTTTCAGTATCTTCATGGCCTTTTCCACTCTCCTAAAATTTTCTTTGTAAATCTTATTTTCAAGAGTGAAAAAATATTCCCATTTTGTCTTGGACGCTTTTGGAAGAAGCCAGTAATAATCTCTTTGAGATTATTACGCAAACCCGAAAACTTAAACTGCTTCGCATCTGCTCATCTCCTCGCCAAGAGTACGGCTT
>CAMEIT010000116.1 GCA_945918795.1 uncultured Clostridia bacterium | reverse complement strand
CCGACAGAGCAGTGCTCAGAGCAATCCACTTTATAAATGATAACGCTCGCGTCGGGAAGCAGATAGAATACCTGAAATCGGGAGATTTCGACTCCTTCCTTAAGTGCGTTTGCGAATCAGGCGACAGCTCATGGGAATATCTGCAAAACTGTATGACAGTGAAAAATCCGTCCGAGCAGGGCATTACTTTGGCTCTGGCACTGACAAGAGAGTATTGCAGGAATTTCAAGTTTGCCTGCCGTGTTCACGGAGGCGGATTTGCGGGCACGATACAGACATTCCTGCCCGAATCGGAATTTGAAGGATACCTTGCTGCAATGGAAAACGTGTTCGGCAAAAATTGCGTGACGAAGCTCAGCATCAGAAGCGTCGGAGCGGTTTGCATTGAGTAATATTGTTTATTGATTTTTAATTTAATATAAGTCTTCGGGGCGGGGCGAAATTCCCCACCGGCGGTAAAGTCCGCGAACGCTATGCGTAAGATTCGGTGAAATTCCGAAACCGACAGTAAAGTCTGGATGAGAGAAGATATGCAAAAATCAGAACTTGACTGTTCTGTTGAAGCATCCGAATGACGTTGTTATTTCGGATGCTTTTGTTTATTGTAAAAATTACAAGAAAGGATAAATTGTATTATGAATAAGAACTTAAAGAAAATAATTTCTTTGGCAATGCTTTCGGCTATTGCTTTCGCCGTTGTGACGTTTGGACGTATACCTATTGTTTTGTTCCTCAGCTATGACCCTAAGGACGTTATAATTGCAATAGGCGGCTTCGTTTTCGGACCGCTGAGTGCGTTTATCATATCGGCTGTCGTATCGCTTGTGGAAATGGTTACAATAAGCAATACGGGTATAATAGGCTGTGTGATGAATATCATATCAAGCTGCACGCTTGTGTGCACTGCATCGTATATATACAAGAAGAAAAGAACGCTTTCCGGTGCTGTAATAGGGCTTGTTTCGGGAACTCTCATTATGACGCTCGCAATGCTCTTGTGGAATTATCTTATAACACCTATTTACATGGGCTATCCGCGCGAGGCGGTGGCAGAGCTTCTTTTGCCTGTATTTTTGCCGTTCAACCTTGTCAAAGGCGGACTTAATACGGCTATAACGCTCTTGCTTTATAAGCCTGTTGTAACGGCGTTAAGACGCGCAAAGCTCATTGACGTATCATCTGAGAATCATACCGAGAAAAAAAGCAAGATTGGCATAATTCTTGTTGCACTGCTTCTGCTTGCAACATGCGTTTTCTTTGCACTTGTACTTAAAGGCGTTATATAATGAAAGGCAAGAAAAATCAACCGAATACGCGAAAGAAAGCTTTCACTGACAAAGAGGAATACGTTTATGGAAAATAAAATGCCTGAAATACTTGCCCCCGCGGGCGGCATGGAGCAGCTTATAGCCGCGGTAAGGTGCGGAGCGGACGCTGTTTATCTGGGTACAAACGGATTTAACGCAAGACAGAACGCAAAAAATTTCAGCGATGAAGAGCTGAGTGAGGCTGTGTCATACTGCCATGCGAGAAATACAGCCGTTCACGTTACTCTGAACACGCTCGTATTTGACGATGAAATTAAAAAATTATACGACACGATCGAGAAAATCGCAATGAGCGGCGCCGATGCGGTAATAGTGCAGGATATTGCCGTTGCAAAGATAATCCGCGAATGCTGTCCCGATATAGCGCTTCACGCATCTACGCAGATGACGATTCACAATACGGCAGGTGTACAGGCGGCAAGCAAGCTCGGATTTTCAAGAGCGGTGCTTGCAAGGGAACTCACGCTTGAAGAAATCCAGAGTATTGCAAAAAACTCGCCGATTGAAACGGAAGTGTTTGTTCACGGCGCGCTTTGCACGTGCGTTTCCGGCGCTTGCTATCTTTCGGCAATGCTCGGAGGCAGAAGCGGCAACAGAGGCTACTGCGCTCAACCGTGCAGATTGAATTTCAGCAACAGGTGGGGCAGGGAATATGCTCTTTCGCTCAAGGATATGTCGCTTGTCGGATATGTCGGCAAATTGCGCGAGGCAGGCGTATCCTCGTTCAAAATCGAGGGCAGAATGAAGCGGCCTGAATATGTTGCGGCGGCAGTTACGGCTGTGCGTGCGGCTCTTGACGGCAAAACTCCCGATATGGATACTCTTGAAAAGGTGTTCTCACGCAGTGGTTTTACCGACGGATATATAACGGGCAAAAGAAACGTTTCGATGTACGGCTTCAGGCGCAAGGAGGATGTTGAAGCCTCGGCAAAGGTGCTCGGAAGCATAGCTTCGCTTTATCGCGCGGAAATTCAAAAAGTGCCTGTTAATATGGAAATGACATTAAAAGCGGGAGAAAATATGCACCTTACAGTCACAGACGGCACCAACAAAGCCGATGTGTACGGAGATATACCCGAAAATGCCGTAAACAAGCCCATTGACGCGGATTACACGCGCAAGCTCTTGTCCAAAACGGGCGGAACACCGTTTTGGGCTGATTCCGTTGACGTTGAAATAGAAGGCAACATCACGGCGTCTGCGTCTCAATTGAACCTTATGAGACGGTGCGCACTTGAAAAGCTGACAGAACAAAGAAGCATTGTTCTGCCGCACAAATTCACAAAAAACGAAATATCCATACAGGAACACACACCCTCTTCACAGTGCGCAATAAGGCTTCGTTTTGAAAATTACATGCAGGCATCGGATTGCAAATTTGCCGAGAAGATAATTCTGCCGTTGGATGAAATACTTGCAAACAAGGACTGTGTAGCTCAGTTCGGCAAAAAGCTTGCGGCAGAGATTCCTCCGATTCTTTGGGAGAATGATTCCAAAAGGCTTTCCGACAAGCTTTTACAGCTCAAAGATGCAGGCGTAAATGATGTGATGTGCTCGAATATAGGCGCTCTCATCACGGCAAGCGCCGTCGGCTGTACCGTACACGGAGATTACGGACTTAATATTCTCAACAGCGTTGCGCTTGAGGAATATGAAAAGCTCGGTCTTATTGATGCAACGCTTTCCTTTGAGACGGGCATGAACAGGATAAAAGCACTCAAGTCGGATATTAAAAGAGGAATAATTGCATACGGTTATTTGCCTCTTATGAAGCTCAGAATGTGTCCCGCAAAAGGCGATAACGGTTGCGGTACCTGCCCCGGCGGAAAACAGACAGTTACCGATAAAACGGGCGTTTCATTCCCACTCTTGTGTAAAAATCAACGCTATACCGAGCTTCTTAATTCCGTGCCGCTGTACGTCGGGGATAAAAAATTGTCCGAACTCGATTTTGTAACACTCTATTTCACATTCGAGGATCGCAAAACCGTGACCGATGTTATCCGCGCTTTCCTGCACCATGACAAGCTCGCTACCCCTCATACAAACGGATTGTATTTTAGGAATGTATTATGATTTTTGGACGCTTTTTGGACGCTTTTGAAAAAGCGTCCAAACCCGAAAACTTAACCTGCTTTGCATCTGCTCATCTTCCCGCCGAGAGTATGGCGGCAAGATGAGCATTA
>CAMEIT010000115.1 GCA_945918795.1 uncultured Clostridia bacterium | reverse complement strand
TGATTTCAATCCGACGTGCTTTTCTCATCCCATGTCGGACAGCGGCTTTACAATATCGAGCAGTGATGAAAACGTAAGAAACTTCTGGATAGAGCATTGCATACGTTCAAGAAAAGTAGGCGAATATTTCGGCAAAGAGCTTTCAAACAGAGCAGTGACGAACTTCTGGTTCCCGGACGGCTACAAGGATATACCGTTTGACAGAGAGTCTCCTCGCCGCAGAATGGCTGATGCACTCGATAAGGTGTTTGCCGATAAATCGGGAGAAAATTATAATCTTAATGCACTTGAGTGCAAGGTATTCGGCATAGGCGCTGAAAGCTATACGGTAAGCTCAACCGAGTTCATGCTCGGATATGCGGCAACAAGAGGCATTGCGTGCTGTCTTGATGCAGGACATTTCCACCCGACGGAGGTTATTTCGGATAAGATTTCTTCCGTACTTATGTTTACAAATGAGCTTCTGCTTCATGTAAGCCGCCCCGTAAGGTGGGACAGCGACCATGTTGTTATATTCGATGATGAGCTTGAGGCTATCGCACAGAACCTTATAAGAACAAATCTTGTTGAAAGAACGCACATAGGACTTGACTTCTTTGACGCCTCGATAAACCGCATTGCTGCTTGGACAATAGGCACAAGAAATATGATAAAAGCATTGCTTAAGGCGTGCCTTGAACCGACTGCACTGCTTAAAGAAATTGAGCTTGACGGTGATTACACATCAAGACTTGCTCTTATGGAAGAACTCAAGACGTATCCGTTTGCGGCAGTATGGGATTATTACTGCGAAATGATGGACGTACCGGTTCGTGACGCATGGCTTGCGGAAGTTAAAAAATATGAAAAGGAAGTTCTTTCCGACAGATAAAGCGTCTGCATAATCAATACTGACAATACAAGCGCAAAGGCAAGGCGTAACTGTTTTCATGCAGGGTTACACCTTGTTTTCGCGTTAACGCATAGGAAAAAATATACGGAATAAAGTTCCGATAATTTGAAAGGTGATATTTATGAAAATCAGAGGAATTTTAGCAGTTTTATTTATATCAGCTATTGTTTCCTGTTTGGCAACGGGATGCCTTTTGTTTCCCGATGAGGAGCCGACTTTGACTCCGGATTCTTCCCCGACAGACGAGCCGGGTCTCCAGGAGCCTGTTTATTTTGAATATACCGTTGACAACGGCGAGGTAACTCTCACAAGATATATAGGTACAGGCACGGCGGTGAGCATACCCGAAAAAATAAACGGTATGCCTGTAACAAGCGTGGGAATGTATTGCTTCAGCGGAGCCGAGGTGAGCATAAGCTCTGTGTACATACCCAAAACAGTAAAGAACCTCGGTTCTTATATGTGCTACAATGTTGCGACTTTAACAGATATTACCTTTGAAAATCCGGACAATATAGAAAAAATAGGTTACAGGATAATCGGCAATACTCCTGCGGAAAAAACTCTATTGGAGAACAACGGGGGTATGCTTACGATAGGAAAATTTCTTGTAAGCTTGAATACCGATGGAAACGACGTGATTGAAATACCCAATGAAATTACGGAAATTGCATCAGGCGCGTTTGAAAACGTAACTGCAAAGGAAGTAGTATTTCATGATGAGTTTGAAAACATAAATCCCGCAGAATTTTTTGCCTCATCTGTTGAATGTGTAAGGATAGAATCCAAAACGACAAAGCTTTCAGATGCTGAAATGTTTTCGGACCCTGAACACTATATAAAATGTCAGCCCGGCTCCGAAGCCGAAAAGTATGCTTTGCAGAAGGGTGTTTTCTATGAGCTGATAGGAGAAGAAAACGCTTGGGATTATAAAGTAAAAAACGGTGCGGCAGTATTGACAAAATACCTCGGCACGTCAAAAAACGTAAGGATCATTTCCAATATCGGAGCATACTCGGTCGAGGAGCTTGGCTCGGGAGAAAACATTTTTGTAAACGGAAGTCCGAATAAAGTTTATATCCCGAAAACAGTCAACGCCATAAATGAAAATTTTGCCTGCGGTGCCGAAAGTCTTTCCGAAATTTATTTTGAAAACGCAAGAGCAATATCGTTTATAGGAACAGACGCGTTCAAGGATACGATATTTGAAAACAAGACAAATGTAACGGACGAAATGTCAATAGTCGGAACGATTCTGACGCGTCATTTCGGCAGCAAAGACATAAAGCTTCCCGAAAGAATAACGGGAATTGCGGGACGCGCTTTTTCCGAAAATGTGACGAGCATAACAATAAACGAAGAATGTAAGTGGCTTGCCGATGATATGCTGTATGATTGCTCTGAATTGGAATGGATATTCATACCGAACAGCATAACAACCCTTAAACTTGCTATGTTCAACTATAATAAATCCGTGCTCATAAAATGCGACGCAGTATCATATGCGGCATCGTTTGCACAGAGAAACGGATTGAATTGCGAGCCTGTTTATTATTGGGATTACGTATTGAACGACGAGAATATGACGGCATCCCTTATTAGCTACACGGGTACTCAAAAAAATGTAGACGTACCTTCAAAAATAGGCGATTATACTGTAACGTCGCTCGGATCGATTCGCAACAGCAGTATTTACAGGCTTGTCATACCGAGCACGGTAACGAGAATAGAGGATATGTTTGCTTATTCGGTATCGAGCCTTGAAATTGTAACTTTTGAGGACGTATCAAAGCTTGAATATATAGGAATGCAGGCATTTTACGGAACACTGTATGAAGCGGTCATGTCTCGCGATACGGGTATGCTTATAATCAACGATACGCTCGTAAGCTTTACGGGCAAGGGTGATGCTGTCATACCTGACAATGTCAAGGTTATAGCACCTATGGCATTTTATAAATCCGCGGCTGCAACCATTTCCGTCTCCGAGAACTGCACTCTTATAAGCACGAGAGCTTTTGCATCTTGCCCTGAGCTTGAATGGGTTTACATACCCGATACTGTTCGGGAAATAGAAGCATATATTCTTGACGGCTCGGACAATGCGTATATAAGATGCCACATGAATTCGTATGCCGAAGAGTATGCACGCACGAACGGCTATAAATACGAGAGAACAGAGTACGATGATTGGGCATATTTGATTTCCGACGGCAGAGCAGTCATAACGTCGTACATGGGTGAGGGCAAGGATATTGTGGTACCGGAAAATATTCACGGTTATCCTGTCACGGAATTAAGGAGCTATTGCTTCTTGAATAAAGAAATAACGTCGCTTTACATACCGAAGAGCGTAGAGACAATAGGCGCATTTGCTTGCTTTGGAGTAACAACGCTTAAAACGGTAGTGTTTGAGAATCCGTCAAATATAAAATATATAGGCGACAAGGTTTTTGCAGATACAGAGTATTGGGAAAAGCTTGAATGCGAGAACGGAATATTCGATATAAACGGAATATTGATAAAGTGCAATGCGAGCGGTGTGGTGGAGCTTCCGTATTACATAAAACGTATTGCAGGCGGCGCATTTACAGGCTGTGAAGCTGTTGCGGTAAAAATAAATGAGGGCTGTACATAGATCGGAAGAGCGTCGTGTAGGGAAAGAGTGTAGATCTCGGTGGTCG
>CAMEIT010000114.1 GCA_945918795.1 uncultured Clostridia bacterium | reverse complement strand
AATATGATAAGGCTGTTGAAGGCCTTTCGGGCAATGAATATGTTATCGATGTTATTGACGGTGACCTTGTTATTGCAAGCGCATCTGAGGCGGGACTTACTCATGCAATGTATGTGTTCTACTCCGAGTTTTTGTCACAACAGTGCGAGACGCTCAACATCACGTCCGATATAAAATACGAATACAAGCGCACATACCCTATAAAATCAATTACTCTTTGCGGACACGACATAAAGGATTACGTTATAGTTGCTAATCCCAATTCAAAGTCACTTGCAAACAGATTAAGCAATGAAATTCAAGAAATGTCCGGTATTTCAATCAACGTTGTAACGGACAGTCCCGACAATTACGATGCGGCAATAGTTCTTTGCGGTGTAAATGACAGCACGTCAAAGCGCATTCTTTCAACGCTTGCCGACGGCAAGGCAACGGCAAAGTCAGAGGGCGCAAAGCTTTACATCGGCACAAACAGCATAAGCTACGGCGACAGCCCTGCCGTAAATGCGTTTGTAACGGAAATCCTCGGATATGACATGGACAGAGGAATTGCCATGAACGAAATCATCGACGTTGCCGAGGTTGATTTGACGGTTGATCTTGAAAAATACAGAGACAGTTTTATTATAACGCACTATTTCGGAATAAGAGAACGCTTCCTTGTTAACGCGGACGGCACAGTCAACACATGGCGAATTGACGAAGCTGTTGAGTCTGGAATGAACGTTCTGGAAATCAACGGTTCTCCGGAAGCCGTAAAGCAGGTGCTTGAATACTGTGATAAAAGAGGAGACGTGCGTTGTTGCGTGAGAGACGGCACACTTTGGCGCATAATAAACAGCACGCTGGATGAGGAAGAAGACTTATATGACGGTTGGATGGATGATGTAAAAACGATTGTAGACAGATACAAGGATTATTCATCGTTGTACTCATATAATTTGGGAGATGAACCGCCTTATAATGACTTTATTCTGAAAAAAATCGGTGCTGTGTGCGCTTTGTTTAAGGAGCTTGATCCTGCAAGACTTCCGTACATAAATCAAGGACCTCTTGTGGATAAATTGTATAACGCGGGATTAAATCAGTACGGTTACTTCATCGATTGCGTCGGAACAGATATTGTAAGCTATGACAGATACGTGTTTGATGATAACGGCGGCAAGATGAATGAGCGCATACCATTCTATTATTTCAATATGGAGCTTGCAAGAGAAGCTGCGTTGGAGCGCAACATAAAATATATGAACATAGCACTTCTTGTTGACCATTACTATGGCTTGCAAGAAAGCACAAATTACATATATCTTGATGACAAGAAAATAAGCTGGGAAGCATTCACATCGCTTGCTTACGGCGTAAGCACATTTTCATATTTTACTTATGCTTCACCGACAGACTCCGAGGGTTATCCGTGGGTATATAATCCGGAGGGCGGAATAGTATCGATTGACGGAGAAAAAACGGAACATTATTATGATGTTCAAAAGATCAACAAGCGCTTGCAGATAATGGGCGATGTGCTTGTTGACAGGCTGTCTTTGGGTGTATTCCAATTACACCCTGAAAAAGTCGTGCTTGAAGGCTCGGATACCGAGTATGACGTATGCGCAACATTTGAGGGCTACGGCACAATCGAAGAAATTATTGCTCCCGATGTGACGATAGGCTTCTTTGAAGACAATTTTATGCTGATTGCAAGCAAGGATTTTGAAAATCCTATCGATGTGGAAGTGAAAACCTCAAGCAAGCTTTTGATCCTCGACAACGATACGGGCGAGTGGAGCGAGCTTGAGTCAAAGAACTTTTCACTTGAAGCAGGTAGCGCGGCACTCATAAAAATAACAGAATAAAACACTTTGACCAAAACGGCACCGTGAATATAAGCGGTGCCGTTTTTTAATAATTTATTATTGTAAAATGTACCTTTCTATGATATAATATGATTACATTTTTTACGAAGGGAATATGACATGAAAAAATTTTTTATAACGGCAACAGTGCTTATATTCGTTTTGCTCGGTGCTTGTGCTTGCACGGCAAACCCAACTCAAAGCACGGATCCGACCGCAACACCCACACCTACGCCGACACTTAAAGAGGACCTTACGGTTGCGGATTTTACAATAGTTTATCCGAAAAAGACGATCTTTACAAGTGCCGAGCCGGAGAATGTATCAAGAACGCTCTGGAGCGCAATAAAGGAAGCATCTTCCGCATTTTTGACCGTTTCCGATGATGAGATCGATGAAGAGTACGGTCTTGTTGAGAATACATACGAAATACTTATCGGCTCGACGAACAGAGAAGAATCCGCCGATGCCGTAACAAGACACCTTAAGTATTACGATTATGTAATAAAGTACATCGATACAAAGCTTGTTATAAATGCAGGCTCCGATGAAGCACTCGGAAACGCCGTTGATTATTTCATTGAAAATTACGTCAACACGAACACGGCTTCAACGGTTGACGGCTGGAAAGAGATAATGAAGCTCGATTATAAGTACATTTACAATTCAAACATAGGCACGCTCACTATTGACGGCGTTGATATAAGTGAATTTAAGGTTTGCTCGACTATAAGAAGCGACCACATTGATACTTTTATTGAGCAGGTGCTTGCAAAAGCAGGCGAAAAGTTGATTTGCCCGCAATTCATTTCAAATTACGAGCATGAAATAATAATTGGCGACTGCGGCAAGCCGGAATATGATGAAATTGTATCGGGACTTTCCGGTAATGATTATGTAATCGATGTTGTAGACGGCGATCTTGTAATAGCAAGTGCTTCCGACGCGGGCATCATACTTGCTCTTTCAACATTCTATACGAAATATTTGTCGCAAACGTGCGATACGCTCGATATTACGTCCGACATAAAATATGAGTACAAGCATAATTATCCCATTTCGTCAATAATGCTTTGCGGATATAACATTAAGGATTATGTTATTGTTGCAAACGCAAATTCAAGGGCGGCGGCAATCAGGCTCAGCAAGGAAATTGAGGAAATGTGTGGTATTTCAATCGATGTTGTCACCAATAACCCCGATATTTATAAAGCGGCTATTATTCTCAGTTCAACGGGCGACAGCACCTCTGTAAGACTCACTTCTTCACTTGCTCCCGACAAGCTTATTGTAAAGTCGGAGGGCGCAAAAATTTATATCGGAACGAACAGCTTGAGCTATGGCGACAGTCCTGCCGTAAACGCATTTATAACGGAAATTCTCGGATATGATATTAACAGAGGAATTGCTCTGAGCAAAACGGTCGATGTTGCCGAGATTGACTTGACGGCTGATATTGAAGAGTACAGAGATAAATTCATAATAACGCATTTTTTTGGAATAAGACAGCGTTTTCTTGTAAATGAGGACGGCTCGATCAACACATGGCGCATTGACGAAGCGGTTGAGGCGGGAATGAATCTTCTTGAAATAGGCGGCTCACCCGAAATGATAGTTCAGGTGCTTGAATATTGCGATAAAAGAGGCGATGTATACTGCAACATAATCGACCCGACAATAAGCTATATTGCGGCAATTATCAGAGCCGGCAACAAACCGTATGACGGCTGGATGGATGACGTGAAATCTGCGGTTGAGAAATATAAGGGATATTCTTCATTATATATGTATCATATAATGGATGAACCGTTCTTCTATGAGGAAATGCTTGAAGATTACAGAGATCTTTGCGCATGGATCGAAGAGCTTGACCCGGCAAGAATGCAGTACATAAATCAAGTACCACTTATAGATTGGATCACTCAGGACAAAACGACTCAGTATGAAGAATTCCTCAATATAACGGGTGTTGAGATATTGAGCTATGACAGATACGTATTTGATGACAAAAATGGACGGGAAAACGCTCCTATTGACGGATACTTCGATAACCTTGAGCTTGCAAGGAATTCCGCTCTCAAATGCGGTAGAAAATATATGAACATTGCATTG
>CAMEIT010000113.1 GCA_945918795.1 uncultured Clostridia bacterium | reverse complement strand
CCGTGATTACGGCGTCGGCATAGTTGTGACGAATCATGCGCATGGCTTCGCCTATTGCATTTGAACCCGATGCACAAGCTGTGACAGACGGTTGTGCCGAGCCTTGGCAATTATGACGTATCGCGATCATTCCCGCCGCCATGTTTGCAATCATCATCGGTACAAATAACGGAGAAACTCTGCGAGGTCCCTTTTCAAGCAGCTTTGTGTGTTCTGTTTCAAAAGTGCCTATACCTCCTATTCCTGTACCGAACTGAACTGCAAAGCGTTCAGGCTCAACGGTACCTTCGATTCCGCTTTCATCAACTGCCTGCTGTGCCGCGGCAACAGCAAACTGCGCGTAACGGTCGGTACGGAATATATCGTTTACATCGAGATATTGTCTCGGGTCAAAGTTTTTTACTTCTGCCGCGAGCTTTGCTTTATGATTTGATGTATCAAAAAGCGTGATAGGGGCTATGCCGTTTTTACCCGCTTTGAGATTTTCCCATGTATCTTTTGTGTTGTTTCCTATCGGAGTAATGGCACCGATTCCGGTAACAACGACTCTTCTGTTTTCACTCATATTCTTCCTCCTTACATAGCTATGCCGCCGTCAACACGAAGCACCTCGCCTGTGACGTACTTTGCCGATGCAAGATATGCAACTGCCTCGGCTACATCTTGAGGCTCGCCCATTTTTCCGAGCGGAATCATTTTCAGCAAAGGATTTTCGGTTTGGCTGTCTGTCATATCCGTTGCGATAAAGCCCGGAGCAATGGCATTGCATCTTATTCCGCGCGGCGCAAGCTCCTTTGCAATAGACTTTGTAAGACCTATAAGTCCTGCTTTTGATGCGGCATAATTGCATTGTCCCGCGTTGCCTGTAAGTCCCGCAACAGAGGATATGTTGATGATACAGCCTTCGCGGTTTCTTAAAAACAGTCCCGTGCAATGGCGTATCATATTGAAAGCGCCTTTAAGATTCGTATTGAGGACTGCGTCAAAATCTTCTTCTTTCATCATCGCGGCAAGAGAGTCTCTTGTAATGCCTGCGTTATTTACCAAAATATGTACAGTGCCGAAGTCTGTTTTTATGTCTGACACTGTTTTTTTTACTGCTTCAAAGCTTGCAACGTCACACTGATACGGCTTTGCGTTTACACCGAAATCCCGTATACATTTATTGCACACATTTTCAGCCGATACAGTGTTGCCTGCATAAATAACGGCGATATTAACTCCGAGCGATGCAAGCTTATATGCTATTGCCTCACCGATTCCTCGTGAGGCGCCTGTTATTATTGCGGTTTTTCCTTTTAACATAATTCTGCCTCCGCTAAGTATTCGGTTGCGGTTTTTACGTTGACTTCAGCGCTTATTTTCTTTATCATGTTTGTGAGCGTCTTGCCGGGGCCTATTTCAATAAAAGTGTCGATTCCGCCGGCGATCATATTTCTGATGAGCTTTTCCCAATATACGGGATTGCATATCTGCTTTGACAACAATCCCCGAACGTCATCTGTGTAAGGCTCGGCTGTCATATTGGAATAAAGCGTTATCTTTCTGCTCTTAATATCGACCTTTGCAAGCTCCTCGGCAAAAGCACGTGAGGCTTCATTCATAAAAGGCGAATGGAATGCTCCCTTTACTTTCAAGGGGATACCTCTTCCGCCGGCATTTTTTATTTCCGACAAAAAATCGGGCATCTGAGCCGACAAGCCTGAAACGGTAACTTGTCCCGGGCAGTTAAAATTCACGGGATATATATCGGTATATTTACCGCAAATTTCGGCAACCTCTTCCGGAGTAAGCTTTACTACGGCCGCCATTGACGTGTCGAATTTATCGGCTTCGCGTTGCATCAATTCGCCGCGCTTTATTACAAGAGAAAATCCGTCCTTATAATCAAATGCTCCGCAAAATGCGGCGGCTGTAACTTCACCTAACGAAAAACCTGCCGCGGCATACGGCGTGACGCCTTTTTCCGAGAGAACAGATGCCGTTGCAAGCTCCATTGCAAACAGGCAAGGCTGTGTATTTTTTGTTTCTTTCAGCTCATCTTCCGTGCCGTTAAAGCATTGAAAAGACGTTCCCGGACGAATACTGTCGCACAAATCGAATATATTTGCCGCGGCTGTATATTTTTCGGCAATTTCTTTGCCCATACCCGGATATTGGTCACCCTGACCGGAAAAAACAAATGCTATTTTACCCATTGCGGCGCCCTCATAAGGATAGGCTCTGCCTCATCCATAACTTCCTTAATTATTTCGGCGGCAGGCTGTTCTTTTTTTACCATTGCCGCTACCTGACCTGCAAGGAAACAACCTTTTTCGTTGTCGCCCTCTTTTACAGCCAGACGCAAAGCACCTGTTGCAAGCGCTTCAAGCTCGTCATCGGGCATTGGGCTGTATTCCGCTTTTGCGTAATCTCTTGAAAACTGCGTGCGGAGACTGCGCACGGGATGTCCCAGACGCTTGCCCGTTACCATAGTGCAAAGGTCTGTTGCTTTGAGAATCTTTTCTTTATATACAGGATGAATCGTACATTCATTTGCACTCAAAAAACGTGTGCCCATCTGAACACCCTTGGCACCGAGCATAAAAACAGCCGCAACGCCTCTGCCGTCTGCGATTCCGCCTGCGGCAATAACGGGAAGCGTTGTTGCGTCGCATACCTGCGGCACGAGAACCATTGTCGTAAGCTCTCCTACGTGACCGCCGCTTTCTCCGCCTTCGGCTATGAGTGCCGATGCACCCAGGCGCGTCATAAGCTTTGCCATTGCGACGGATGCGACAACGGGAATTACCTTTATATTCGCTTCTTTCCAGGCTTTCATATATTTGGCGGGATTGCCTGCGCCTGTTGTTACAACTTCAACCTTTTCTTCTATTACAACATTTGCCACATCGTCCGCATATGGACTCAACAGCATTATATTGACTCCGATTGGCTTTGAGGTGAGAGACTTGGCGATTTTAACTTGCTCCCTTACGTATTCGCCCGGAGCATTTCCTGCCGCGATAATGCCCAGACCGCCGCCCTCTGATACGGCAGCGGCCAGCTTACCGTCTGCAATCCAAGCCATACCACCTTGAAATACAGGGTACTTAATACCCAGCATATCACAAATCTCTGACTTAATCATAATTTTAACCTAACTTGCTCTGTATGAATTTGTCCAGATCATCTATGGTTTCAACCTTCTGATCCAGCTCGATCTCAACACCGATTTCATCCTCAAGGTTCATGAGAAGCTCAACTGTGTCGAGCGAGTCGATACCAAGCTCTGAAAATTTGCTCTCAGGCTTTATTGTGGAAATATCACAGCCGGTACGTTCAGAAACGATTTTTGCGATAGCATCAAAGTACATAATAATATACCTCCAGTAAGTTTTTGCAGTATTCCTGCTTGCTGAGCAATATTATACAATAGAGGATGTTCCGCAGTAACGCCCGCAGAGTTCCTTAAGCGTTCCAAATTTGTGAAAACTTTATGAATAATGGGACAACTGTATGCAAAAGGCAATAAATTTTGCAAGGGGTATAATGTGGGTAAGGAGGAGGGCAGAGAAGCTTTGACTGCGCGAAAAAGAATTTAATCTGTATAAAAACCGAAATTCTACATTATATATAGATTTTTTGAATGTATAATAACGCAAATATAATGCCGAGAACACGAAAAATGACGAAAAACCCCCTTGACAAAAGTCAAAAAGTGAGGTATAATACGTAGGCACGTTTGGAACGGACGGTATGACTTTGAGACTTGATTGCAAGCAAGAAAAAAGTGCTTGACAAGAAAGAAGAAAAGTAGTATAATAAATGAGTTCGTAACGAACAAAGCACATCAAAATCTCTCAAAATTTTTCAGAATCTTGAAAAAAGGTATTGACAAAAAAGAAAAGATGATGTATAATAAACAAGCTCTCGTCGAGAGAGCATAAAGAACCTTGAAAAAATAACAGCACAGCAAGTAAGGATAGAGGCAGAATACAA
>CAMEIT010000112.1 GCA_945918795.1 uncultured Clostridia bacterium | reverse complement strand
CTTGTTGACCATTACTATGACACTGAGGACGGAACTATATACAGAAATCTTAACGAAGCGGAAATAAGCTGGCAGGCATTCAATGCTCTGGCATACGGAATATGTTCATTTTCATATTTTACATATGCTTCACCTCAAAACGGAACAGAGAGCGATTACCCGTGGGTATATGATCCCGAGGGCGGCGCAATTTCGGTAGACGGAGAAAAAACACAGCATTATTATGATATTCAGAAAGTGAACAAGCGCTTGCAGATAATGGGTGACGTGCTTGTTGACAGACAGTCACTTGCGGTATTCCAGCTTCATCCGGGCAGAATTGTTTCCGAACAGTACGGTATAGACCGTGCAACGGGTGCAAAATTCGAAGGCTACGGCACGATCGAGGAAATCATTGCTCCCGATGCGACGATAGGCTTCTTTGAAGATAATTTCATGCTTATTGCAAGCAAGGATTTTGATAACGCCATTGATGTGGAAGTAAAAACAACAAGCAAGCTTTTGATTCTCGACAACGATACGGGCGAGTGGAGCGAGCTTGATTCAAAGAAATTCTCTCTTGAAAAAGGCGGCGCGGCGCTTATTAAAATAATCGAATAATAAAATGCTTGAATTAAGTCGGCATCGGGCGAAGTGAAGCTCGGTGCCGATTTTATTTGAGATTAATTAAAAACATATAAGCCATGTCAGATGGTGCCTATTTGACAAATGGAAAAGAATAATGTATAATAAGTAGCGTATTTCATTATATAAATGAAAGGGAATATGATATGAAAAAAATTTTTATCACAGCATTGCTGTCGATGTTTGTTTTGCTTGGCGTTTGCGCCTGCACAACTTCACCGACTCAAAGTACGAACCCGACTGACGCGCCGTCCCCGACACCGACGCTGAAAGAGGACCTCACGGTTGCCGATTTTACAATTGTTTATCCGAAAAAGACTATCTTTACGAGTGCCGAGCCGGAAAAGTATTCGAGAACGCTCTGGAACGCAATAAAGGAAGCGTCTTCCGCATTCATTGGTGTTTCGGATGATGAGCTTGATGAGAAGAACGGCATTGTTGAGAGTACATACGAGATACTCATCGGTTCCACAAACAGAGATGAGTCCGCTGCCGCTGTAACAAAGCATCTTAAGTATTACGATTATGTAATAAAGTACATCGATACAAAGCTTGTAATTAACGCAGGCTCCGATGAAGCTCTTGAAACCGCAGTGAATTATTTCATTGAAAACTATGTCAACACAAACATTGCATCTACTGTTGATGGCTGGAAAGAAATAATGAAGCTTGACTATGAGTACATATACAACTCAAACATAGGCACGCTTAAGATTGACGGCGTTGACATAACGGAATTTACGATTTGCTCAACTATCGAGAGCGAAAAAATAGACAAATTCATTTCTCAGGTGCTCACAAAGGCAGGAGAAAAGCTTACTTGCCCTGCAACAATAACGAATCATGCGCATGAAATTATAATAGGCGACTGCGGCAAGCCCGAATATGATAAGGCTGTTGAAGGCCTTTCGGGCAATGATTATGTTATCGATGTTATAGACGGCGACCTTGTAATTGCAAGTGCATCCGAAGCGGGACTTACTCATGCAATATACGCATTCTATTCACAATTTCTTTCCGAAGAATGCGAGACACTCAACATTACGTCCGACATGAAATATGAGTATAAGCGCACATATCCGATAACGTCTATGACGCTTTGCGGATATGATATTAATGATTACGTTATAGTTGCAAACCCGAATTCAAAGTCAACGGCAAACAGGCTCAGCGAGGAAATCGCCGAAATGACGGGAATCACGCTTGAAGTCGTAACGGACAGCCCGGATAATTACAAAGCGGCGATAGTTTTGAGTGCAACAGGCGATGCTACATCCGCAAGACTTACTTCAACACTTGCAACAGACAAGCTTATTGTAAAGTCGGAAGGCTCAAAAATATATATCGGAACAAACAGCATAAGCTATGGCGACAGCCCTGCCGTGAATGCTTTCATAACTGAAATTCTCGGATACGACATGAACTGCGGAACAGCCGCAAGCAAAAACGTTGATGTTGCCGAGATTGATTTGACTGCCGATATTGAGACGTACAGAGACAAGTTCACTATAATGCAATACTACGGCATAAGAAAGAGCTTCTTGGTGAACGAGGACGGCTCGATTAATACATGGCGTATCGATGAAAACGTTGAAGCAGGAATAAACGTCATAGATATAAGCGGATTGTCAAGAGAGGCGACTCAAAAGGTTCTTGAATACTGCGATCAAAGAGGCGACGTAAAGTGCATAGTTTATGACGGACTTGTTTCGAACGTATGCAACAGAATAAGAACAGACGGAGAATTCCTCGATAATTGGGACGAATACGTAAGACGTGCCGTTGAAAGCTATTCGGGATATTCATCCTTGTACGGATACGGAATAACGGACGAACCGACGCCGAATGAATCGGTATTCAAAAAGATCAGAGATATATGCACACTCTTTGAGGAGCTTGACCCTGCAAGAATGCAATATGTAAATCAGTTGCCGTATAATACGTTCTATCATCCGAATATATATGAGGACTTCCTCAGAATTACGGACGTTAAGCTCATAAGCTATGATAAGTACGTATTCAACGATGCAAACGGCAAGGAAAATGCCCCGATTTACGAGTATTACAGGAATCTTGCAATGGCTCGCGAAGCGGCATTGAAATATGACGCCGAATTTATGAATATAGCACTTCTTTTGAAGCACGGATTTAAGGAAGAACTGATTTACAGAGACATAAGTGAGGCGGAATTAAGCTGGCAGGCATATGCTTCGCTTGCGTATGGTGTGAGCGCATTCTCATATTTCACATACTGGACTCCGGCAAGCGTTGGCACCGACGGCTGGTGGAACGACGAAGAAGGCGGTGCTATATCGGTAGATGGCGAAAAGACAAAGCATTATTACGATCTTCAGAATGTAAACAAGGAGTTGCAGATAGTCGGCGACGTGCTTGTTGACAGAAAAACGACGGCTGTATTCCATACGGTGCCGAAAACTATAATAATTAAAGATTCGCCCGAGGACGAAGAATACGTTGTAGGTCCCGAATTTACGGGCTACGGCACTATTGAGGAAATAATTTCTCCTGCGGTAACGGTCGGCTTCTTTGAAGATGACTTTATGCTTCTTGCAAATGAAGATTTTGACAATGCTATTGACGTGGAGTTAAAAACAACAAGCAAGCTTCTGATTCTCAACAACGATACGGGCGAGTGGAGCGAGCTTGATTCAAAGAAATTCTCTCTTGAAAAAGGCGGCGCGGCGCTTATTAAAATAATCGAATAATAAAATGCTTGAATTAAGTCGGCATCGGGCGAAGTGAAGCTCGGTGCCGATTTTATTTGAGATTAATTAAAAACATATAAGCCATGTCAGATGGTGCCTATTTGACAAATGGAAAAGAATAATGTATAATAAGTAGCGTATTTCATTATATAAATGAAAGGGAATATGATATGAAAAAAATTTTTATCACAGCATTGCTGTCGATGTTTGTTTTGCTTGGCGTTTGCGCCTGCACAACTTCACCGACTCAAAGTACGAACCCGACTGACGCGCCGTCCCCGACACCGACGCTGAAAGAGGACCTCACGGTTGCCGATTTTACAATTGTTTATCCGAAAAAGACTATCTTTACGAGTGCCGAGCCGGAAAAGTATTCGAGAACGCTCTGGAACGCAATAAAGGAAGCGTCTTCCGCATTCATTGGTGTTTCGGATGATGAGCTTGATGAGAAGAACGGCATTGTTGAGAGTACATACGAGATACTCATCGGTTCCACAAACAGAGATGAGTCCGCTGCCGCTGTAACAAAGCATCTTAAGTATTACGATTATGTAATAAAGTACATCGATACAAAGCTTGTAATTAACGCAGGCTCCGATGAAGCTCTTGAAACCGCAGTGAATTATTTCATTGAAAACTATGTCAACACAAACATTGCATCTACTGTTGATGGCTGGAAAGAAATAATGAAGCTTGACTATGAGTACATATACAACTCAAACATAGGCACGCTTAAGATTGACGGCGTTGACATAACGGAATTTACGATTTGCTCAACTATCGAGAGCGAAAAAATAGACAAATTCATTTCTCAGGTGCTCACAAAGGCAGGAGAAAAGCTTACTTGCCCTGCAACAATAACGAATCATGCGCATGAAATTATAATAGGCGACTGCGGCAAGCCCGAATATGATAAGGCTGTTGAAGGCCTTTCGGGCAATGATTATGTTATCGATGTTATAGACGGCGACCTTGTAATTGCAAGTGC
>CAMEIT010000111.1 GCA_945918795.1 uncultured Clostridia bacterium | reverse complement strand
TTCCCGCCGAGAGTATGGCGGCAAGATGAGCATTAACTTTTGCGACTTTATTTAAGTTTTTACGGAAAAATATTAATATACGGCACATATAACTTAGAAAGAAACGTAAAGTAAATGGCAATCCGACTCGACGACCACCGGCGAGGCTGATTGCCAACTACAAAGTATTTTAAAGTTTAGGTCAAGCCTTTTCAAAGGCTTGGCGGGGTGCGGGGCGGCAGCCCCGAGAAAAAAATCACGCTTCATATATCCAGACCATTTCCGAGCCAACGCCGTTTATTTTAATTGTAACGCCATCGTTCATAAGAGATACGCCGGAAGCGACGTATTCAGGAGAAGTACCGTCCTCAAAAACGACTCTATACATAGTATCGGCATTAAGTCCGCGAAGCTTTACATTCTTTTCATTTTCGGCCTCTGTTGAAGGCTTGAATGCGAAGAGAACGCCCTTAATATCCTCGGCACTATCAGCATCAGCGTACATAACGCCGTCCCAATTTGTGCCGTCAGGGCGCGGGAGAACGTGATAAAGGTCGCCGTCTCTGATAATAGGTCTGAGTTTTGCCGCGTACAACTGATAATATTCAGCGCGAGTATCGGAAAATCCGTTTACGTGAACAGCACCGAGCACGAGACTTCTCATTGCCATTTTCATAAGCGCCTCATCGAGGTCCTCCTGATCTGATTCAACGATTGGCCAGAAGGTAGGATGTGACGGTATAGCTCTGTCGGGGTTTGCGGGAAGCTGGAGCTGTGTCGGGTGGAAGCAATAACTGCTGTCATAAAAAGATGTTCTGAGGCTGAGATAATTCTGGCTATCATCACAGTTAATGACTATTGCACGTGTAGCCGTTATAAAATCCTTCATATCACCGCCGTTGCAACAGCTTTCATATCTGAATTTATCATAATTCTCATACAAATAATCAACTATATCAAAGAATCCTACCGTACACCAATATGCAACATCGGAAGCATTGTCACCGTAGGTCGACATATGTCTGTTTACATTATCGGAAAAACGGTTTATGGGATTAAGGTCCGAGCGCCATGTTGTAATTTTGTTTGTCTTGAAAAGCTCAAGCAACGTCGTCTTTATGTATTCAACGCATTCCTCATTTCCGAGATCGGCAGGCATACCCGAGCCGCCCTCTGCCATGTATGTGCTGAACCAATCAGGGTGAGTTATTGAATTAAATTCGCCCTCGGTATCAATCACTTCGCCATTGTCATCCAATGTATCGTGAAGCGGAACATACAGTGCCCACGAAAGTCCGAGGTTTTCCAGATAATCAGCATATCCGTCAAACCCGACGCCGAGATTTTGAAGCATATTTTTAAGTCCAATAGACCTCAGCTTCCATGAGCCCTCATAGCCTGACCACAATACAAATCCGTTTACGTTCCACCAGCCGTAATCCCATTTCATGGATTCAATACCCGCCGCGGCAAGAGTCTCCAAAGAAATTCCGTATGCGTAAAGATAATCGTCCGTCTGAATGTACGGCTCTTTTTCGTTATCCCTGAGCTTTGAGTTCGTCTTGCAGTTGAAAAACCACCTTTTGAACATATTGGAACCGTCTTCAATATCGCCGGAATAACAGCCAAAGTAAACAGCAGGCATAGAAATCGTGTTGCCCGACCTTATGTATGTTTTGAATGCGCCGCCCGTCTCATTTGAAGCAAGATTTACATAATACTTCATACCTGTCAAGTCGTTTTCAACGCCGACAGTGCCGGATGACCATTCAAGCGCCGTGATTACGCCGCTGTCTCCGCAGTCAAGATATATTATAGGCAGATTGCCTTTTCTTGAAGGTGATGTATCCGTTTCAACCTTGACAAATCTGCTTATCCTTGTTTTATCTATACCGTTACCGCCTAAGCTTACAATCTCCTGCTTATTTTGATCTATATATTCAAAGCCCGAAGCAGTACAAGCTTCCTTGTCAAAAGTCCATGCAACGGGTGTATTTTCGGGCACTATGCCTGTTATGCAGAAGAAATTGCCTGCTTCGTACAAAATATCCGCGGCGCTGTTGTTTATAATATCATTCTGAAATTCAAACATACCGTCATTTCCCGGGTATCCCGTACAGGTTATAATATAATCCGTATTTGTATTTATGTCATTGAAAGTAAATTTTGCAACGGTCTTGTTGACGCCGTCGACTGTTAATTCAGATACGGTTTTGCCCCGGTACTTCCACTCGGCAGTATACATTTGCTTTGTAAGCTCGCAAGAATCGGGGATCTCTTCCCCGCTCTTTATATCGTATCCGTCGGGCACCATGAATATAAATCTCTGTAGCATATCATATCTCGAATCCGATACAATAGCTCCATTCACGCCCGATAATTCTACAATATAAAGTCCGTCATCGCTTGCCTTAAGAGAAAGCTTGTTGACTCCCGAATAAAGAACGGTTTCTTCTTCATCCGGCTGAGGCGTTGCTGACGGAGCATTTTCCGTCGGTGTCGGATTCCCCGCACATCCTATACAAAAAGAAAACAGAAGAATCAAAGCAATTATTGCGGAAAAAGCTTTTTTAAGTTTCATAAACAGTCCACCTTTCACTCTGACAAGAAAATTAATTAAATAAGGCAGCCAATAATGATATAAACGTCAACGCGGTATAACAAAAGCTGCCTTGATTTGTTATTTATATAGTAAAATTATTCCTCTTCGATAACAGGAAGCGGAACAACGTCTTTAAGAGGTCTTCTGATCCATTCGCCGTGTGTGAAATCCGGGATCTCCTGCGGCATACCGCCCTGAGCTATTGATGTTTCCGTCAGGCAGGAAATGCACATCCAAGATGCAGCATCGTAAACGTCGATAGGCATTTCTTCGCCGTTTCTTACGCAATCAACGAACAATCTGAACTCGATTCCGTCCATACCGCCATGGCCGAGTCTCTTGCCTTCCTCAGTCATCATTGCCCAGCAATCAGGCAGATACTTCTTGAACTGATCTTCTCTCATATTGCGCCAACGCTCTTCACCGTCAAGACACATCGTCTTGTTCTCGCTGTAACCCTTTGTGCCGTGAACAGTAAAAGCTCTGTCATAAACACGAGGAAGCGAGGTATCGAGTCTGAGCTGAATAGTTTCGCCATGAGCGCATTTGATAATTGTTGTAACAATATCGCCCTGCATAAACTTCTTGCCCTGAAGCTCCGGGTCAACTCTGTCTTTACGTGATTTTACAAAAGCCTCCAGACCTGCTGCCTTTGAAGCCATCGAAACAAGCGATACCATTCTGTTGCCGCGGTTGATTCCGAGAAGCTTTGCTATCGGTCCGAGTTCATGTGTCGGGTAGTTCTCGCAGTTGCGGTTGAGGTAGTTTCTCAGACGGTAATGACGGTTTTCCTTACCGAAAATAATTTCTTCACGAAGGTCGTGAGCATATGCACCGGAGCAATGAACTATCTCTCCGTACAAGCCGTTACGTACCATTGATGTTACCCAAAGCTCTGTCTCATCGAAGCAGCAGTTTTCAAGGAACATGAACGGAGTCTTTGTCTCTTCATATGTGCGAACAAGATTGAAGCAGTCATTAAGTGAATAAGCGCCGCCTACTTCAACACAAACAGGCTTGCCTGCTTTCATTGCGTCTATTGCTATTGTAACATGCGGCTCCCATGCTGTTGATACTACAACGCCGTCTACATCGTCCATTGCGAGGACCTCATGATAATCGGTAGTAACCTTCGGTCTCTTGCCTGTACGCTCTTCATTTTCGCTTGCAGCATACTCAGCCTTGTCCAAGTATTCATCGCACAGAACAACAACTTCAACATCGTCCATAGCCAAAAGTGTGAACTGAAGACCTCTGCCTCTGTTGCCTACGCCTATAATTCCCATTCTGAACTTTTCCATAAAAAATCCTTTCTCTTAACAGTTTTACGGCAAAGCAGGCAAAATATTTTTCCCAAACCGCAAGCCGCAAAACAAATTGCCGCAGACAAAAAATTTATTTTTTTCAATATATCTGCAAATTAATTGTAGCATTATGAAACAAATATTTCTATGGATATTTTTTTCTGTTTTATGTGTTTTTTTGAACAAGAAAACCATATGTAATCAAATATACATATCAATCAGAAAATCGATGTGGGCAAATAACATTCGGGATGTAAACAGAATTTACAAATGACAATCAATCCGGTTGCGGCACAGGCTCCGTATTTTATCTCTGTCTATTTTTGAAACAAACAATGCGAGCAATCATCTCCGGTAAAAGCTCTTGCAAATATAAAAAGCCGCATACAAATTTCTCTGTTCTCCTTAACGGAGAATTTGCAAGCACAAAAATATCGGCGGAGAGGCTGTTTTCCTCTGCCGATTCATGTTATAATGATATGGGGGATGAAAATGGATAAAGAAAAAGAATTGCCGCAAAGAAAGCATCCTCGTCTTGACAATTATGATTACGGTTCTGCAGGTGCATATTTTGTAACGATATGTACGCAAAACAGAAGGTGTGTTTTATCTCGCATTGTAGGGCGGGGACTTGCTCCCATAGATGGGAACTTAAGAGGCAAAAAAGAATATCCATATTTGCTAAAGATGT
>CAMEIT010000110.1 GCA_945918795.1 uncultured Clostridia bacterium | reverse complement strand
AGTGATAATACAATATCATTTGAAAAAAAGTTGTAGGAGAATTTAACAGAAAAGGAAAACTCTATCATACTATATATGCAACCGCAATTACGGCGGGGTGCAAGAGTTTAATTCTATATAGAAAGGAGCAGTTATATATGGAAATATCTATCGACAATTCATACCTGAATGAATTAGAACAGCGAGGTAATTATGGTACAATCAGAAAACACTAAAACCGATATAAAAGTATATACACCAAGTGAATTAGCTGAAGTTTTGAAAATCGGAAAAACGAATACATATCGATTAATGAGGACATCGGGATTTCCGTCGTACAAGATAAACAACAAAATATTCGTAACCGAAACTGCTTTAATTGAGTGGCTAAATAAGATGAGAGGAAGAGAATTTGAATTAAGTGGGATATAAAATAGTATCGCTTTTGTATCGCTAAACAATTGTAAAACGGCTATATATACGATTATATAGCCGTTTATTTATGCAATTATATGGGTCTGCAACACCCTGACCCCCAGTTCAAATCTGGGTGGCGCCTCCAGAAATCCTCGATGAAAATCGGGGATTTTTTGTTTGTAGCTTCAGCACAATAAACCACCGCTTGAAGCGGTGGAATAAAAATCTTTAGATACAAGAAAGCCCTCCTTGTGATATAATGAAAGTGGGTTTGGCAACCACATCATTAACGAAAAGGAGGACTGTCAAATGAATGACAATCACAGTTTATCACATTCCAAGTGGAATTGCAAGTATCATATAGTATTCGCACCGAAATACCGGAGACAAGTAATCTACGGGAAGATAAAAGCGGATATAGGAAAAATATTGAGAACATTGTGTGAGCAGAAAAAGGTTAATATCATAGAAGCAGAAGCGTGTCCCGACCACATACATATGTTAGTGGAGATACCACCGAATATAAGTGTATCTCGATAAATAATGCCGCTCTTGATGCGTTGCGACATTTACAAGAAATTACCGGCTCATTTAAATATGTTCTTTCAACCGCAAATGGCACGATGGTCAAGCCGAGAAAATTGGCTAATACTTTCAAAACTATACAAAAGAATTGCGGATTTGAGAAAACCTACGGAATACACGCATTAAGGCATACTTTACTGTACTGTTACTACACTTCCGGAGTTCGCACATTGGCTTCTTAACGCTGGGCAAGAATACGAAATTGTTACATAATTATATATTAAATGATTTTTTGACATTTTTCTGTTGTTTAAAAAAATTTCTTACAATGACACTATCTGTCTAACCTGATATGTTATAATAACCTCAAACCTTAATCCTGATTCGGATTTTACCGTGCTTTGCGCGGTACACGGTTACCTGTGTGTCTGAGAGCATTGTCATTCAATTTGTTTTGCTTAATTCAAAGCCGGATTCCGATAATAGCTCAATAATAAGCAATGTGCAATAATTGTAAATCAAAAAAGGAGGTGTTAATTTTGGAGCAAATCATAGATATCAGAAGATTACGACAGGACTTATATGATCATTTTGGAACGGGAGCCTTCGCAGTTTCTCCTGCAATGATATTAGAAGCAGATAAGATAAAGCGTCTGTCCGATGAGGAAATTATAATAAAAGCTGAAGAGGAAGGCTTTGATTTGAGCAGGTACGTTATATAAACTGCTATTATGCCTTATGCGCTGATCGGAATTGTTGGTTTTGCATATCGGTAATATGTAAATCGGAAATGATTTTAATTCTTGTAAGGGCAGAGGTGTAAAAGGCGCAAAATACACAGGCTAAAAAATCTGCTGACAATCAGATCTGCACAAAATAAAACGAAAAAATAATCAAAAGGAGAGTTTTTATGAAATTTATAATTAAAAAAGGCGTTCTTAAAAAATGTGAAGTGCAAGAAGGAGAAACAGAGGCAATAATACCCGATGGTGTGACTGTTATTGGAGATCATGCGTTCGATGGTGCTGCAGATATTGCTAACTTTTTGTCCGACATTAAAAATGTTGCCAAGATGGTAGCCATGAAGGAGAAAGCAAAAAGTGAAGATGGCGAAAATATAGATAATATGTTGGAAAACATAAAAAACTCGTGCGGTGGATGTACAGGACTCAAAAGTATTACTATACCCGCGAGCGTAAGAAAAATCGGCAATAGTGCATTCTGCGAATGCTCTAAACTTGAATCAATAGTTATACCCGACGGAGTTACCACAATTGATGACCATGCATTTGAATCATGCTCGAGTCTTAACTCATTAACAATACCGGACAGCGTAAAGAAGATGGGTGGTTGTGTTTTCAGAGGATGCTACAATCTGGAAACAGTGAAGCTGCCTAAGAATATCAAAAGTATTGGCTATGGTACTTTTGATTATTGCCCAAATCTCAAGTCAGTGGAGATCCCCGGTAGTGTATTGAGTATCGGTGAAAGTGCGTTTGAATCCTGTGCAAGCCTTACAACAATAGTTGTACCCGACGGAGTGACAACTATCGGTCTGAATGCGTTCCTTGACTGTGAAAATCTCACAAATATATCGATACCGAATTCGGCAACAATAATTGAGAATGCTTTCGACGGTACAAAATGGCTTCAGGAATACCCTGATGACTTCGTAGTTATCAATGGTATTCTTGTAAGATATAAGGGCGAAGAAAAGGACATAGTTATTCCCGATACGGCTACTGTCATCGGATGCGAGGCATTTGTCGAATGCAACAGTCTTAAAAGCGTTACTATACCAAGTTCCGTGAAAAGAATAGAAGATATTTCATTTTTGGGCTGCAAAAATCTCGAAAGCGTAACTATACTCGATTCTGTGACAAGTATAGGTAAAATGGCATTTAGCAGTTGCACGAATCTAAAAAGCATAACTATTCCGGACTCTGTGACCAAAATTGAAAAGGAAGTATTTGACGAGTGTCAGGATTTAGTGATTAATGCTTCGAAAAACTCTTGTGCACTCAAATATGCAAAGCAACACAAAATACCTTTTAAAATAATCTGAAAGAATCGCACTAATAAATTTTCATAATAAATTATATGCAGTATACGGGAATTGCAGGAAGTAAGCATTCCGGACATAGAAAAACGCCCTTATTATTATTCTGTTTTCCCCAAAACATCTTTATAATTATATATTTAGCCTTGACTTTTGTGACAAAAACTGCTATAATTTTAATATAGAATTTATAGAATTTGACGAGCGTTTTGATTTTGAAGTTAACAATTGTTGATTATTAATTCTTTTTTGATAATAAAGAATTAATAATCAACACGATTAAACAAGAATGGAGAGTTTTTATGAAATTTTCAATTGGTAACGGTGTTCTTAAAAAATGCAAAGTAGAGAACGGAGAAACAGAGGCAATAATACCCGACAGCGTGACAAGCATTGGAGAGAGTGCGTTCGAGGATTGCACAAGCCTCACAAGTATAACAATACCCGACAGAGTGAAGAAAATTGGATGGCAAGCGTTCAGTAATTGCAAAAGCCTCACAAGTATAACCATACCCGACAGCGTGGCAAACATTGAATCGTCTGAGTTCAGTGGTTGCAAGAGCCTCACAAGTATAACCATACCCGACAGCGTGACAAGCATTGGAAATTATGCGTTCGAGGGTTGCAGTAGCCTCACAAGTATAACCATACCCGACAGCGTGACAAGTATTGGAGATAGGGCGTTCGGTGGTTGCAAAAGCCTCACAAGTATAACCATACCCGACAGCGTGACGAGCATTGGATATGGTGCATTCAGGTATTGCAAAAGCCTCACAAGTATAACCATACACGATGGTGTGACAAGCATTGACGAGTACGTTTTTGAAGACTGCGAAAATTTGGAATCGCTCAATATTGAGGGAAATGCGCAGCTCATTTATAAAAACTGCTTTGGAGATAATTTACCCAAAAAGCTCATTCCTGAAATCATTAAGTATGTTTCAAATATGAGCGATGGCGCTATAAAGCAATATATTCTTACAAAAGAAGTATGGGATTCTCTATCTAACGAAGAACGATTTAATCTATTCATGACAAGACAGGGAAAAACGTTAACAAGTGGATATGCAAATGTTGTAAATGCTGAACAGGCTACTGATATGGTCGCCCGAATGCTTAAAGTATTTGACGGCACACCGTCAGCCACAGAGTGCAATGCTGTCGCAGAGTTACTGATATTACATGGCAAGAATATTGATGACGAGCTTATAAAGCAACTGTTTGATTCTTTGGAAAATACCAAGAACGGAAAGAAAGCTGTGAACCGTATTATAAAAGACACATATCTTCTCGAAAGATGTCCCGGTAAGGCAAATAAACTGTCCGAAATCGAGAGAATCGCAGTAGAGCTAATGAAGACTGACGGATTATCTCCAAACCAGGTTGAAGTTAAGTGCGATGATTTATATTCTTCAATTTGTCTGCCCGAAATTGTCGATACTGCAGGAAATAAGGTACCCTCTTACATACTTGCATATCTTTTGTGTGCGCACGAATCCAAAAACGAGAAACGAATGTATGAAGACCCCGATATACTTCCTTATAACAAACCTCAAATAAGACCCGAGTTACATCCGCTTCTTGATATGATTGACAAGAATTCTTTTCAGAATGCATTAAAAACCATCGCCGTCGCTTGCTTGGGGTTATCGGGAAAAAGCAAGAAAATGTATCTTGCATACCCTATCTGCCGATACGGAAGCGACGAGCTGATGGAAGAATACACCAAAATAGCACCCAAATGGCGTTCGTCTATTTCCGGCAATGACGCTCCGCCTTTGCGCACATTCCGTGACGCAATAATGTACAACAACAGTCGTGCGGCTATGCTGTTTGCAGAGAAGTATAAGGAGCTGGACAAATACGCAAAAATTCGCGGTACAACAGCCGACGCAATACGTGACCGGTTTATATCGGATGTAGGACTTGATGAAAACGGAACAACGGTTTATGACCTTGGCGGTCAAAGCATAACAGTGAAAATGCTACCGGATTTTACTTTCAGTTTGACAACTTCCGAAGGAAAA
>CAMEIT010000109.1 GCA_945918795.1 uncultured Clostridia bacterium | reverse complement strand
AAACGTAAATTAAATCCTCATCTCCGAAGCCGTACTCTTGGCGAGGAGATGAGGAGACGCAAAGCGTTTTAAAGTTTTCGGGCATCGCGTAATAATCTCGAAGAGATTATTACTGACTTCTTTCAAAAGTCCCCATGAAAAAATTTCAAGCTTCGGTTATCCAGATAATTTCGGAGCCGATGTATTCAATCACAACGTCTATACCGACAGTCATGAGCATTTCGCCCGAGAGAGTTACATTCTGTTCGGGGCGATCCTCAAAAGTGAGGTTATAAAGAGTATCCTTATCGAGGCCTCTGAGCACGATATTTTTTACGTTTCCGGCCTCCAATGAAGGCTTAAACAAGAACACAGCGCCCTTTATTTCATTTTCGGAATCCTTATCGGAATACATAATGCCGTCCCAGTTTATGCCGTCAGGTCTTGGGAGAATGTGATACAAATCCCCATTACGAACGAGAGGCCGAATTTTTTCTGCGAACATAGTTGAATATTTTTGATAATAATCAAACATCAGTGTTCCTGTCCACGACCCCCACATCGGTCCGCTAAGCACTGTTGAACGGAATCCCATATCGAGCACAGCCGAATGCAAATCAAAATCCTCGGGAAAATCCTCCTGATTATAATGCGGCAAGCAGGTTGCAATATATGTATTGAAGGTATCGGGATTGCATATCATCTGAAGCTGTGACGGGTGAATTACGTACGAGCTGTCATAGAATGAAGTCCTAAGGCTGAGATAGTTTGAAGAATCGTCGCAGTTAATTATTGTTGCGAGAGTTGCGGTAAAAAGGTCTTTCATCGAGCCTCCGCACGAGCAGCTCTCATATCTGAAGCCCTCAACATTTTCCTGCAAGTATTCAATAAGCTCCCTGAACCCTTCCGAACACCAATACATGACATCCGTTCCGTCAGCGCTGTGACGATTTTCTTTATCAGACGAATAACATATTGGTTCAAAATCACTTCGCCATGTTTTTATGCTGTTCTTATTCATAAAATCAGCCATTGTCTTTTTGAGATATTCGAGGCATTCCTCATTCCCGAGGTCAGCCGATGCACCTCCGACAGCAGCTCTGTCCGAAAACCACTCGGGATGAATCAATGAACTGAATTCACCTACATCGGCAGTCGGTTTTCCGTTCAGATCCAGGTTTTCGTGCAAAAGAAGGTACATTGTCCAGTTGAGGCCTTTTTCATTTACGAGCCTGCCGAATTCTTCGAGTGTTTTACATCCGTATCTTTCAATTTCCGCAATAACAGCCGGATTTCTCAATATCCACGATCCCTCATAAGAATACGGCGCTTCAAAGCCGTGCGTTGTCCACCAGCCGTAATCCCATTTTATAGACTCAATGCCGTAATCAGCGCCTGTCAAACCGTTCTGCATATCCATTTCAGACAAAGGCTCACGAGGATCATTCTTAAGATTATCGGGCGCCTTACAATCAAAGAACCACGACTTGAATACGTTGCTTCCGTCATCTGTATCACCGTCATACACACCGATGTAAACGGGCGGAAGCTTCACGCTCTGTGTGCCCATAAGCTTTGTTTTGAATATATTTTCATCGTCCTTTTCGGAATAATCACTCGATGCCGAAAGCTCAAGCTCGTTTTTGTTATTACCCTCTTTTGCAGTGATTTTACCCGATGTTGATTCTATCGTCATGTACACGCCGCACTCCGAATCAATATCGGCATAAAGCATCGGAATGTATTCGTCTTTGTTATAAAAGAATTTTGTTGTAGTCCATGCAGTCGTTTTTACATTCGGGAAGCCTTTCTCGGCATCATACTTATATGTGTATTTGTATATTCCCGTACCCTCGACAACTGTCCCCTCGGGGTCATTGTCAACGCATCCTTCCGCAATACTGCTTTCCTTCTTAATCGACCATACCGTAATATCCTTTTCGGTAGCACCGAGCGTCAGAGAGGCATAATCTCTCGGAATGATATAGTAGGCTTTGTCTGCGTCCGCAGGATTTCTGTTTTCAACTACCGTATAAAATTCAAACGGTCCGGCAAGCGACGGGCGTGAAATGCAGTTTACACGAATAACCAAGTTTTTCTCCTGCTCTTCAAACGTGTATTCCGCAACGATCTGTTTTATCGATTTTTCTTCCGCTTCATATACGCGATTCCCCGTATATGTCCATGTACAGGGCACATTTATAGCTCCGACAAAACCGAGCTTCGTGTAGAGTACGTCAACCATTGCAGGCAGAGCAAACTCGGAATTTTGGGCAACAAGATTTTTGCCCGATTCCGACATTGAAAGCCTGTTTATCATGAGCTTTGAGTCGCGCACTTCAAGCTCAATTTCACTGTCAAGATTATTCAGCACTATCTTTGTATCGGCAGAAGGTGTCGGTTCGGCAGTAGGAATAGTGTCGGTCTCATGCGGCGTCATGTCAGGTGTGGAAGTTGAACAGCCGCAAATAAGCATTACAGCCGCCATAGTCGCCGCGAGTATCATTCTCTTTAATTTTTTCACAATAATCACACTCCTATTTTAATTTCAGAAATAATTTTATATTTTGTTTTACCGAAAATACAGCAAACAATTTCTTCAAAACATCTTCAGAATGTTATATATTATAAATAATTTGATTTTTAATTAAATGCCTTTTTGTATTGTAAAATTGACTTATCCTACTGTTTAATAAGGCAAAAGCTCATAAAAAAATACCCGAATGAAGCAAAGCCTCAAACGAGTATCAATTCATGGGTTAAGGTAAAGCTCCTCAATTACCATGTACGTGATTTCATTTCCTTAAACTGACCAACAGTAGAAACGTGAGCATTCAAGCCGCCGTCAACCGTAACAACTTGACCTGTAAAGTATTCGCTCTCATCAGATGCGAGGTAAACGCACATATTGGCAATATCTGCCGGGCAACCATAACGATTTACCATTATGTTGTTGAGGAAAATATCCTTCAGAACCTGCGGAACATAAGCTTCGTTCTCGGGAGTTACAATCAATCCCGGGCGAACGCAGTTGCAACGAATGTTGTCCTTGCCGTATTGGAGTGCGGTAGACTTTGTGAGCATATCAACTCCTGCCTTTGCGCAAGCGTAAGCTGTTGAGCCCAAATCGCCGCCGCATGAAGCCATAGAACCGATATTGATAATAGAACCGCCGTTATTTTCCTTCATGTAAGGCAGTACGCTCTTAATTGCATAAAAAGTACCGCGAATATCACTCTGGAAAATGTTATCCCACATTTCCAACGTAAGCTCATCAACGCGGCCGTCCTTCAATCCTACATTAGCGGCATTATTTACCAATATATCGATTTTGCCGTATTTCTCAACCGTAT
Organism: uncultured Clostridia bacterium; assembly: GCA_945918795.1. Taxonomy (GTDB): domain Bacteria; phylum Bacillota; class Clostridia; order HGM11327; family HGM11327; genus SIG351. The sequence continues at coordinate 1,681 of CAMEIT010000109.1, read as the reverse complement.
CCTTAAGCAAAGCATCGATGCTCTCGATTACCGTAATATCCATGAAATGATAATAAGCCTCTCCGCCTTCCTTAACTATGCTGTCAACAACCGCCTGACCTTTTGCCTCACGGCGTCCGCAAATAACAACCTTAGCACCTTCCGATGCAAACAGTTTTGCAATTCCAACACCGATTCCGCTTGTGGAACCTGTTACGATTGCAACCTTACCTTTTAATCTATCCATTAATAAGTCCTCCTTAGAAATAAATATTCACATAGATAATATTATAAATCTTTTTCAAAATAAGTCAATATATTTTTTCACATAAACCGAAAATTTTTCTTCATATCACATAATTCATTATTGCCGCGCAAGCAGGTTTTATACGGATTTTGCCCGTATTTACACAGTCAAACAATCACAAGAGCAAAAAAATCGACTGACGGACATTTTCGATTGACATAATGAAATTATTGTGATATAATAATAACGTTATATTGAGATATTTCAATCATGCCGGAGTGGCGGAATAGGCAGACGCACAGGACTTAAAATCCTGGGACCTAAAAATCGTACCGGTTCAAGTCCGGTCTTCGGCACCAAGCGAGTCCACAACACGTAATTCTGAAGTTGAGGACTCGTTTTTGTATTATCAATCATCAACTGCAAAAGCCGGCCCTGCTATTCAAAAGCAAATGCCGGCTTTATTATTTACGTTTTATCAGCGTACATAGTATATATAATTTTCTTTACGCTTTGACGCTTGAGGCTCATTGACGTCCGCATAACCGAGAATCAAATGCCCTATTCCCTCATAATCACCTTTGATGCCAAGCTCAGCCAATAAGCTTTTGCCCTCAGCACTCCCAAACTCTTCCTTTGCACGATGAATCCAACAGCTGCCGAGTCCCTGTGAATGTGCCGCAAGCATCATATTGCCCATGACAAGACTTCCGTCATATACGTGAGTCGGTATGTTTTTATCGGCAAGAACTATCAGCACAACAGGCGCACCGTAAAACGGGTCCATTCCCTTTCTGCCCATAATTTCTGCGTTCATTTGCGAAAGTCTGTCTCTGAGCGCCTTGTTTGTTACCGCAATGATTATAGGTGATTGTCTGTTCATGCCCGAAGCCGCATATGTTCCCGCATTTACAATGCGCTCGATTATTTCATCGGGCACCGCGTCGGGTTTATATTTCTTTATGCTCCGCCTTGTAATTATATTTTCCAACACATCATTCATAAAGCTTGTCCTCCGTTATCAATATCATTTTCACGCCGCCATGCCAAAGCCTTTTTCCAATGCTTTGACGTGTTGAGCCATATGCCCTTTGTCTCCTTTGACTTTATGTTGACGATATTATCTTAATTTAAGTCCGTCCCTGAATGCGTTTCCGACAACGTCGCCTATTACTCTGTACGTGTTATGAACAGGGTCAAATGTTATGGGACGAAGCTTGTCGGGATCGATTTTTCCGTTTTCGTCAAGCACACTCTTATCAGCCGAAACATTTACTATCTCTCCGAGCAAAATGCAATTTTCCGGATTGTATTCAATCAATTTGCATTCAAGCGTCATCGGCAACTCTTTTATTACAGGCGCATTCACAAATTCGGATTTTACAGTATGAAATCCCGCTTTTTCCATTTTATTCCGCTCATCGTTACCCGAAGCTATGCCTACGTAATCGCACT
>CAMEIT010000108.1 GCA_945918795.1 uncultured Clostridia bacterium | reverse complement strand
TTTCGGTCAAGCCTTTTCAAAGGCTTGCGGAGTGTGAGGCGGAGCCTCACGAAAAAGCAGCCTTGGCAGGGTGCGGGGCGGCAGCCCCGGAAAGGGGCTTGCGGAGTGTGAGGCGGAGCCTCACGAAAAAGCAGCCTTGGCAGGGCGCGGGGCGGCAGCCCCGGAAAGAAGTCTCAAAAAAATTTACTTGAATAAAGGAAATGTTTGAGTTATAATAAAAATTAAGGAAGAAGAGAAAAAGTAACCGGGATGACAAAGGAAGCACAACAAGAAACAAAACGGAGGGAAAGGCATGAGCGACGCTGAAAATTTATCTATGGAGTTGCCCGTATACTTGTTTCATCAAGGCACGAATTATTACGCATACGATTTTTTAGGTGCGCATTCTTACAGCACCGAAGACGGTCAGTACGAAACGGTATTCAGGGTATGGGCGCCGCAAGCGGAGTCGGTTTCGGTTACGGGGGATTTTTGCGGCTGGGACAAGAAATTGGAAATGTCCGAGAGAGAGAGCTCGGGAATATGGCAAGTCGAAATAAAGACGAAGCAAAAGCTCAACGGAAGCAGATACAAATACAGCATAACAGGCAAGAACGGCACGCATCTGAAAGCGGACCCGTATGCACTTTACGATGAAACGCTTATGAACACGGCGTCTGTGGTATGGGATATAAACGGGTTTGAGTGGAGTGATTCTCAGTGGCTTGCGGATAGGAAAAGCATATTGAACAAATGTTCGGAAGATCATTTTTACAGTGCGCCTCTCAATATTTACGAAATGCACCTCGGCTCATGGAAAACCGTGGACGGAGAATGCACAAGTGACGGCAAGCATTATCTGAATTACAGAGATATTGCCGATTCCGTTGCGGAATATGCCAAGGATATGGGGTATACACACGTCGAACTGTTGCCGATCATGGAGCACCCGTACGACGGCTCGTGGGGGTATCAGGTGTGCGGATATTATGCACCGACATCAAGATTCGGCACGCCGCAGGATTTTATGTATTTCGTTGACAGACTTCATAAGTCGGGAATAGGCGTAATACTTGATTGGGTGCCGGCGCATTTCCCGAAGGATGAGCACGGCTTGTACGAGTTTGACGGTGAGCCGCTTTATGAATATTCGGATCCGTTCAGAATGGAGCATAAAGGCTGGGGAACACGCTTTTTTGACGTTGGGAAGCCCGCAGTAATATCCTTTCTTGTTTCAAATGCTTTGTTTTGGTTCAGAAAATATCATGTGGACGGCTTGAGAATCGATGCAGTGGCGTCTATGCTCTATCTTGACTGCGACAAAGCGCCGGGTGAATGGAAACCGAATAAATACGGCGATAACAGAAATCTTGAGGCAGTGGAGTTCTTCAAAAAGCTCAATACGGCGGTGTTTGCGGAATTTCCCGAGGCACTGATGATTGCGGAGGAATCCGCATCGTGGGGAACGGTCACAAAGCCTGTTTTTTCGGGAGGCCTCGGATTCAACTTCAAATGGAACATGGGCTGGTCAAATGACCTTTTTGAGTACGTTTCGACAGCACCCGAGGACAGAAAGTTTATATACAATAAGCTGACGTTCCCGATGATGTATGCTTTCGGAGAAAATTATATACTGCCCGTTTCTCATGATGAGGTAGTACACGGAAAAAAGTCGCTTGTAGATAAAATGTACGGAAGCTACGATGAAAAATTCTCGTGTATGCGCGTTTTTCTCATGTACATGATGACCTTGCCCGGCAAAAAGCTCAGCTTTATGGGCAATGAGTTTGCGCAGTTCAGGGAATGGGATTATGAAAATCAGCTTGAATGGTTTATGCTGAAATATCCGCGCCATACTGAGATGAGCCGCTTTGTTCGCAGACTTAATCATTTTTATTTGGAAAATAGCCAGCTTTGGGAAATTGATGATGGCTGGGACGGGTTTGAATGGATAGAGGCGAATCAGAATGAATTCAACATCATATCTTACAGACGAAAGAACATTGCCGGGGAAGAGCTGACTGTCGTATTGAACTTTTCACCGACGCGGCATAACAATTATAAGATCAAGGTGCCGCAGAAGGGTACATACAAGGAAATACTGACGACTGATGAATACTGCTATGGAGGTACGGGGATAGTAAACGGCGAATTGAAAAGCCGCGCACTGTATAAGAATAAAAATAACCCGATTTCAGGCAGAACTTATATTATTGAAGCAGATCTGCCCGCATACGGAGGTCTGATATTTAAGAAAACCTGATTGCAAAAGCACAAGCATATATGAAAAACACAGATAAAATACAACTCTTTGAAAAAACACCTATACCAAAAGCCGTAATGACGCTTGCCATACCTACTGTTGTAAGCTCGCTCGTTATGGTGATTTACAACCTTGCGGATACATACTTTGTGGGAATGCTCAATGACCCAATACAAAACTCCGCAGTGACAATAGCCGCACCCGTATTGCTTGCATTTAATGCGGTGAATAATTTGTTCGGCGTGGGCGCATCGAGCATGATGAGCAGAGCACTCGGACAAAAGGATTATGATACTGTTTACAAAAGCTCGGCATTCGGATTTTACTTTGCGCTTCTGTTCGGATGCTTGTTTTCTGTCGGATATACATTGTTCAGCAAAAACCTGCTTGTAGTGCTCGGAAGCGACGCACAGACGTTTGATGCAACGGCTGAGTATCTTAAATGGACAACTACATTCGGCGCTGTACCGGCGATTCTGAACGTTGTAATGGCATATCTCGTGCGGTCGGAAGGCTCGGCACTTCACGCAAGCCTCGGTACAATGAGCGGATGTATATTGAATATTATACTTGACCCCGTTTTTATTTTGCCGTGTGGATTGAATATGGGGGCTGCAGGCGCAGGCCTTGCGACGTTTGTTTCAAACTGCTTTGCGTGCGCGTACTTCTTTGTACTGCTTTATGTAAAAAGACGCAATACATATGTGTGCATCAATCCGAAAATGCTCACAGTCAAAAAGACGATAGTTGTCGGCGTGTGCGCAGTTGGAATCCCCGCCGCGGTACAGAATCTGCTCAATGTTACGGGAATGACTGTGCTGAATAACTTTACATCGTCTTACGGACCGGACGCGGTTGCGGCTATGGGTATAGCATCCAAAGTGAACATGATACCTTTGTACATTGCGCTCGGCGTTTCTCAAGGGATAATGCCTCTTGTGGGGTATAACTATGCCAACGGAAATACGGAAAGATTGAAGAAATCGATTTCGTTTACCGCTATGATCGCGCTGTCATTTTCACTTCTTGTAACGTGCGGGTATTACTTCGGTGCAAACGGTGTTGTGGCGCTCTTTATGAAGAACGAATCGGTTGTGCATTACGGAACAAAATTTTTGCAGGGAATGTGTCTGGGATTGACGTTTTTGTGCATCGATTTTCTTGCGGTAGGCGTATTTCAGGCGTGCGGAATGGGCGGAAAGTCGTTTGTGTTCGCATTGCTGAGAAAAATCGTGCTCGAAATACCTGCACTTTATATTCTCAACAAAATATTCCCGCTTTACGGATTGGCTTATGCACAGCTTGCGGCTGAGCTTGTTTTGTCGGTGGCGGCAGTTGCGGTGCTTTTGAGGCTCTTCGGCAAAAAAGATACGCCGTCAAAACTCGATTCCGCTTCATAAATACCGCATAAAATACGTTTTTGAGCCTTGTTGAATCCGTTTTGTGTATAAAACTGCATTTGTTAACAAAAAATTATAGAAAACGATGTTAAAAAATATTTACATTTTAACCTAAAAGTGGTACAATATTAGCATAGAATATTGTGTATTCTTATATAGACAAAAATTTAATTTAAATATAGGAGAAAAAACATGGTCAGAAAAAAGATTTCCATGGATGGTAACACAGCCGCTGCTCACGTAAGCTATGCGTTTACAGAGGTTGCTGCTATTTATCCGATCACGCCTTCAAGTGTTATGGCTGAACTTACAGACTCATGGTCTGCAACAGGTCTTAAGAACATTTTCGGCGAAAAAGTCAAAGTTATGGAAATGCAATCTGAGGCAGGCGCAGCAGGTACGGTTCACGGATCTCTGGCAGCCGGCGCTCTCACAACAACTTATACAGCTTCTCAGGGTCTCCTTCTCATGATCCCGAATATGTATAAGATAGCAGGTGAACTGCTTCCTAACGTTATTCATGTTTCGGCACGCTGCGTTGCTTCGCACGCACTCAACATTTTCGGAGATCATTCCGACGTTTATGCTTGCCGTCAGACAGGCTACGCAATGCTTGCAGAATCAAATCCGCAGGAAGTTATGGACCTCGGCGCTGTTGCTCATTTGGCAACAATAAAGGGCAGAGTTCCGTTTATCAATTTCTTTGACGGCTTCCGTACTTCTCACGAAATTCAGAAGATTGAAGTATGGGATTATGAAGATCTTAAGTCTATGATAGATCAGGATGCAGTTGCTGCATTCCGTGCAAGAGCTATAAATCCTGAACATCCTGTTCTTCGTGGTTCGGCTGAAAACGGCGATATATTCTTCCAGAACAGAGAAGCTTGCAACAAGTATTATGATGCACTCCCGGATATCGTTGAAGATTACATGAATCAGGTTAATGCTAAGATCGGTACAGATTATAAGCTGTTCAACTACTACGGCGCTCCGGATGCAGACAGAGTTATTGTTGCAATGGGTTCTGTTTGCGACGTTGCAGAGGAAGTTATCGACTATATGCTTGCTCACGGCGAAAAGGTTGGTCTTATAAAAGTACGTTTGTACAGACCTTTCAGAGCAGACAAGCTCATTGACGTTCTTCCTAAGACAGCAAAGAAGATAGCTGTTCTTGACAGAACAAAGGAACCGGGTTCTCTCGGCGAACCGCTTTATCTTGACGTTGTTACGGCTCTTGCTACAAACGGCGTTAACGCAAAGGTTGTAGGCGGACGTTACGGTCTCGGCTCAAAGGATACACCTCCGCAAAGCATTTTCGCAGTTTACGATAACCTTGCTAAGGATGAACCTAAAAACGGCTTTACAATCGGTATCGTGGACGATGTTACAAATCTTTCTCTTGAA
>CAMEIT010000107.1 GCA_945918795.1 uncultured Clostridia bacterium | reverse complement strand
GCCTTATACAAAGTGTTTAAAGTTTCGGTCAAGCCTTTTCAAAGGCTTGGCAGGGTGCGGGGCGCAGCCCCGAGAAAAAATAAATACAAAAAATAACAGTTGCAAAAAATCAGATAATATAGTATAATAGTCAAAGTCAGTCAAATACAGACGACAGTAAGGAAGGCGACAACGATGCAGAATACAAGCGATATAATAGAATTATTTTTAAAAGAGCTTATAGAGCAGCAGAACGGCGAGCTTGAGCTGAAGAGGAACGAGCTTGCGGGGCATTTCAACTGTGCGCCGTCGCAGATAAACTATGTACTTGCAACGCGATTTACAGTAAACAGAGGATATGTTGTTACGAGTCGAAAGGGTGGCGGAGGGTATATAAGGATCACGAGCATAGACATGGCAAGTAACGAGTATATACTGCATATCATAAATAATATAGGCGAAAGGTGCAGTGAGGCGCAATGTATGCAGGTGTTAAGAGGACTATACGAGAGGGAGCTTATTACGAAAAGAGAGGCGAAAATAATGTCGGCGGCAATAAAGGATGAGCTCCTGGGTGACAATATCGAAGAGATATCGCACAAGAGAGCAGAGATGCTCAAGGCGATGATGCTTGAGCTTATCGACTCATAATGAGCGAGGGCAAGGCATGGAATTGTTTGCGGAGTGAGGATATTGACATTCCGGGGAACGGAGGTATAATATGATGTGTCAGCTGTGCGGGAAAAGACCCGCAAATGTTTGTATAAATATAGATATAAACGGTAATAAGAGTCAGCGCTTTATATGTGATAAATGCGCGGACGAGAGAAAAATAAAGGAAAACCCTTCGGGTGCTGCGATACTTGCGCTTGTCAACGATATAAGGGCGGCAAATCTCAGCAGGCAGCAGTCCGAGAGTGATAAGAACGAGCAGGCGGAAAGAATATGCAAGAGCTGCGGCATGACGTATAAGGAGTTTGCGAAAACGTTCATGCTTGGGTGTGAGGATTGTTATGAGAGCTTTGAGGATATGATCAAGCCTCTTGTAGAGAGCATAACAAAGCCCTCGGCAGTGAGTGCCCAAAGCGAAAAGCCGCAGAATGACGCCGTGCCGGATAGAAATCAGATATTGAAGCTCAAGCTTCTCCTCAAGCAGTGCGTTGAGAGGGAGGATTACGAGAATGCGGCTAAATTCAGAGATAAAATAGCCGAGCTTGAGGCAGGCAAACACGAGGCGAAGAATGATGGATAAAAAAGATGAGCGAATGTTTGTGTTCAAGACGAGCGTGCGTTTTTTCAGAAATGTAAAGGACGTGCCGTTTGTGAGCCGATTTTCACCCGACGATGCAGAGGATATAAACAGAAATGTAAAATCGGTATGCGACGGGGAGTGGGGAGAGGACAAATACGACACGCTCAACATAAATAAAGCGGAGAAATGCGATATATTGTATTGGTGTGATGAAAATTGCTGCAATGTGCGCACGGGCGGCACGGAATACGAGAGAATGGCATTTACAAACTCGGCTAAAGGAACGAGCATTGTTACGAACGAATCTGAGCATATACTTGTGCAGTCGATAAAGGACGGCTGTGATATCGACTCGGCGTATAAAAATGCTTGTGAGACAATGAACGCACTTTCAAGGAGGATCCCGTTTGCGGCGTCTGAAAAGTACGGCTTTTTAACGGCTGTTCCGTTTTGTGCCGGTACGGCGATGAAGGCAGGCGCGCTTGTGCATCTGCCGGCGCTTGCAATGACAAACGGGCTCGGCAAGCTGACAGAGCGGCTTGCGGGAGAGGGAGCAAATCTCAAGCCGTTTTTCGGAGAGCGAGACGTTTCGTTCGGAGCGTTTTATCAGATAACCAACATATTTACGCTCGGAATAACGGAAGATGAAACAGTGAATTATATAAAGACTGCCGTGGACATGGCAATCGAGGCTGAGGATGAATGCAGGAGCGAGCTCGTGAGCACAAAAGAGCGCGAGATATACAATATTGTATGGCGTTCGCTCGGCGTGCTTGCCGTTGCAAGGCGGCTTGACCTGAAGGAATTTATGACGCACGTATCAAATATTCGCATGGGAGCAGAGCTTGGGATAATAGATATAGACGCCGATTTTGCGGATGAGCTGTTTTTATATGGTCAGAACGGCTATGTTGACAGATACAGCGTCAGATTTTCTCTGGAGAATGAGATTGCGGACGATGTGAGAGCAAGAATAATGCGTGAAAACGTTGCTCCCGTACTCAGGAAAATGATTTGATGACATGATATATTATCCTTAAAAAGCGGTTAAAAATAGAAAAGGAGGATAAAACTTATGGAAATGTTTAATTATATGTCCGATAATGCGAAAAAGGTTCTGGATTGTGCGGCAGAAGAAGCTCGTCTTTTGAAGCAGAATTTTGTCGGAACGGAACATATTCTGCTCGGTCTTTTGCATGACGTTTCTGATGTTCAGTTTGTGTTCAAGGAAATGGGCATAACGCTTGAAAACGCAAAAGAAATAGTGTCACAGCAGAATAAAGCGGCGGACATCATTTATACAAATATAATTTCGTACACGACGAAAGCAAAATCCGTATTCCAGCGCTGTATGAATAAAGTAAAGCTGCTCGGAACGGATGTAATAAATACTGAGGATATAGCCGTATCTCTGCTCAAGGATAAAGATTGTGAGGCTGTAAAGTGCATAGTTCAGCTCGGCGGCAAGCCCGATGAAATAATAAACACGTTCAAGGAGCTTTACGGCGGCGACAAGGAACAGCCTGCACAAAAAGAAACCGAAAAACCCGAGAAATCAACATCAATACTGCAAAAATACACAAAAAATCTTTGCGAGGCGGCAAGAGCGGGTAAGCTCGACCCCGTAATAGGCAGAGAAAATGAGATACAGCGTGTGCTTCAGATACTTTGCCGCAGAACTAAGAACAATCCTGTGCTTATAGGCGAGCCGGGAGTGGGCAAAACGGTTATAGCAGAGGGGCTTGCTCAAAGAATCGTTCAGGGCAATGTTCCGGACATAATAAAGAATAAGGATATACTTTCGCTTGAAATGGGCGCAATCGTTGCAGGCTCGAAATACAGAGGCGAGTTTGAGGACAGAATTTGCCAGCTCATAGACGAGGTGAAAAAGAACCGCAACGTTATACTGTTTATTGACGAGATACACACGATAGTGGGTGCCGGAGCGTCGGAAGGCTCTGTTGATGCGGCAAATATATTAAAACCCGCACTCTCAAAGGGCGAGATACAGACAATAGGGGCAACGACTGCAAGGGAATATAAAAAATACATTGAAAAGGATACGGCGCTCGAAAGACGCTTCCAGCCTGTAAACGTACCTGAACCATCATATGACGAGACGGTTAAAATTCTTCAGGGGTTAAGGGGAAAGTACGAACAGCATCATGGCGTGGAAATAAGCGACGAGGCGATAAAAGCCGCCGTAACACTTACAACAAGATATATTTCCGACAGATTTTTGCCCGACAAGGCGATAGACGTAATAGACGAGGCATCCTCAAGAGTACGTCTTTCGGCACACATTGAGCCGCCGCCCATGAAGGCTCTCGAGGAACAGCTTGCAAAAGCATCCGAAAGCAAAAAGAAAGCGGTTGAAGAGCAAAATTTTGAGCAGGCGGCTGTATGCAGGGACGAGGAAAGACGCATAAGAACGCAAATCGAAAAAAATCTTGAGGAGTTCAAGCGTGAACAGCTTGCCGTAAAGCTCAAGGTAACGCCGGAAAATATAGCGGACGTCGTTTCGTTCTGGACAGGCATACCGGTATCACGCATAACCGAGGGAGAAAAAGAAAGACTCCTCAAAATGGAAGATGTGCTTCATGAGCGCGTTGTAGGGCAGGACGAAGCAGTGAGTGCCGTTTCAAGGGCGATAAGACGTTCAAGAGCAGGTATTGCCGACCCGCGTCGTCCGATAGGCTCGTTCTTGTTCCTCGGGCCGACGGGCGTGGGCAAGACAGAACTGTGCAAGGCTCTCGCAGATGCACTGTTTTCGGATGAGGACGCGCTTATCAGAATAGATATGAGCGAATATATGGAAATGCACTCCGTTTCAAAGCTGATAGGCTCGCCGCCGGGATATGTAGGCTACGAAGAGGGCGGACAGCTCACGGAAAGAGTGCGCAGAAAGCCGTATTCCGTAATTCTTTTTGACGAGGTTGAAAAGGCGCATCCTGACGTATTCAACGTAATGCTTCAGATACTCGATGACGGCAGACTTACGGATTCACAGGGCAGAACCGTAAATTTCAGGAACACGGTAATAGTTCTTACGAGCAATGCCGGAATATCGTCGCTCAAAAAGCAGAACACACTCGGATTTATGTCTACGGAAAACGATGTAAATGAGTACGAAGCTATGAAAGCGCATATCATGGACGAGGTAAAAAAGATATTCAAGCCCGAATTCCTCAACAGACTTGACGATGTAATAGCGTTCAGACGTCTTACAAAGGACGATATGAAAAAGATTGCTCTTCTCATGTTAAAACAGACGTTTGACAGAATAAGCGAAAAGGGAATAACAGTGACTGCGACCGCAACGGCGGTAGATAAGCTTGTGGAAAAAGGCTATGACCCTGTTTACGGTGCGCGCCCGATGAGGAGGCTCATACAGAAAACGGTTGAAGATAAGCTGTCGGAGTGCATACTTCAGCAGGACGATATTAACGGAAAGGAATTTGTATTCGGCTGGGCGGAGGACGACTTTATGGTATGCGAGCGTACCCTCTTGCCGACTGCACACAAGTGATTATGGCGTCAAAAGAAGTAAAGAGCTATATATGCCGCGAATGCGGATATATAACGTCGAAGTGGCTCGGAAAATGTCCGTCATGCAGTACATGGGACAGCTTCGACTTGAAAGTTACGGAAAAACCCCAAGATACTCAGAGTACGGCTGAGTTTTCTCAGGCGGTAAGGCTTACAGACGTTGAGACGGATAGCTCTGTCAGGTTCAAAACGGGAATGAGCGAACTTGACAGAGTTCTCGGCGGAGGTCTTGTGGAAGGCTCGCTTGTGCTCATAGGCGGCGACCCGGGCATAGGAAAGTCAACGCTCATGATGCAGATAAGCAAATATCTCTCGGACGGCGGCAAAAAAGTGCTGTATGTGTCGGGAGAAGAATCCATGAGCCAGAT
>CAMEIT010000106.1 GCA_945918795.1 uncultured Clostridia bacterium | reverse complement strand
ATGAGGAAATCGTAAAATATATTATTCAGAAAGATTGCAGAGCAACGGCTATTATCGTTCGAAGCCCAATATACATATTTATCGGTTGATAAATATGTAATTATGCCAAACCACATCTATGTTGTTTTGATTTTAGAGATCGAGGCAAAGCAAGCCCCCGCCCTACGATAACAGATATTGTTTGTGCATATAATCCATCGGAAATTGAGTAAGTAAATTCCGATTTATCGGGCAGAAAGCCCCGACAGAGCTTAAAAAATCTGACGGGGCTTTCTATTTGCTTACTGCATAGCAAAAAAACTAACTTATTTATCAGGTGGAACCGTTTGATGATTTCTCCGATAAGGACATCATGCTTTTACGGCATCTGCTTTGTTTTTAATCTTTTTTGTTGTCGGCTTTAAGTCTGAGTGCAGTATTGAGAATACGCTTTCTGAGGCGAATATTCTTTGGTGTTACCTCGAGCAATTCATCATCCTTCATGAATTCAAGCGACTTTTCAAGCGACATTATGCGGAAAGGAACAAGTCTGAGCGCTTCATCACTGCCTGACGAACGCATATTTGAAACGTGCTTTTTCTTGCATACGTTAACTGCGATATCACCTGTTTTTGCAGCCTCGCCGACTATCATTCCTTCATATACCGGTGTTCCCGGTCCAATGAACAATTCGCCGCGCTCCTGTGCGTTATAAAGACCGTATGTTACGGCTTCACCTGTTTCAAATGCGACAAGGGAACCTGTCTGTCTTGTTGCCATATCGCCTTTGTAAGGCTCGTAGTCGTGGAATACTGTGTTCATTACACCTTCGCCGCGTGTATCTGTCAAAAATTCGCTCTTATATCCGAACAAACCTCTTGACGGAACAAGAAATTCAAGTCTCATTCTGCTGTTGAACGGATTCATATGAACAAGCTCACCTCTGCGCGAACCGATCTTCATCATAACAGCGCCTACCGAATCCTCGGGAACATCGGCAATAAGACGTTCAATAGGCTCGCACTTTACGCCGTCGATTTCCTTGTAAAGAACCTTAGGTGTGCTTACCTGAAATTCGTATCCTTCACGGCGCATCGTCTCTATAAGAATGGAAAGGTGCATTTCGCCACGTCCACATACTCTGAAGCTGTCTGTTGAATCTGTTTCATTAACACGGAGCGAAACGTCCTTGAGAAGCTCTCTGAAAAGACGCTCACGAAGCTGTCTTGATGTAACGAATTTACCGTCACGACCTGCAAACGGGCTGTCGTTTATTGAGAATGTCATTTCAACGGTAGGATCCGATATTTTTACGAACGGAACAGGCTCGTCCACGCCGAGAGCGCATATTGTTTCGCCTATCGTAACGCTTTCAATACCCGAAATACATACAATATCGCCGACAGATGCCTCCTGAACGGGAACTCTCTTCAAGCCTTCTATTTTATAAAGATTTACTATTTTGCTTCTGTATGTCGGAACCGCTCTGTGGTAGTCGCATACCGAAACGTCCATTCCCGGCTTTACAACGCCGCGCTCGATTCTGCCTATTGCAATTCTGCCTACGTAATCGTTATAGTCAATGGAGGATACGAGCATCTGAAGCGGAAGCGTATCGTCACCCTCGGGGGCAGGAATATAATCGATAATGGTTTCAAAGAGCGGCTTGAGGTCTGTGCCCGGCACATCGGGGGAGAGAGACGCTGTTCCGGCTCTTGCGGAGCAGTAAACAACAGGGCTGTTGAGCTGTTCATCGGTAGCATTGAGCTCGAGCAGAAGCTCAAGCACCTCGTCATAAACCTCGTCGGCACGCGCGTCGGGTCTGTCTATCTTGTTTATTACAATTATTACTCTGTGACCGAGCTCGAGTGCCTTTTCAAGCACGAAACGTGTTTGCGGCATAGGACCTTCGAAAGCGTCAACGAGAAGCACAACGCCGTTTACCATTTTAAGCACACGCTCAACCTCGCCTCCGAAATCGGCGTGTCCCGGGGTATCGACTATGTTGATTTTTATTCCTTTATATTCTGCGGCAGTGTTCTTTGCCAATATTGTAATTCCGCGCTCTCTTTCAAGATCGTTGCTGTCCATTACGCGGTCGGCAACCTCCTGATTATCACGAAATACGCCGCCCTGCTTGAGCAAGCCGTCAACCAGCGTTGTCTTGCCGTGGTCTACGTGCGCGATTATGGCGACGTTTCTTAAATCGTTCCTTATCAAAACTTTTCTCCTTTTAACATTAAAAAAGTGTCGTAATTACGACACATCTTTAAGAATATTGGTACCCCCAAAGGGAATCGAACCCTTGTTACCGCCGTGAGAGGGCGATGTCTTAACCGCTTGACCATGGAGGCAAAAATGGCTGCCGAACTAGGATTTGAACCCAGACAAAATGATCCAGAGTCATTTGTGCTACCATTACACAATTCGGCATCAACATGGTGTATTATATATCAAATTCGATTTTTTGTCAAGCGGTTTTTTACATTTTTTGAAAATTTACAGCACTTATTCAAACTTAATTGCCTGAGACAGAATTATTCCCGCCGCAACTGCAACGTTGAAGGATGACTGGCCTGTTGCCATGGGAATTTTTATCATTTCATCTGCTGCTTTTGCCATGTAGTCGCTTATTCCGAACGTCTCGTTGCTGACAACAAATGCTCTCCTTTTATATTCGTCGGTGTTGTGAGCTGTTATTGTTGCCTTGGCGCTTGAACCGTAAATTCTGTAGCCTGAATTTTTAAGGCTGTTTATAAGCTCATCGAATTCATTTACAGAGAATTCAAATACGGGAAATCTGCCTATTGCGCCCCTTGAAGCTCTCACGCAGTTTTTGTGAAAAATACTTGCCTGCTTGCCTACCGATATTACGGCATCAGCACCGCAAGCATCTGCTGTTCTTATAATAAGCCCGAGGTTATCCGGATTTTCTATATTGTCCGCAATCAGAACCGATGAGCATCCGGAATGCGGCATATCGGAAAGCTTATACTCGGGCATACGGCAAAGCGCAATTTCGCGCGGCACGGGGCGCGTATCGGTGAGAGACGCCATGAGACCGTCGTTTATTGAAAAGCAGGGAATACCCGAAGCTTTAGCCGCGGCAATCGTATTATTTGCAATAAGCGCGGATTTATTCGTATAAACTATATACATTACATTCAGACTGTCGTCAACGGCTCTTTTTATGAGACGTTCTTCCTCGAGAATGAAAAGATTGTTCTGCTTTCTGAATGAAAGTGAATCGGCTTTTCTTATTTCGCCGTACACGCTGTTTTTCTTGCTGCCGATAAACGAAAAATCATATTTATTTGCTTGACGTTTTTCAAACTTAAGGATTGCCGTTTCCGAATCTTTTTGAGTGAGAGTGACATTCCTTTGCGGAAGCGGAATATGAGCAAACTCCGCAGGCACATATACGTTGCCGCAGAAATCCTTAGGAATATGCCCGCAAAGGCCCATATAGCCTCTTAACGTTGATGAGATAACGGCATAATCACTGCCGTTCGACATAAGCTCCTCAGTGCCGTAAGGCGTTTTATATGAGTAAATTGATTTATAATCTTTGTTTGAAAGAGCACTGTAAATGCCCTCTTTTTGTTTGATGCTGTCCATATGCTTTGAATTATTAAAAAGCTCCTTAAAATAAACAATACTTTTTAATTATAGCATAAAAAAGATATTTGTTCAATACATAAAATAACGATGCTTCTTGTTGAGCGCATTTCAAAGACGTATTTAACTGAGAATTGAATATTGTAAATAGTTTTAATGCTTGCGGCTCGAATAAATGAAAAAATTCACGCTGAACTATTGACAAAATACGGCAATGCTGATACAATAAAAATATAAGATATTTTGTCGAATTTATATATTGAGAGGCATTACATATGAAAAAATCATCACTTAAAAAGCTACTCTTTCTTTTTCAGGCAATATGTATGATCGTTGCCGTTACGGTATGGGCTGACTGTACGGCTCTCGCCGCAACATCCGTGGCGAATGCGGAAGAGTTTTATTCCGCTGTGAAAAACGCCGGAACATCTGCCGTTGAAATATTGCTTACGGACAATATTACGATAGATTCCGCTCTTTCAACTCCTGCAATTGCAGTAGGCTCTGAACAGGATATTACAATCGACCTTAACGGCAAAACAATGTACTTTGCCGACGCAACTATCCTCAGTGTTAATTCGGGAAAATTGACACTGAAAAACGGCAGTATAGAGGCAAACGCGGGAAATGTTGCGATTGCTATCGAAAACAGCGCCGCTCTCTACCTTGAAAACATAACGGGAACAGCATCTTCGGGAGCGCTCATTTACTCGGATTCGTCCGCAATATATTTGAATGGCGCAGTGCTTTCCGCTTCCGACGGAACATCACCTGTAATCGAACTTAACGGAACGGATAATAAAGTTTACGGTTCAGACGGTGCCGAGATACAGACAATAGGAAGCAGCATAACGCAGGCTTACAACTCTGCCAATTCTTCAAACGGCAGTTCTTCTCAAGGTACGCTTGTGACCGTTGAGGTTGAAGACGCATATTCTGTCATAATACCCGAAAGCATAGATTTCGGCAAGCTGACATATACTGATGATGAAAGCGTGAAGCTTGCCGTTAAAACGGGAACAATCAAAGCGGAATATATTATTTCCGACGGAACGCAAAAGCTCAACGTTTCTGTATTCGGAGACGGTGAAAACGGAGAATTTATTTTGAAGAACGGCTCGGATGTTTTAGAGTACGTATTCAAGGATGCCTCGGGAAATGTAATTCAGCCAAACGGCGTTGCGGCATCTTTTGCAGAAGCGGGCAGTCTTGATATTTCGCTCGTTATTGACAGAAGCGCGCTTACAAAATCGGGCAAATATTCGGGATATTTGAATTTCAAATTTTCTTTGGAATAAAAAGGAAAAAAGAGAAATATTAGTGTAATTCAAGAGCCTGTGTGTAAAACGCAGGCTTTTCCGATATTAAGATGAGGGTGAAAATGCTTATTGAAACAAAACAAAGAATCCTGAAAAATTTAATATTATTATTGATATTTACAAGCGTTATTTTCCTGTTTGCAGGCTGTGAAGAAGCTTTGCTTCGCAATGACACTTGCATTGTACATACAGTTGTAATTGACAAAGGAATACTCCCGACTTGCACCCAAAGCGGACTCACCGAGGGCAAACACTGCGGCGTATGCGGAGAAATACTTGTTCGGCAGGAAA
>CAMEIT010000105.1 GCA_945918795.1 uncultured Clostridia bacterium | reverse complement strand
AAATAAGCTCATATCTTTCCCCTTCACCTTTTCTCACGATAACCGGATTGATAACACCAAAGGTTGAAATGCTCTCCACAAGCTCTGCCATTTCCTCGTCATCCCGGACCCCAAACGGGTGGTCAGGTGCATCATCAATGGCTGACAACGGAATTACCCGAACTTTCTCTCGCTTCGGATCAGTTGAATTTACTTCTTTGTTTTCGTCCACGGACTTTCCTCCTGAATGTATTTAGGAAACAAAAAAAGACCGTAGTTCATCTCTGAATTACGGTCTGATATCGTATTCCTATGTAAAAGGAAAAAATGTCGTTAGTTCAAGTCTAAATAGGTCAAAAAAGTTTCATTGGAAAAACACAGGACAATTTTGAGTACCCATACACAAGATATTGAGAAAAACAGCTTTAGAATAGCGAAAAACCACAATATCTTGTGGTCTTTTCGCGAGTTTCCCTTTTGGTTAAAGGGAATGTGACGTTTAACCAAAATTAAAACTTCGAACCATTGACCATAATTTTCGAAATTTATGTATTCAGAATCTTTACCGCATCTACGAAGTCGACTTTCTCCACCTTTACAAGATAATCCAAAGCAGAAACACCGCCGAACCCCTGCGACCACCAGAACCATTTCCCGTGAGAAAGCTTGAGACTGTCGTGCGTTTTCGTGCAGTACACACCGTTTCCGAGCTTTACAAGCTCACCCGGACAATAGGTTTGCAGATACGAAAAGGCATCAATTTCTCTTGCCCTTTGGATTTCTTCAGGTGTAACATATCTCACAACAATACCTTTACCTCCTTGTGAAATAGATTTAGCCGCCCCTTTCCTGTGCACCGAAAAGAGGCGGCTATGTAGCATATAACTCACTCATTTTGATTTGAGAATGACATAGAATATATACGAATCGTTGTAGCAAAAATGAAACCATTCGCTTTGGAATAGGACTCGAACCGGCGAATCACAATTATTGACCTACCGAAGGCAAAGAAAAAGCCCCGGCAACAACCGTGGCAATTTCTATTCGATTTTAACTCACCGACAAATTGGAATTTGATTATCTGTTATGTTATTTAATTCAAAACATTAGAAGTTGATTTATAATCCACAATGTAAAATATTTCTTGCAACATGAACTCCGCTTGCGGATGCATGAGAAAGTGAGTGGGTTATTCCGCTTCCGTCGCCGATGATATAAAGTCCCTTGTGGCAGGACTCAAGATTTTCGTCAACGTTTACTTCCATATTGTAGAATTTAACCTCAACACCATAAAGAAGCGTATCCTCATTTGCGGTACCGGGAGCCACCTTGTCGAGCGCATAAATCATTTCAATAATGCCATCAAGGATTCGCTTGGGAAGAACCAAACTCAGATCTCCGGGAGTTGCTTTCAACGTGGGAGTGATAAATGCTTCCTCGATTCTATTAGCAGTTGAACGCTGACCTTTGATGAGATCTCCAAATCGCTGTACGATAACACCGCCACCAAGCATATTGCTAAGTTTTGCTATTGACTCACCGTAGCCATTGGAATCTTTGAAAGGCTCAGAAAAATGCTTTGCAACAAGAAGGGCAAAATTGGTGTTTCTCGTTTGTTTAGCGGGATCTTCGTAGCTATGTCCGTTTACGGTGATAATTCCGTTTGTATTCTCATTAACAACCGCGCCCTTGGGATTCATACAGAAGGTTCTTACCTTGTCGCCGTACTTTTCGGTACGATATACGATCTTGCTCTCGTAAAGCTCGTCCGTAATGTGTGCAAACACCTCTGCAGGAAGCTCTACGCGAACACCGATATCGACTCTGTTAGAGCTTGTAGGTATATCGAGCTCCTTACATACCTTTTCCATCCACTTGCTTCCGATACGACCAACGGAAACGATGCACTTCTTACAGGTGTAGGATTCACCTTTACACTTGACCTCGTAACCGCCGTCAATAATCGAAATGGTTTCTACAGGAGAGTCAAAGAAGAAATCAACCTTCTTATCAAGCTCCGCAAAGAGATTTTCAAGAACGATATAGTTTATATCCGTACCCAAGTGACGAACGGACGCATTGAGAAGGTGAAGATCATGCCTAACGCACTCGGTGCTGAATGCCGAGCCTGCAGTCGTATAAAGTTTTGTCCCTTCGCCGCCGTAGCGCATATTGATCTCATCAACGTATTTCATAAGGTCAAGAGCTTTCTTTTTGCCGATATATTCGTGCAACGTACCGCCGAAATCGTTGGTGATGTTATATTTGCCATCAGAAAATGCACCTGCCCCGCCAAAGCCACTCATAATGGAACAGCTCTTGCAACCGATGCAGGTTTTGATCTTTTCACCGTCAATGGGACATTTGCGCTTATTCAAGATGTGTCCGGCTTCAAAAACAGCAATTTTAAGGTCCGATCTTTGTGTGCTCAACTCATATGCAGAAAATATACCGCCAGGGCCTGCGCCAATAATAATTATATCGTAATTCATGGGAAACCTCCGTTTTTTGCGTGTTCATATTATTATTTCTTAAATTCTTATTTATCGATGAGTTTATTATAACACAAAATTACAGACAAGTAAACCCCATTGGTGTAAACAATCGTGAATAATCAAATATTCAGATACATGCAAAGGAACTGAGGTGCGAAAAATCGTAAACGAATTGAGAAACAATGGCGTCCCGATATGTAGTTCGCCAATCGGTTATTATTATGCAGAAACCAAGAGTGAAATCAAAGATACACTTGCGCACCTCGAGAGTCGAATAAAAAAGATAGAGAAAGCGAAAGAAGGTATGGAGGAAACTCTCAAAACTTATGATGAATAAAGTAGGAGAATAAATGAGCGAAGATTTGAGAAAGCAGATGATTTACCTTTCTTCCCTTGATATCATCCGTCGTATGTTAAAAGACGGAATTGCAAGCAGGGAAGTTCTTGAAAGACTGAACCGCCGCAATGCAGAATCTATGGGGTGTAAACCCGTATCGTTGTAAGTATAGGGGTGGTATGCAAAATGCCTACAGCGAAAAACCGTAGGCATAGTACATATGTGGTTTTATTCCAAAAGCCAGTCAATGACATTCACAACTTCTATACCATTGTAATTGCCAAGTGTCAGCCTGTCATTTGTGAGAATAGTCTTTGGATAGTTGTCGGGAATATTTTGCAATGGTGTG
Organism: uncultured Clostridia bacterium; assembly: GCA_945918795.1. Taxonomy (GTDB): domain Bacteria; phylum Bacillota; class Clostridia; order HGM11327; family HGM11327; genus SIG351. Next base: position 2,566 of record CAMEIT010000105.1, on the reverse strand, counting down.
ATCTCGCGATTGAATGTAGATTCTGATGTCATATTATCTGTAACCTGGAAGTAATAATAACGGTCATCTTTTTTGGCAACAAAATCGACTTCGGTATTTCCGACTTTTCCGACATTGACATCATATCCACGGCGCAAGAGCTCCAGATATACAAGATTTTCAAGAGAAAAACCAAGGTCATAGCTGTGCTTGGCAATGAGATGTCTGCGAAGCCCCAAGTCAACAATGTAGTATTTTTGATTGGTTTTCATCAGTTCCTTGCCACCTATGTCAAAACGCAGGGCAGGGTAAAAGATAAATGCTTCGCAGAGAGCTTCCACATAGTCGGACACGGTGCTTTGCGAAATTTTCCGCCCGGTTGAGGTGATATAGTCGGCAATGCTTTTGAAAGAGATAGGATTACCGATGGAATTTGCCAGAAACCTTGCAATGCTTTTCAGAAGGACAATGTCTGTAACCTTTCGTTTGTTTGGATCACTTTCCCGTTTCCTTTGACGATCCTCGATGTCTTTTACGATAATTGTATTGTAAATACCTTCAATATACATATCGGTTTTGACTTTGGAACGTTCCATAATTGATACATAGGGAAATCCGCCGTCACTCATATAGGCTGCGAGTGCAGATGCTTTGTCATCAAACTGATGGTATTCCAAATACTCCTTAAAGGAAAACGGAAGCAGGGATATTTCCACATATCTGCCGGAAAGGAGCGTGGCAAGCTCTCCCGAAAGCAGGTAAGCATTGGAGCCGGTGATATAAATATCTGTATTCCTTTTTATATATAGGCTGTCAACGGCTTTTTCAAAATTCTCTACCTTCTGTATTTCATCAAGAAAGATATAGGTATATTTGTCCTTACATAAGCGGTCTGCAACGTATTGGTACAAGACCTTGTAGTCCAGAAGATATTCATTTTCAAGGGCTTCAAGATTGATAAAGATGATCTGATCATCGGTGACACCGGTTTTACGAAGATAATCGGCAAACAATTCGAGCAAGGTGGATTTTCCGCAGCGTCGGATGCCGGTTACAACCTTAATGACCTGTTCATCCTTCCATTCAATCAATTTATTCAGATACTCGGTGCGTTCGGTCATGTTGCGACCCTCCTTGTATTTTGATCCGAATATATTGTATCACAAAAGACGGTATTTGTCAATTAAAAATCCCGAAATCGGGAAAAATAATCAATATTAACAATTTAAATCCCGAAATTGCTAATTGCATATTATATGATATGCAGGATTGCGAAAAATATTCGTTATAAGAGGGAATCAGCAAAATATATATATACGTTTGTGTCAAATGTACGGCGAAACCGTTTGCACATTTGTCCGTTTTACCGCATTGCGGTAAAATACCAGCGAGAGGAGGCGAGAATATGAATGCCCAAAGAACAGTACAAATAATAAGACCTTCTTCGGAACTGTCTACCGAGGACCAAAAGATAAAAGCAGCGGCATATTGCCGTGTTTCAACGGACTCCGATGACCAAGAGAACTCTTTTCTCGCACAAGTCAAATACTACTCGGATTATATAGGTTCAAGAGAAGATATGATCCTCGTGGACATATATGCAGACGAGGGAATAACCGGAACTGCAATGTCCAAAAGAGAAGAGTTTAAGAGGCTTTTGAACGATGCAAAGGTAAGTGTAAATGCTCTGTTTATCTGGATGACAGAACGATTTGTGAGAGTATCTTATCGGTGCTCAATAGAGCAATACGGGAACCGAACCTACTAACGGCTCACGCAAATAATACCGAATATATCGGAAGTATTGAAGTGATACGAAAGAGCAATGAAGTAAATCGCTTGCTTGAGCAAACAGAAATTGACTTCAAGCGAGCTGCCACAATGATACTCGACTGTGCTTCCGAGCGATACAAATGTTGTGTATTGGGAGGTGGCAAACATGTATTAAATGCCTTGTCCTCGGAGTATGACCAGCTTACCGAGCAGAGTGAGCTTGACGAAGCATTGCTTAAAAGAACAGTTAAAAAAATAACCGTGGGACATACGGGAGAATTTACAGTGTATTTCATCGGTGACATTGCCCTGACGAATACCCCCCAAGCATACGGAGGCTGAAAATGCAAGCTAATAGTAGTAGAGTTGTTACAAGGATAGAAGCTAATCCGCTTCTTTCAAGAACCTCGACCGAATTTGTAAAGAAAAAAGTTGCGGCATATTGCCGTGTGTCTACTGATTCTGAAGATCAGCTTAACAGTTATGAAGCTCAGATACTCAAATTGCAAAGTATTTGACCGAAAGCCCATACAAGACGTACCGGGGGCATGACTTTTGGAAAAAAGAAGAAGTACGATATATGCGGTCTGCCTTTCATCCCTAACTCCGTAACACACTCTATTTGTCCTCGACACCCCGAGTGTGATCGGCATAAGCCGATATGGGAAGTCATCAAGCGGTCGTGGTGCCCGCATTGGCAAAATGCCAATGCCACGACTCCATAGGAATCTCACCTCCCCCGGGTACTCCGCAGGCAGTGCCTTTCGGCTACTGAAGTATCATTGTCCCTTGTAAATGTCATCGCCCTAACCTA
>CAMEIT010000104.1 GCA_945918795.1 uncultured Clostridia bacterium | reverse complement strand
AGCCGTACTCTTGGCGAGGAGATGAGGAACCGCAAAGCGTTTTAAAGTTTTCGGGCATGCGTAATAATCTCGAAGAGATTATTACTTGCTTCTTACAAAAGCGTCCAAAAATAAAAACCTAAATTTTTCCTTGGGAATGGAGGGTGATTATGCCGTCCATGAGGCCTTTTTCACTGACGACAATGTTATCTGTTTTAATGCTGTCGAGGATATGCGATATAATCATGAGTCCGTAAGGCAATATTTCGCCGCGTTTTACATCAAAGCTGCAAAGCTTTATAAGCTCAACGGGCGACATTGCCAAAGTCTCGTCGCGGAGCCTTTTAATATATGCGGCAGGAATCTTTGTCATATGCACGCGATTTATTGAGAACTCATTCAGGCGCAAGTATATCATGGCGCACGCGGAAGCGGTTCCGCCTATCCACACTGCGGACCGAGCGTTATGGGGTTTTACAACATCGGCGATATATTCAGCGGCTTTTTTATAATCTCCTTTGAAAAGCTCATTAAGACGAACACAGCCACATTCAAAACTGGTACCCTCAAGACCGTTTTTGCTGTGGCTTACTATTTCCGTACTGCCGCCGCCTATATCGATAAGCATCGTGTTGTCGGGGTCGGGTATATCCTGCATGGCACCTGTAAAGCCTGCATATGCTTCTTCCTCACCGGAGAGAATACGTAGCTCTATGCCTGCTGTCTGTTTGATTTTGGCGCTGAACTCGTCTGAATTTGACGCATCACGAACGGCGCTTGTCGCAGTGCATATAATCACATCGGCATTGCGTTCGCGTGAATAGTCGGCATATTTTTTTACCGCGCACAGCGTATCGAAAACGGGCTTGTCTGCCAGCCTGCGCTCGGGAGTGTAGAGCCCCTCGCCAAGGCGTGTTGTTGTTTTGAACGTGTCGGAAACGGTTATTTTATTACCGACTTTCTCGGCAAGCATAAAGCGCACCGAGTTCGTACCTATATCTATTACCGAATATTTCATTTTATTGATTCTGAGTTTTGATCCCGTAGGCTGTCCTCGGGAGCACTTGAAGAATCGTCCTGCGGCTTATCGGTGGGCTTTGTGTAGAGAACCTCATCATCAAACACCCAGCCGAACATATCGCGTGCGATTCTGATTACATAATTGCGGCTGTTAACGCTGTCAACGAGAATGGCGTATTCGCTTATTGTATATTTGACGTTTTCTTCTTTTGCGACAAGCTCGTTGTATTCCCGGTCAAGCTCACTGATTTTGTGTTCCTGTTTTACGTAAAGAATTCCCATGCCGAATATAGCGCAAACAAACAACACTAACAGTATGCGGTTTATGATCTGACGTGACATAACAGGACGCTCCTAAAAATTTTTATTAAATAAAGTCTGACTTTTACGGCTTAAAAATGCGGCTGACATAATCCACCGCAATCAAAAAACAAGTATATAAGGCTTATTGCCGTATGCAAATTAATTATACCAAAAATGTTTGTAAAATACAATAGAATTTATTATAATTTTATGTATTTTTGATGACTTTTTTCAAATATTTTATTTTATGAAGCATCATTTACGATCCTGACATTACAGTCCCGTAAATTCGAGGCACTGTTTGTATATTTCGGCAGTAAATTCCCTTATTGCTTCGCTTTCGAAAAGCACTTTTCCCGCCTGCTTTACGGCGCTGACAAATGACGGATCGAGTCTGTTGTTTACAGCCTGTCTGTACAGCGGACACATTGCGCGGCTTCTGGGATCGACGATTATTTTCAATGACGAGTTCTTGTTGACTATTGCAAGAGGGAATATTCTGCACGAAAGCGGACGGCGCTCTCTGTTGCATTTGCCGTTGCATAAAAGAAGCGGCATTCCGTAATCCGTTTCGGTAACGGTAAAGCTTTGCTCGCATTCTTCGTACAGTTCTTTTTCTCCGGGGAAGAGCAGCATTCCCGTGTCGTCATCGCCCTTGCAGCAGACGGCACCGCATAGTCTGCCGCAGTCGCTTTTGAGAGGAGTAAGCTCGCCGATTATTTCATAAGCCTTTATTATAAGCTCTGTTTCTTTCGAGTGCATTAAGGCTCTCCTTTGGTTTTGAATTTCATGGAGAAAGTATAGCATACTTTATCAAGTTTTGCAACACGAAAATATACGGTTCGTGATGTTATGTGCGGTTTCATATTCCCGTCACAATGAGTATATATACTTTTCAAAATAGTTGTTATAACAATTCAAATTTTTTTTACTCAAATACAGATTTTAATGATATAATATATATCGTTAAAACAGAATCGGGAAGGTGATTTTTTATGAAGAAAAAAATAACATCTATTATATTGGTTTTATCTTTGCTGGCATCTGTATTAATGTTTTCCGGGTGTGAAATTTCTGTTTCAAACGGAAAATCGGCATATGAGATAGCAGTCGAGCACGGCTTTACGGGAACGGAAGAAGAGTGGCTCGAATCACTTAAGGCAAGCGGAACGGGAAGCAACACAACACTTGAAGGCGACATAATAATCAACACAGACGGCTCCGGTGCAGAGTATGCCGCAAATAAGGGGCTTATGAGTGCGGTAAGCATATATACTCATTTTCAGAGAACTGTATCTTACGGAGGTATTTTCGGCAGACCGGGTTCATCAAGCACGTATGACTATTATTCCGCAGGCTCGGGAGTAATATATAAGCTTGACAAGGCAACGGGAAGCGCATATATAATCACAAATTACCATGTTGTTTATGATGTAAACAGCAATACATCCAACAAAATAAGCAATGACATAAAGGTTTATCTGTACGGCATGGAAAGCGATAAGTATGCAATAAGCGCAAAATATATAGGCGGCTCAATGACGTATGATATAGCTGTGCTTTATGTTGAGAACAGCGATATTCTTAAAAATGCCTGTGTCGCAGAGGTTACCGTTGCGGATTCGGATGAAATAATAGTCGGACAAAACGCAATAGCGGTAGGAAATCCAGAGGCGCTCGGTCTTTCGGCAACGTGCGGCATTGTGAGCGTAAGCTCGGAATACATTCAGATGACTGCTCCCGATAACGCAACAACGGTAACACTTCGCGTTGTAAGAATAGATACAGCCGTAAACGGCGGCAACAGCGGCGGCGGCTTGTATGATTCCAAGGGCAACCTTATCGGAATCGTCAATGCAAAAATAGTAAGTGACGGCGTAGAAAACATAAGCTATGCAATACCGTCAAACGTTGCAATAGGAATAGCCGACAATATAATTTTCTACTGCGACGGCGAGGAAAATCAGAACGTGCAGAGAGCAATAATCGGAATTTCGGTTGAACCGAGCAATGTCAAGACTGTTATAAATGAGAAGACAGGATTGCTTGAAATAATTGAGACTGTGTCCGTAACGACGGTAAACAGCGGCTCACTTGCAGACGGTGTTATTAAAACAGGCGATATAATCAAGTCTGTGACAATAGGCGGCACCACAAAGGAAGTAACGCGCAGACACATGGTAATCGATATGATGTTGAAAGCACGCGAGGGAGATGTTATCGAGTTTGTTGTGCTCAGAGGCGGAGAAGAAAAAACAGTCTCAATAACAATTACAAAGGACTGCCTGACATCGTATTAAACGGGGTATAGAGCCCGTCCACAAGAGTTTGACACGAACTCGATAAATGTGTCGGATTTTTTTAATATAGACACCGCGGAAATGCTTTTCCGCGGTTTTGCTTTTTCAAATACATTCAAAAAGCTTTTTACGGGTTGACTTTTTTATTATATTAATATATAATGGTATTCAAACAATATATCGAAAGGATATTTGACTTTGAAAAAAATTACGGTTTGTTTTTTAATTTTGGCAATGGCTTTGTCTTTGACAGCGTGCAATCCAAAGCCGTCGCCCACACCCGAGGAGACAGTTGCCGTTTCGGAGCTGTCAGAATACACAATAGTATATCCGTCTGATTATACGGAGTACAGAATGCAGGAAGTAAATCTGCTTTGCGATGTTATAAAAAACATTACCGGTGCGGCGCCTGCCGTTGCCGATGACAACGCACAGCCCGTTGAAAAAGAAATAATTTTGGGCTCTTCCAAAAGAGAAAACGCTTTTTCCGAGAAAATCAACGCTTTTACAAGCGGACTTGACTACATAATAGGCATAAGGGACGATAAAATAGTTCTCGGTGGAAACAATTTCTATGCCGATATGCGTGCAATTTACGATTTTATAAACAATTATCTCGGCTATGACGATATTGAGGATAAGTACACAGACGAGGTAAAGCCTATTTCGGGAGTGAAAAAATACATTTACAAAGAGCCGTATCTCAGAATTTTAGGCTCTAATTTCTCCGTATCGGCTTACACAGAGCAGTATGCGGTAAGAGATATGCACGACGCAAATTTCAACATGACTCTTATTGACGGAGGTCTTTATTCCGAGGATGAGATAAGAGATTACGTCAAGTGGTGCGCAAGATATGAAATATTCATTATAATGAGGAGCATTGCATATCCCGAGGTTTATTATGACTGCCCTGTATTCTGGGGTCACTGTATATTAGATGAGCCGAATCCGGAGAAGTTTGAAACGGTATATTTGGCATGCAAAGATTATACGGAAAAATATTCACAGTACGGCTGGAGACCGTATGTAAATTTCTACGGCATTTTTTCAAGTGAAGATGAGGAGGCTTATAAAGCAACCTGCGAAGCTTACGATAAATATTTCAGCGATCTATTTGCTTTTTCGTATGACGTTTATTTCGGCGATATGAGCAACAGGGACAGAAACATTCTCGGTATAATGGAAAATTCAAGGAATCAGGCACTCAAGAACGGTCAGGAATTTTGGCATTACATTGAATCGTATAACCTTTCAAACGGTGCGAAAAAGCCCGATAAAATGTTAAGAACGCAGTCATATATATCGCTCTGCTTCGGGGCAGATTGCATAGAATATTTCCAATACGGCGATGTCGGAGAAAATTATAAGGCGGAAGGCGATTGGAGCAACGGAAGCCTTGTAAATTGGGACTTCACAAAGAACGATTATTATTATATGGCGCAGTCGCTCAATGCAGAACTGCTGAAAATTGCCGAAATGTGCGAGCAGTATGAAAACGTGGGAGCGTATACGATAAATCAGAAGAATGAAATAGATTATTTCTCCGAATTGAGCAACCCATACGACTTCAGCGACGTAATAACGGAATTTGAAAGCCTTATTTACAAGGATACGTATTTGGTAGGCTGTTTTGACAAGAAAGACGGAGACGGTCATGCGTTCATGCTTGTGGATATTGAGCCGCTTGATGACATTCCGTATGATAAGTCTATCGGCTTCCCGGTAAAGATAAAGATAAACGGCGAAGATGTGAAGTTCTACCGCGACGGCGAGCTTAAGGACGTCAAAAAGGACGACGACGGATATTACATATTGAGCACGGGAAACGGGTACTGTTGGTTTGTGACTGTTGACTGAAATAAATAAAACGGCGGGTATTAGGGCGTTGTTCGTAAGACAGTAAAATATGCAAAAGGCGTGACGAAAGCAGTCACGCCTTTTGCTTTAAGAGGATAGCCGCTTTCGTGGCGCAAGGGATACAGTCCCTTGTTTGGAACGCAGGGACGTGAATCGCCCCGGACATTCAAGCACCCAGAGTGTTTTGCTTCGCAGAGCGCACATCCAGAATTACCCTGTATAGAAGTGCGCCCTTGTATCTGTTCGACAAACTGAAAGTTGTTTATTAAACCTTTTTAACCTTAACCAACAACATCATAGGTCTACGCAT
>CAMEIT010000103.1 GCA_945918795.1 uncultured Clostridia bacterium | reverse complement strand
ACTCAGTGTGACACGGTGGTACTCAGTGTGAAATTGGTTTGGTAATACCATATAATCATCTATTCCGAGCTGAAATCCCTTTTGCTTTGAATTAAGGTCATCCTTTGCCGACATGAACAGAATCGGAATGTGCCTGTTTATACTGCGCACGTTTTCGGCAAACTCAAAGCCGTCAATATCGGGAAGCATTATATCCGAAATAATCAGCTCATAAATATTGTTATACATTTCATCATAAGCATCGTTTGCGTGCATACAGCCCTTTGCATTAAAACCGCTGTCGTTGAGATATGTGCATACCGCTTGATTCAATTTCACATCGTCTTCCAATACGAGAATATTTACCATAATAACCCTCCGTTCTTCTGTAATGACAGTTCATATTTTACCGGTCTCTTTTTTTAAGCCTGTTCAATAATCGCGTCGATTTTATAATCATAAAAACGCCCAACCCGAATACTATCAGACATACGCTTATGCCTGTCGCGCACGTCATAATTTGCCTGAAAATCTCCGGATTTGTGCCATTATCAAACTGCGCAAGCATCGCCGTTTCAAGCGAGAGCATGGATACCAATGCCGCCGCAAGACTGATGACCTTTGCCGCCGACATTACGGGGCTGTTGTACCGCCTGTATCTGATAACATTTATTACCGCGGAAATTATCGTATAAAAGGCATACATTGCCATAATGTAAATCAGATAGCCCGAATAAGTAAAGCCCTTATTTTTTTTCACAACAAGTATAACAACGCCTGCAAGCGCAACGTTTACAGCCATTAAAATAATTCCGTACAATCTGTATCTTTTAAGCTGAGAAATCTGCTCTTTCCCGAAAGCGTTCCTGTGTACATGGCGAAGCAGAAGAAACCGCATAACCGCAAGCAAAGAATAGTATACGGCAAGCGTTATGAACCATACGGAATTGTAGAATATTCCCGAAGCAAAATTCATCACGACATACAGCATATTAATACCGAACGAAACATATAAGGAAACTTGTGTCTTGAATGTAACATCGCTCAAATAACGGTGAATCAGGCTGTTTTTGTGAAGCGCTGTTTTGATGCCGTTTTTTATATCCTTTGAATGCTTTATAATTTGTGCGGTGACAATCGTCAGAGCGTATGCGGAAAAGCAATAAGCAAAATATGCAATCGGACTGTCGTTATTATCAAAAAGAAACGCATAAATAAGCAGTATTGCCGCAACAGGCACACTTATAATGACAATGGCTGTGGCGGGAAAAATGATCCGGTTGAGTATTTTTTTGGCGCGCTGCATACTTTCCTCCTTGAGTGATATGCTCTTCATTAATTATATCATATATTATTTTTATTTCACATTTGTTTCGGAATTGTTTGAGAATTGTTAATTTAAAAAATGAGTCGCATATGTGAAGCTTTTTTGCGCCAAGTCAATATCAAAATACATATTTCAAATAAAAATCCATTTGAGCTTGATTTTTTCAATTTTTTCTCTTTATTTGTGGTATAATTAAATAAAGCTATCCCTCAAAGCTTATTCATTCTGTAACATTAAAGGCGGTGATTTTATGCTTTTTATTGAGAGGTCGTCAAATCAGATCGAATTAAAAAACGACTCTTCCATGTTCGGTTTAATCGGAGTAATGGCATTGGCAATGTCGGCATTCGGCATATTCATAATTAACGGATTACTTCCGTTTGAAGACGGATTTACATTTGCAAATGTTTTCGGTCTTGCTTTCGCATGTTTGTGGACACTGATTACGTTTTCGATGGGCATATCCGCATTTGCACTCAACAGCAAAAGAATCACTGTCAGCAGTGAAGGGATCGGGTACCGTACATGGTTCAAAAAAAGAATGTTTGAATGGAGTGAAATACAGGATTGGGGAATTTCTTTTTCCGGCAGAACAAGAGGTGAAGGCAACACATATTACTTATACTTTTCAAAAAGCCTTCATAAGACAAAAAACGAATACAAGAAAAAGCTTAATGGCGATATGCTTAAGTTTGATGTTTTTGAAAAAGATTATTCCAGAATCGTGGATGTTGTAATTCCTTTTTGCATGAAATGGACTCGCGTTGAGCCGTTTGTTGGGAAATATAAATACAATTATAAATCATAAAGCATGATGTGTTATTATCGATGCGTCGTTTTCGGATGCAAGAACAAATATTGAATATCGCTTTCTTTTTATAATCAGCTTCCGAACACGACGTATCTTTCTTCCCACTCACGCAATATTTCAAGCTGTTCCCGAGTATGAAACCAGTGCTCGCAGTTTTCGGCTAAAGTAATTCTGCTCTTGCTTGTCTTTGCAAAAGCGTCTATCACTTCTCTTGACGTCAGATTATCCTTTTCGGCATACAAAATTTCAGTCTGCGCACTCCATGCTGCTTTGTGCTCTCGCACCCAACATAAATAGTCCCACGAAAGCGTCTCGCCGAATCCGGTCTGAATTTCACGTTTTTGCTTTAAGTCGGATTCCGTCACACCTGCCCACGTCATCATGTTCTCGATGAGATTTTCCATATCGACAACGGGCGAGACAAAAAGAGCCTTGCCTATTTTCTTATCGACGAGTGCCTGCATAGACAGCCACGCACCTATACTGTTGGCACGAATACCTATATCGCGCCACTTTTGCGACATATATTCAAATACGTTTCTTATTTCCGGAGCAGCCACCCAGGGCAAAAGCTTTTCTTTACCGTTTTTGCGGCTTCCGTGCTCGGGCAAATCTATTCCTACTACCTGAAATCCGGCATGACAGGCAATATCCGCAAATTGAAGTGCTTCCTCCTTGCAACCGTTTTTCCCGTGTATAAACAAATATGCGTTTTCCGCATCCTCACCGAGTATAATCGCCGGAATACCCATAATATCCATGTTTTCAATTTTCATATTTCAGTTTTTGCTCCCGTTTTCATTGTGCGGCACTTCATTTTAATAACTGAATCCTTACCGCCGCTTCCTCAGCCGTTATATCTGATACGTCTATTTTTACAGTATCAAGTTTATCGTACATATGTATTCTCCCGGTGCTGCGTTCAATCACGTCTGCTTTGCGAATACCGTTTGCAACGTCCCTGCCGAGCCTTGCCCTCAGCGCGTTTTCATTCGCCACGAGCGAAATGTTGTGTACTTTCGTTCCCTCTAAAATAAGTCTCGACAAAATCGAGTCAATTATTGACTGTTCGTGCATTACCCAGCAGAAAATAATATTCTCATATGTCGAAACACGTAAAAAATTATTCAACAAATAGCATATGTTGTCAATCACCATTGCTTTTGTCTCTTCCGTCACTTGAAACGGACTGCTGTCCCAGCACCAATCCCCGTCAAGAAACACGGCATTGTCAAGCTTGTCTTTGAGTATTTTGCACGTTGTCGTCTTGCCGACGCCCATTGTGCCGCCTATCATATATAAATGCTTCATAGTTTTACCTTTTTCGATTGCTCTTGTTGTACTTTGCAATCTCTTTGAACTTCTTTTCTTTATTCAAAAGATAGCTTTTACTGTCAGCCGCATATTCTGTCTCGCAATTCAATTTCCTGTACGATTGAAGTCTTTCGCGCGAAAGTGTTCCGTTTTCCACCGCTTCCAGAACAGCGCATCCTTTCTCATTCGTATGAGTGCAATCTCTGAATCTGCAATACGATGAAATTTCTTCTATATCCGCAAACGTTTTGTCAATTCCGTCGGCATTATCCCACATACCGAGCTCGCGCATACCCGGAGTGTCTATAACACATCCGCCATTTGCAAGCGGTATCAATTCACGGCGCGTCGTTGTATGTCTGCCTCTGCCGTCATCCCCAATCTCGCCCGTCTCAAGATACTCCTCACCTATCAGTTTGTTTATAAGTGTGGACTTTCCCACACCGGAAGAGCCTATAAATGCAGCAGTTTTGCCCTCGGTAACATAATGCAAAAGCTTTTTGTGGCTATCGCTCTCAAAAATATTCGTTACTATAATGTCGACCCCTAACGCCGCATTCTCTGTTTGTGTTATTTTCTCCGCAATATCGCCGCACAAATCGCCTTTTGTGAGTATTATTACGGGTATTGCCGAGCTGTCCCACGCTATTGAAAGATAACGCTCCAGCCTCCTCAAATTGAAATCATTATTGAGCGCCATGCACAAAAACAACGTATCGATATTCGCCGCAACAACCTGTTCCTGTCTGCTTTCACCTGCCGCTTTTCTTACAAAACAGCTTTTTCTGTCAAGCACTTTTTGTATGACGGCGTTGCCTTCATACTCGCCTATTTCAACCATTACAAAGTCGCCCACCGCCGGAAAGTCCGACGCAAGGTCCGCCTCATAACGGAATTTGCCCGACACATCAGCGCAAAATTCGCCTTTTTCCGTTATAATTCTGTATAAGCTTTTCTCCTGCGATATAACTCTTGCGAGCATCAAATCTTTATACTCAAGCGCAAGCGCCTTGAATCTTGCCGTCAAGCCGTATCGCGTCATGTCGATATTCATTTCAGTCCCCATTTTTATTTGTTCAATCAGTCAGCAGAACTCGTGTTTCTTTTTCCCTCATACCACTCAACGATAGGTGCTATATTCTCCTCAGCCACACGCTTGCCGCCATTGAGAAGCATTTCGAGCATATCGTCCTCATCCACGGTCATATCCGTCTTTTTGCTAAGCGTTTTGCCGAGTGCTTTTACCATTATTTTCATCATAAGCTTATATATTCCATGAAGCTTTTCCATGTCAAAATCGCCTTGGAGCTTGAACAGCTCAATGTTCTCGGGTATTTGATTTACTTTTCTCGTCTCCTCCACTTGTATTGACGGCGCTGTCATGCCTACCGCACATACCGCGCAGATTTTATATTTCTTGCTCGCCGCCTTATATCCCTTGATTCCGCTTCCCATGAGCCAGCCCATATATATGATTTCGGAATTTGCCGCTACTTTTTTTGATGCATCTTTTAATGAATAAACCGCCAAGCCCGTTTTCCGGGAAAGCATCTCGGCATAACGCTTTGTGCTCCCTGTATTTGATGTGTAAATAATAGCTTCCATTTTAATTCGCCCTTTCTTATTTTTTCGCATTTACTTTCTGCGTTTTATATATTGTTCTTTAATTCCGTTGAAAAGCTCTCAACATGACGCTCCAACGCTTCAAGCACAGCCTGCTTATCCTCAGCCTCGTCATAAACGCTGTACAAAAGGAAAACAGGTCCGTAAAATTCAAGCGCAAGCCGTCTTGCGTCCGTTTTTTCGTCCGTTATCGCGCGGAAAATATCTTCCATGTATCCGAGCGGACCCGCCGCCAGATACTGCTGATAAAGCTTTGACATTTCACTGCTCCCGTACTGCTCCAATGTCAGCATTTTCCTGAAGTCGGACGAAAATTCCTCCTCTGTCCAATACCTGAACTGCGCTTTTGTGTATGTTTTTATTCTATCTAAAGATACTCTCGCATAATCGCTCGCAGCTTCTTCCATATCGCTTTCGGGCATACCGTACTCCTTCGCCCTTGCAATGTCCGTTTCTTCCATTCGCTTTATTATGCTCTCAAATATGGCGCGCTTGTTTTTGTAATGCTTATATAATGCACCCTTCGTTATCCCTAATTCAGAAGCTATCATGCTTACCGAAACAGCTTCATAACCTTTCCGCGCAAACAACTTCAACGCTGTCGTCAGTATCTTTTCTTTCGTCCCAAACATAGCCCGTATCTCCATGTAAGTAAATTACCCTTTTCTCCTATTTTAGTAAACATCCGTTCACTTGTCAATACTCCCCCATGCTGAATTTGCAAAAAATTAACATTCTTTTCTCGGGGCGTTGCCCCGAACCCCACAAGCCTTTGAAAAGGCTTGAGCGAAACTT
>CAMEIT010000102.1 GCA_945918795.1 uncultured Clostridia bacterium | reverse complement strand
TTTCTCGTGACGGATTTACAATGTTGTCGCCGCAAGTTCCGCTTACGGGAATAAACGATTCCGGCTTTACATTTATCTCACTCAAAAATTCTCCGTAGGAACGTTTTATCTCTTCGAATCTCTTTTCGGAGTATGAGACTATATCCATTTTGTTCACAAGAACGGCTATTTGTTTTACTCCGAGCATTGAAAGCAGGTAGCCGTGGCGCTTGGAATTTTCCATGATTCCCTCGTTGGCGTCTATTACCATGAGCGCCGCCTCTGCTCGTGATGCACCCGTAACCATGTTTTTTAAGAATTCCACGTGCCCCGGAGCATCAAGAATTATATAATTTCTCTTTTCCGTTGAAAAGAACACCCTCGCGGCATCTATGGTTATTCCCTGCGACTGTTCATCCTTGAGCGCATCCAAAAGGAAAGCATATTCAAACGGTTTTGAATTGCGCCTGCATTTTTCCTTTATTTGTTCTAATTTGCCCTCCGGAAGCATGTTGTTGTCCGCAAGCAGTCGTCCTATAACCGTGCTTTTGCCATGATCAACGTGGCCTACGATTACAATATTCATATCCTCGCGGCGGTTTACATTGACAGCTTTTTCTGTCATTTTTATGAGATTGTCCATATGAATCTATCCATTCCACAAATTAATAAAACATTTAAGCAATTTCCCGTCTGTAAATTACATATATCCGCCTTTGCGCAGTTCTTCCAGCCCTCCTCCGTCCTCTTTGTCCTGTTCTCTGCCCGAGCGCTCGCCTATGTTCTTAAGCTTTCCGCTCTTAAGCTCCTCGATTATTTCACCAACATTTTTTGCAGTTGAAGAAATAGGCGACGTACACGGCCAGCACCCAAGCGAACGGTATCTTTTTCCGTTTCCGTTATCGTAATAAAGCGATACCGTCGGTATTCCCTCACGTCTTATATATTCCCATATATCCACCTCTGTCCAATCGAGCAGAGGATGTATGCGTACATGAGTGCCCGGTTTGAAGTCAGTCTTGTACTGATCCCAGAACTCAGGCGGCTGGTTTGCAATATCCCAATCGTTATTTGTGCCTCTCGGCGAAAAATAACGTTCCTTTGAACGGCTTCCCTCTTCGTCCGCTCTGACACCTGCAATAACGCCCGTAAAAGGTCTGCCGCCGTTTTCGCGTTCGTATTTGCCCGTTGTGTGATTGAGTCTGTAACGAACACCTGTTCCGTTTAACATATCCGTCAAGGCCTGTGTCTTTAAAAGCTCACAACAGCGTATGCGTGAACAATTTCCGTCGGGGAATGTCATTTTTTCCTCGAGTGCCTTTTCGTTTTTTCCGTATATCAAATCAAGATTATACATCATAGCAAGCTTGTCGCGATATTCAATCATTTCTTTTATCTTGAAGCACGTATCTATATGAACCAGAGGAAACGGCACGTGCCCGAAAAACGCCTTTCTTGCAAGCCACAGCATGACAGTGCTGTCCTTACCGATTGACCAGAGCATACATAAATCCTTAAATTCACTGTACGCCTCTCTTAAAATGTGAATACTTCTGCTTTCCAGCTTTTCTATATGATCCATTTCTTATAAACAACCTTTCAAATTCAATAGCAATCTGACGCCTCTTTGAAAATCAGTCAATCAATTTCAAAGCGGCTTCCACCGTATGCTTTGCAAGAACAGACGTCGTGATGCTTCCTATTCCACCCGGTACAGGCGTTACAGCCGACGCCTTTGTGCAGACAGATTCATAATCTGCATCTCCGCACATATTCCCGTTTTCGTCCTGATTTATTCCGACATCTATAACGAGAGCATTCTCGGATATGTATTCGGCATTTATCATCTTTGCTCTGCCTGCCGCGGCAACAAGAATATCTGCCTGTCTGCATACTTTTTTAAGATCCTCCGTTTTGCTGTGGCATACCGTAACGGTAGCGTTTTTTGCAAGCATGAGCATAAGCAAAGGCTTGCCCACAACAAGACTTCTGCCTACAATAACTACATTTTTCCCCGTCACGTCGATATTATAATATTCCAAAAGCTCCATTACAGCGCTCGGTGTACACGGCGCAAAGCCGTCCTTATCTCCTGCATAGAGCCTGCACATATTTTCATCCGTAAGACCGTCTATATCCTTTTCGGGAGCTATCGCGTGCTTGACGTTTTCTGAATTTATATGCTTCGGCAAAGGCATCAAAAGAAGTATTCCGTGTATGCCGTCGTCATAATTCAGCTCCTGTATTTTTGTTATGAGCGCCGATTCCGATATATTTTCGTTGAGCACGACGCTTGCAACACGTATTCCCACGCTCTCCATGCGTTTTATGGCACTGCTCTCGTAATAAATATCATCAGGCTTTTTTCCGACGCGCACTATCGCAAGCCCAGGTTCTATTCCTTTGTTAGTAAGCTCTTCAATGTTGTCCCTTATCTTATCACATATACTGTCCGCAACAGGCTTTCCCTTTAACACAACCATATAATTTCCATGCCTTTCTTGACGCTTCATCTGAGTTTTTCATATACAGCTTTATAAACACTGTCCGCAATTTCAGACCCACGAGCGAGATATTCATCCGTCTTTGAATTATACTCCTTAGCAGTCTCCTTGTCTTCCATATATTTTGTGTTTATATAAACATTCAAAGCCGCACTTTGAAGCGCACTCTTGCATATTACAGCACCTACCCCAACGTCGCTTATTGCAAGCTTTGAGCCCTTTTCAACAAGCCTTTCGTGAAGTTCTATCGCCTCAAATGCCGTCTTTACAACCCTGAAAGGCACGTCAGCCGCTCTCAAAAGACATTCTTCCATAATTTTTGCTTTATATGCCTTTTCTTCATCGGTGCTGTCCGGAAGCGAATATGCTCTTGAAAGAGGTTCAAAAGCCACCTCGTCCTCTTCGGCAAGCTTCATAAGCTGTTCGCGCAGAGTATCGGCCTTTTCCGTTATTTTCTTTATTTCCGTCTCATACTGAGCATAACGCGGTTTGCCAAGCGTCAAGCTGCACACCATTCCCGCAAGTGCGGCACCTATCGCTCCGCACAACGCCGCCGCACCACCGCCGCCCGGAACAGGCGATTTTGACGCAAGCACTTCTGTATAAGTATATATGTTTGATTCCATATATTATCTTCTCCTTAAAAATTAAATAATTCTATTTATCAAAATAATCCTTGCCGAACAGTTCTATGAAGCGCGCTCTTATCTTTGCCTCGGAACCCGAATCCTTTGGAATATAGTATTTTCTCCCCTTAAGGTTGTCCGGCATATACTGCTGTATTGCCCTTGCATTCGGATAATCGTGCGAATATTTATAAGGTATACTTGCCTTACCTTTAATTGCGCCCTCATAATCATCGTTGAGAAGATTTTTCGGCACACTGCCTATATCCATATTGTTTACGTCCTCTATCGCCGCGTTTATTCCCATATATGCGGCATTTGATTTCGGAGAGCACGCGACCGTGAGTGCCGCCATGGCAAGTATTATTCTGCTCTCGGGCCAACCCACCATTTCCACCGCCTGAGCAGCCGCAACCGCCACCTGGAGTGCCATTGGATTTGCAAGTCCCACGTCCTCAGCCGCCGCTATCATTATTCGCCGTGCAATAAATTCGGGCTTTTCTCCTGCCTCAATCATTCTCGCCAAATAATGCAGCACCGCGTCAGGCTCCATGTAATTTCTCATGCTCTTTATGAACGCACTTGCAACATCATAATGGTTTTCTCCGGCTTTATCGTAATCTACAATGCGTTTTTGTATACACTCCTCAACAACGCTCTCATCTATTAATATTGCACCGTTACTGTCGGCATCGGTCGTCATAGCCGCAAGCTCAAGCGCATTGAGAGCCGAACGTGCATCGCCCACGCAAAGCTCGGAAAGGCGTTTCAGAGCACTATCCGACATTTTAATATTCATTTCTCCGAGGCCGCGTTCCTTATCCGAAAGCGCTCTTTTGAGTATACATATTATATCATCTTCTGTCAGCTTTTCAAAGCGGAACACCGTTGACCTTGAAAGCAAAGCACTGTTTACGCTGTGATACGGATTTTCAGCCGTCGCGCCTATGAGTATTATTTTCCCCTCTTCGATGTACGGAAGCAAAACATCCTGCTGATTCTTGTTCAGCCTGTGAATTTCATCAAGGAACAGCACCACTCTGCCTGTCGGGTTTTCAAACGACACAACAGCCTCATCGGCGATAGCTCTTATATCGGACACGCCTGCCGAAACAGCATTAAGACGTCTGAATACATGGCTTGTCTCATTTGAAATTATTTTTGCAAGCGTAGTTTTCCCCGTCCCCGGAGGGCCGCAGAATATAACTGATGACAGTCTGTCTGTTTTTACCATTCTGTAAAGCAGCTTGCCCTTGCCTACAATATGCTGTTGTCCCACCATATCGCCAAGCGTCTGCGGACGCATTCTCGCTGCCAACGGCGTATTAAAATCCATAGTCTCACCTCAATCCTTATTATGATACCACAAAATCGGCGAAAATGGAATAGTTTTTTGAAGCTCATTCACAAATATTATACAAAAAAGCAATTATCATAAAACATATAAAGCAAAATCCCGAGCAAATAATTTCTGCCCGGGATTGCGAACTTTTTGTATTGCTTTAGAAAAAAGCCTTCAATTCTTATTCTCAACCGATAAACATCTGAACTATCGTGTATGAGTTTGATGATGTTTTAACTATACCTATACCTATGCTCGTAAAGTTGGAATTAAGAATGTTTTTCCTATGTCCTTCCGAATTCATAAGTGCAGTGTGCGCCTTTGCAACAGACGAATTCTTTGCTATGTTTTCGCCTGCGTATCTGTAACTGATTCCGAATGACTTCATCATGTCAAACGGAGAACCGTATGTCGGCGATGTGTGTGAAAAATAATTGTTGTCAACCATATCCTGAGCCTTTGCCTGAGCTACCTTTGCAAGCTCTTCATTCCATTTAAGCCGGGGAACACCATTTGCCGCTCTCTCCTGATTTATGAGATTCAGCATTTCCTTTGCGTATGAAGAATTTGAAACGGGTGCCGAGGTCGATGTGCCTGTGTTGCTTCCCGATGACGAAGAAGTGCTTCCGGATGACGAAGAGGTGCTGCCCGATGAAGTACCCTCTGACGGCTTTACGGACGACGGATATTTTATATTGCTTCCACCGGAAAGGATGCTTGTTATTACCGACTGCAATCTGCAACGAAGAGTTGTGCAGGTCTGAGCGCTCGCGCTTCCCGCAAAAGCAAACGTAAACATTGCTACCAGGCAAATGCCGCATATGATATTTTTTATCTGTTTTTTCATAATTTTATTTCCTTTCTTTTTGATAGTTTTTCTGAGAAATAAAGCTTGTCCTGATTTTCGATTGCCTTGTCCCTCAGTGCGATTTCATTGTAACACTCAAAACGTATTTTGTCATCAATCAAAATATGGTAAAAATACCGAATTTTATTCTTTCAATATTCTCATCGGTTGCGCTCGTATATGATATTTGCCGTATTATGGTTGAAAATATAAAAATTTCGCTTACATTTTTCCGAAAAATATGGTATAATTATATTACAATAGTTAAAAACAGAGACTGTTTTTGATAATGCCTTTCAGTACAGGAAAAGCCATTTCAAGCCTCATTTTTAATTTGCAAATCATTTTATTTAGGCTTTAACAACGTGCAGTTTTATAATTTAGGAACGTAAGTCCTGTTGTTTATGAATCTGTTCGTTTTATTTTTTAATGTTCAAGGAGGGGATTCGTATGTATCAGGTCTCAGATGTAATTGTATACGGCAACAAAGGCGTGTTCAGGGTGGATAATATAGGTGTTCCCGATATTGAGTGGCTTAAGCCGGAAAAGAATTATTATACTCTCTCGCCGCTTT
>CAMEIT010000101.1 GCA_945918795.1 uncultured Clostridia bacterium | reverse complement strand
AGGTGTTGCACTTGCTTGACAATTTGCCCTGTCGTCGTAGACGACTGAAGGAGAGTGCGATACAATGGGAATCAGTCTTGATTTATTGTAACGAGAGGCTCCTTCCACCGCTAACGCTTATCCCCCTCCCGCTCGGAGGACGGCATGCCGTATAATTACATTCTGCCGTAAAAAACTTAAATAAAGTCGCAAAAGTTAATGCTCATCTTGCCGCCATACTCTCGGCGGGAAGATGAGCAGATGCAAAGCAGGTTAAGTTTTCGGGCATGGGGACTTTTTCAAAAGTCCCCAAGAAAATTAATAATTATCGTATTCGCACGATAAAAGCCATTCCTTTGCGTATTCAAGGCCATCCGAAAAGCCGACAGCAAAGCCATTTCCGGAGAGTCTCTTTTTAATTTTATTTGCATTACGTCTGTCGATGCCCGTAAAAGCAACCTTCAAAAACTGTTTTCCACTTTTGCACACAGAGTTCTCCACCGCATTGATAATTGCATTTGTAACAGTCGTCTCATCGAAAACAAAGCAGATAAAGGAGGTAGATGACGGCCGCAAAAATTCGTGAGTATCATTTGCAAGCTTTTCGAGCACAAGATTCTCATAACCGTAAATCCCGTCCAAGTGCTCAAACCAAATTTCGCCACCATTATAATGCAATACAAACGATTTCTTTTTGTAGCCCGGAAGATTTTTGCCGTCTGTAATATCAAGCATCATCTGTCACCTCACGTATTTAATTATATAATGTCTTTCCATGATTAAAATACATGGCATATTTTCAATGGCATCACTTTCTTTTTTCAAGTCTTACCACACCAAGCTCATCGGGCAAAGTGTTTCCGCCTTTATATTCATATCCCATTTTACGGTAAAAATTGACTGCCGTCAAAGACGATGCAACTTCCGTACGCCAAGCTCGGAGAAAATATTCATCCGCCTCGAGAGTATCTATAATTCTTCTGCCGATGCCTCGTCTTTGATATTCGGGCAACACGAAAACAGAAACCAAATAGCTCTCGGTGGTACTACCCCAATATCCCGTAATTCCGCCACAGCCGATTATTCTTTTCCCGTCAAGTACAACATAAAAATGCGACTCTTCAGCTCTTTTTGCCATAACATCGGGAGAGTGGCTTTTTATATTCTCATTTATATACTCCGTCGGATAATCTTTGCTGTTACTCACAGTAAGAGTTTGTCGGATAACCTCCGAAATCTGTATTTCATCTCCCTTGCAAAACTTGCGGACAACAATCTTTTTATCGCAGTAAACAGGTCTTTTGCGTTTTGACTGTGCATGATAACTTCTGCAAGCAATGCAGTCCCCGTGCCTTGGACATTTCTTCTTTTTGCACGGACAATTTTCATTTATCATAATAAAAGAGTGCTCCTTTGGTTCATCGCATACACGCATTGACCACTTTTACAGGCACATCCATGCGTTCGGCAACCTTTTGGGGCGTCATTCCGCTGTTCAAAAATCGGTTCACGACATTCTTAATGCTTTCGCCGACCTCAATAATATGCCCGTCGGGGTCATAAAAGCGCACAACTCTTTGTCCCCACCCATGCTCTTTGACCGGATGAACGTAATTTATATCAAGTGTGCTCAATTTATCGGCAAACTCATCAAAATTTTCTTCTTCAAAGTACACCTCTCCCACTTTTCCGCACCAACCCAAATCATCGGGGCTTACATCAATAAATTCAGCCCACGACTCCACCGTTTGCAGGCTGAGACCACCCGTAAGCGTCACGTTTGCGCCAAAATCGGTCACAACACGAAGTCCGAGCACATCTGCGTAAAATCGGATTGATTTCTTTATATCTTTCACAACAATAAGTGTGTTTTTCATTTTCATATTCCGTTTCCCCGTCAATTCAGTTTTTCTGTTTGAACTCACCGTTTACTATATCGGCATACATTTCTTCGGGAATCATGGGCGAGCAAATTTGTGCCGACAGCCGAGCGTCGATCATGCCGTTTTGTGCATACTGCCGTCCGGCTTCCCTTATTAATGCCAATCTGGGCAATGTAACAGCCACCGCTTCGGGAGCATTGAACATAGGGCTTTCGGGAACAGTGATTATCGTGCTGTTGCCCCGAAACATGAATCTGAACTGTGCTTCGGCAGGCTCAAAATTATGCGTGCTGTTGGGAAATCCGCAACCGCATATCATAATATATTTCAAATGCGAAAAATCAGCCTGTCCTATGTGCTCATAGGAATCGCCCGCTTTCTGCATAGCCATACTTGAAAAAGGCAGAGTCCTCTCTATCATATTTTTCAGCACGGCAGGCATTCCGTAGCAGTACAGAGGAAAACTGAACAACAGAACATCGCTCACCAAAATTTCTTCGAGGATCGAGCGCATATCATCATTGTGCCTGCAAACTCCTCCGTTTCGCATACAGCAAAGGCAACCCGAGCAAAACTCAATATGCTTGTCAATTACATTGATCATATTTACTTCCTGAGGTTCTGCTTCCTGCATTCCCTCCAAAAATGCGCGCGTAATATGCAGTGTATCGCTTTTTTCCCTTTTGGGGCTTCCGTTAAAAACAATAATTTTCATGATTGATTTATCCTTTCGGCAAAAAATATCCGAGCTTTCCGATATTGTAAATCAGCTTTTGCTCATTCGATGCTCCCTTTGAAATATCGATTTGGTATTGGCACTGTATGTCGGAGTTAATATGTGAATCAAAAGCTCCTCCGCAGACGCAACGAGAGCAATCAGGCAGACTATTCTGCAATACAAAGCCGCAAAATTTGTTGTAATCAAAAAAGGGATAAAAAATACCGCCGCACCCGTCAGCTTGTTCAGGTACGTGTGCATTGAAGCAAATTTCCCATACTTTACCGCCGCAAAAATATACGCCGCAATGCGCACGACAAACGCCACTGCCGCCGTATACCAAACGTCGCCCGGAAGCTCATTTAAAAATATCGGGAAAATCTTGAACAGCATCAAAGCGTAAAACATAAGATCCGCAATGCTGTCAAGCCTTGCGCCAAAATCCCCTGCCGTTTTGGTTTTGCGTGCCACCCACCCGTCCAGCACATCGGTAAGCCCCGTAAAAGCATACACGATCAAGAATACCGTCGAAAGCGGCTGTATAAAAACGAGCAGCAGTGTTCCCACAATTCTCAATAATGTAATTATATCCGCAACACTCGGCTTATGTTTTCCCACATGATTTTTCTCCATTAAAATCCCCCGTTTTTTGACTTTGCATTTTGCTTGCCGCCGCATAATCTGCACTGTATGCCTTGACGAATCACCGCGCCGTCATTGCAGGCATATGGAATATCCTTTTCATATTGAAACCCGAGCTTTGCCATGACTTTGCCCGAGGCGGGATTGTCCTTTGCATAGCGTCCGACAATTTCGTTGATTGCGAGCATTGTCATTGCAAAATCGATTACGCACTTCACGCTTCCGTCGCATAGCCCGCGCCCCAATGGGATTTCCCGAAATTATAGGCTATTTCCCAACAATTAACTTTTTTCAAAGTAGATAAGCGCCGTACCGATAAGCTCATGGAAGTCATTCAGTTCTACTGCAAAGCGGTACCAATCCGCCTTGTCGATCTGCCCGATTTCAAAATCAAGCCATTTCTTTGTTTTTTCTATGTCGTTGTAGCTTGTCCAAAACATATACTTTGCGACTTCAGGGTCGCTCTCCCACGCATCAAAAACACTTTGCGCATCTTCCCTGCAAAAAGGTCTCAGACGCAACCGATCTGTTTCAAGTACAGGTGTTTTCATGTTGTCACTCCGACTTTTCTTTACTCTTGAACAGCGAGGCGAGCGCCATTCCCCACAAGGGACCGAGCGCAAGACCTATTACATTGCTTTCCCACAAGCCCACGCTGTTAAGCACTACGCCGAAAAGCAATCCGAAGCCCGCGCCCGTGGCAATCCGGATTCCGAACGCCTTGTTTTGTATCTTTTTACTGCTGCAATTTACCGCCAATATAGCAAGGGCAATACCCAGCATAAACCAGAGAAACGCAGACGAAACAAATTCTTTCATTTTTGTGACTCCAATTCGGCGCCGTAACGGAATATAAGCGAGGTTATGATCAAAACGATTCCGAGAAAAATGCTTGCGATACATTCCCTGCCGGTGCCGATCTCGGGCAATTCAAATACAGCACTTACTATCGCGGCAAGAATCACCGCCACAAGCATCATTACAATGACACGGATCCCGAGACGCTTTATCTCATCGGCACCGCGCTTTGTAAACGGTGTGCCGTCCGTTTGCTCCGATTTCAGATAGCTGTCGGCAAATGCAAAAAGAATACCGTCAGTCACCGCAAAAATCGTATCCGTCAAAAGCACTCCCGTTGCATCGAGCAAATCACTTGTTTCTGTAAATAAATAGAACAGGTCCAAATTTGCACCTATAACGGTTCCTCCGTAATACCATACTGCACAGCACAACATTCCGAGCGCCGCCAAACCTGCCCATACAAACGACAGGATCATGGCAATTTTTGTTAAAATCTCAAAGATGTGAAAAGTCTTTTGAATAGTTTCCAATGATTTCATAAAATACCCTCCGTTATATATATTCTACAATATTTTGTATGTTTGTGATAGATTGATTTTTCGTCATTTTGTGTCAGATTTATAGGTATAAAAATCCCGTGCAAAGTGGTTTTGCTTTGCACGGGAGCTTCTATGATAAAAATCGCATTACAGTATCAAATTATATTTTGCGTCCTATAAAAACAGCTTCACAATAGCTTTTGCCCACGAAAGATAGTTCGGCACAACAGAATCAAGAAAAGCCTTTACCTCCTCTGCCTCCTGTAACGTCAATTCTCCTGCCTTTTGAAAAACACTGCCCACAGCTTTTGTATCGCCTATTGCAATCATCGCCCTTGCATTGTCGCCGATAGCAAAATACTTACCCACGGCAAGTGCGCCGACAGAAAAATCGCCTATCGCTATTGCTCCCACAGATATTATGCCAAGGCATATGGCTCCTGCCGTAAACACTCCGACTGAAAAACAGCCTGCGGATATAATTCCGAGTGCAAGCATTCCGAATGACAGCAAGCCGAGTGACAGCATTCCGAGCGACAGCAAGCCCATTGAAAGCAGCCCGAGCGATACGATTCCTTTTGCTTTTAACCCCACCGCAATAACGCCCTTTGCATTCAGACCTATTGCAACAAAGCCTTTCGCATTCCTCGATATATGCCACAGCGGCATACCGAACACTGTTTTTTCGCTTTTTCTCTCGCCGATGCGCTTTTTGAAAAAGAAGCTTGTCTCTTCGGGTGCTCTGCCGTTTGGTGTTTCGATATTGTCTTTGAGCAGATAATCAAGCGAACAGCAAAACAGCTCGCTTATGCGTATCAGCTTATCCGTTTCGGGATATGTAATATTGCTCTCCCATTTGCTTATCGCCTGCCTTGAAACATTGAGAACTTCGGCAAGCTGTTCCTGGGTGTAATTGTTTTCTTTGCGTAATTTTGATATTTTTTCGCCTATTGTCATTGTTTCTCCTCCGTTTTGAAACGCTTTGTTCAGGCTTAATAATACACCTTTTCAGTGAGAAAATCAATCTCCACACGGGTTCTAAATGTAAACTTCGGGTTGCATTGCCGTTTTTTTGCGATATTTGCTTATTTTGATTACAAATCAGGCTTGAATGGCATTTGCCGGGAAAGCCTATGAGCAATTTGCCTTGTGTTCTTATCGGAGAATTTGCAAGCGCAAATGTATCGGCAGGTATATTGTTTTTCTCTGCCGATTTGTGTTATAATGTAACAGGTGATGAAAACGGATAAAGAAAAAAATGCCGCAAAGAAAGCATTTCGGTCTTGTTGTAGGGCGGGGGCTTGCTCCCATATGTGGGAACTTAAGAGATTAAAAAAGCAAAAAGCGAAAAGACGTTGAA
>CAMEIT010000100.1 GCA_945918795.1 uncultured Clostridia bacterium | reverse complement strand
CATGGGACCTTTTTCTTCAGAAAAAGGTCCCGAAAAAACCTCACAGCATTAATTTTTTAGCCATTCGCGAGGTACATTTTTTAGCCATATCGGGAATAGCGCCGAGCATTTCTTTACCGCCCTGAATAAAGCGTTTTTCGGGGCATTTAGCGAGGCAGCGGCACATAGGAATTACCGCCATAATAACAACAGCGCCTGCGATACAAGCGAGGCCCATTTTTTCTTTACTTTTCAATTTCATACAGATTCGCTCCTTTACTTGAATTGTTATATGTAGTATTGACAATCGAGAGCAAAATATGCAAAAAATTCTTTACAATTAATCGCGAGTGTTATATAATAAACAAGGGTATGAGTATGTGAATACGGTGCAAAATTTAACAAAAAGCCGTTAACACGTGACACAATGCACAAACAATAACAGAAATTATTTAATAAGGAGCGTTTTTTGACATGAAAACTACGCTTATCGATACATATTTACAAAATCTTTCCAAAGCCGAGAGAGCAAGGTTATTGGAAATAATGGAATACATACAGTCCGTTGTAGAGAACGCAGTAGTTGCGAGTGTATTCACTCTGCCGGGCTTCACGGTAGATTTTCTGCCGATATGCAACATACGCATAAAAGGCAAAAGAATAACGATTCGATTTTTCCAGAAGGATGTTTTTGCGGTATTTGCCGACAGGATGACGGATATTGAGCACGGCAGATGCAGTATAACGGTAAACAGTGTCGAAGACATGAAGAGTGACGCGATAAAAGAATTACTGAGGCTTACGGCTGTATCGGCAAAGGTAGACGCGGCTTTTACGAAATCGATACAAATGCGTGATTACGGCTATTATGACAGTAATCTGCTTAAAACGAGGAAATCAAAGCAGGAGGGAAAATGAAAAAGAGCGTAGTGCTGATAACGGGAGCAACATCGGGGATAGGCAAAGCGGCGGCGGAGCTTTTCTGCGAGAAGGGGTATACGGTTTACGGAACGGGCAGAAAGGCAGAGTGCGAGAAAATAAAAGAAAATGCGAATGGCGGAAGCATAAGACTTGTTCCGCTTGATGTGACCGACGATATTTCTGCCGAAAAATGTGTTGAAGAGGTCCTTAAAAGGGAAGGCAGGATAGATATACTTGTGAACAATGCAGGCTTTGGGATAGCGGGTGCAGCGGAGGACACATCCGTAGAAGAAATGCGTTCACAGCTTGAAGTAAACCTGTTCGGAGTACATAGAATGTGCAGACTTGTTTTGCCCGCAATGCGCGAGCAGGGTAAGGGCAGAATAATAAATATAAGCTCGGTTGCAGGATACCTTGCCATACCGTATCAGGCGTTTTACAGTGTCTCAAAGTACGGAGTGGAGGGATATTCGCGAGCGCTGAGGGAAGAAGTCAGACGCTTTGGAATAGGAGTGACGCTGATTCAGCCGGGAGATACGAAAACAGGCTTTACGAGCGGCAGAGTGACGGTAAAAAACGGTAAATCCGATGCGTACGAGAAAAAATTTACACGTTCTGTAAAAAGAATGGAGCGCGACGAACAAAACGGAAGCTCTCCGGAACATATTGCAAGAGCGATTGTCAGAGCTGCCGAGAGTAAAAATCCTCCTGTGAGCAAAACGGTTGGATTGCAGTACAAGCTTATAAAATTTGCGCTGAGGCTGATACCCGAAAGATTGGCGTCATTTGCGGTGAGAAAGCTGTACGCATAAAAATATGAATACGGAGCAATTAAAACATGATCAGAATAAAGAATGCAAAAGCATATATAAACGGAAAGTTTGAAAATAAAGATATTTATATAGATAACGGAAAAATTTCATTTTCGGGTGACGTGAATTGCGAAAATGTTGATGCTTCGGGCAAAATGATATTGCCGGGATTCATTGACATACATATTCACGGAGCAATGGGATGTGATTTCAACGACGGAACAGAGGAGGCAATAGATACGATTGCCGAATTTACGGCAAGTCACGGTACGACGTGTATGCTTGCCACCACGAGTACTGTTGGAAGTGAGGTGCTGAAAAAAGCGGCTTCGGCTGTTGCCGTTAAAATGAAAAAAGGCACAAAAGGTGCTTCTATTGCGGGGCTTCATATGGAGGGACCGTTTTTTAATCCAAAGGCTCTCGGAGCACAGAATCCGGAATATGTGGAAGCACCGTCAGTGAAAACACTTGACGATGTTATCGGATGCAATTCTGATATTATCAAGCTTGTTGCGTTGGCGCCCGAAATGGACGGGGCGTTTGAATTTATAGAAAAAATGAATGCAAGGGGAATAAGAACGGCAATCGGACACACTGCGGCAGATTATGAAACGACTGTAAAGGCAATAAATGCAGGATGCAATATGATGACGCACTTTTATAATGCAATGACGCCTCTCAAACATAGGGATCCGGGTGCGGTAGGAGCTGTTTTTGATAATAAAAATGCACAGATTCAGCTTATTTGCGACCTTATTCACGTGCATCCGGCGGCACTGAGAATAGCCGTAAACAATGCGGGCGAGGATAATGTAATAATGATAAGCGATGCCATATCGGGAACGGGGCTCGGAGACGGAAAGTATAATCTCGGCGGACTTGATATATTTGTAAAGGACGGCGTTGCAAGAATCGAGCAGGGAAACCTTGCGGGAAGCACGCTTACGCTTGATACGGCGCTCAAAAACATGGTAAAAATAGGCTTCCCGTTGGAAACTGCAGTAAAATTCCTCACGGAAAATCCTGCACGGGCAATAGGCATCGGCAACAGAAAGGGACAAATCAAAGAGGGTTATGATGCCGATATGGTTGTAATGGATAACGATTTTAATGTGGATATGACGTTTGTGTGCGGCAAAAAAGTATTTCAAAGGTCATAAGAAATATTAACAGGTTGATTTTTTCGATTATATATGATAGAATCTAAAAGGCGCAAAATGTTTTTGTGTGAGATAAGTTCCCGAGAAAGGAAAATAATTTATGGATAATATATACAAACAGTTTACAAACCCGGATTCATTTTACCGTCCGGCTCCGTTCTGGATTTGGAACGAGGAAATGGATGCAGATGAAACGGTAAGACAGCTTGCGGAAATGAAGGAGCACGGCTTCGGAGGCGGATTTGCCCATGTGAGAGTCGGACTTATAACGCCGTATCTTGAAAAGGATTTCTTTGATGTATGGGGAAAAACTCTTGAGGGCGCAAAAAAGCTCGGAATGAAGCTCTATATGTATGATGAATACGCATGGCCGTCTGGCTTTGCCGGCGGACTTGTTATGGAGCACTGTCCCGAAACGATAATAAAGTGGGCAAGATACGAGATACTCCCTTCCGAAAGAGTAAAAAAGGATGAGGATTTTATTGCGGCATATGCCTTTGACGAGGCAAATAACGAGGTAAAAGAGTGTCTGAGCGACGTTCCCGAAGAAAAGTGGAAAGAATATTCGGACAAGGTAATGCTTATAAGCATAAACAGTCCTATATACGATACGTCCTGCGGCGGACACCCGTTTGTTGACCTTTCAAACCCGAGGGTTACGGAGGAGTTCATAAAGGTTACGCATGAAGAATATAAAAAGCGTTTCGGTGATGACTTCAAAGAACACGTAAAAGCGGTATTCTCGGATGAATCGAGTATTTGGGGCGCAGAATGGAATCAGGCGCTTTACACGGATGTGGTAAAGGCAAAGTTCAAGGAAATGCACGGCTATAATCTTGAGGACAATCTGCCTGCTTTGTATGAGAATTTCAAGGGTGATTTTGACCGCACTCCGGAAAAGGTAAGATATGATTACAACTGCACGCTCAACCAGCTTTGGATAGATTCGTTTGTAAAGCCTGTTTCAAAGTGGTGCGAGGAAAACGGACTCGCATGGACGGGACATGACCAGGAGCATTCGTGGCCGCAGACGAGAGGCGGAGCATATTCGGAGCAGAGAACGTATGAATTCCGTCAGTGGCCCGGTATAGATATGCTTCTGTGCGATGCGCTTGCGGATGTTCCTGCGTGGAATGACTCGCTTCTTATGTACGAGGTGCGTTCGGCGGCAAACCAATTCAAAAAGGAAAGAACGCTTGTCGAAGCATACGGAGCGGCAGGCTGGCATTCGACATTTAAGGATTATAAGCGCATAGGAGATTGGCTTATGGTAAACGGCATAAACTTCCTTTGCCAGCACCTTACGCATTATTCTATTGTCGGCGCACGCAAGAGAGACTGTCCGCAGTCGTTCGATTGGCGTCAGCCGTGGTGGAATGAATATACGGAGTATAACGATTATTTCTCGCGTCTCTCATATTTACTTTCTCAGGGAAGAATGGAACAGCGCATTCTCATGCTCAATACGACGACGACAGCATACATGATACCTGTTTCAAAGCAGAGCGGAATTATAAACCATACATTCAAGCCCGACTGCATAAAGAACCCCGATATGAGCGACTTCCTTACGGTTATGCAGAAGCTCATTGATGAACAGTGGGATTTTGATATAGGAGATGAGTTCTCGGTAGGCGACAATGCTGTTGTTGACGGCAAGAAGTTCAAGGTAGGAGCACAGTCTTACGACGTTATAATTGTTTCTGAAAATATGCTCAATATGCGCCGCGAAACGGCAGATCTCATAAAAGTATTTGAGGAAAACGGCGGAATTGTTATTTCAACGGGAAACGCCGCAGAATATATAAGCGGTGAAAAAAATGACGAGCTTACGAATGCAATACGCTCGGGCTGGAAAACGGTTCAGGGTGCAAACGGCGTTCATGATGCTTTGTCGGCAGTTTTGCCGAGAAGAATCGAGAGCAGCAAGCCGTGGCCGACGGGTGTTGCACATATGCGCAGAGTGCTTGACGACGGCAGAGTGGTATACTTCTTTGTAAATCATTCAATGGAAACTTTCAGTTCTGATATTACCATTGAGGGCAGTGTTGTTTCAAAGTGGGATCTTTTCAGCGCAAAGAAATACGGAATAGCTTGCGAAAAGCATGACGGAAAAATAACATTCCCGATAAGCCTCGAGCGTAATCAGTCATTGTTACTCGTTGAGGGAGACGAGGCCTTGATTATACCTCAAAGACCCGATGCAACCAAAGAGGTTAAGCTTAAAGAAATATCGATACTCCCCGAAAAGTACAACGATATTCTGCTTGACCATTGCAGACTTAAGGTTGACGGCAAACAAACAGAGGAACGCTATTATATTGAGGCCGAAGAGGCACTTTACAGAGCAAGAGGCTTCTCCCTTGACGTGTGGAGACATCTTATACAGTTCGGCTCGGAGTTTATTGATAAGAATAATTACGGCAGTGGCTCTGGCTTTGAAGCGATATTTAATGTTAAGGTTAAAAAGGGAGAGCTTCCCGAGGAGATTTATGCCGTTATCGAAAGACCCGACCTCATGCGCTTGAGAGTTAACGGCGTTGAAACTCAGTGGACGGGCGAAAAGCATTATCTCGATTACAAGATAGGTAAAATCGATATATCCGCATATATGAAAGAGGGCGATAATGAGCTTGTTGTCTGGGCGGATAGATTCGATGTGAGAGATGAAATTGAAGCGCTGATACTTGAAGGAGAGTTCGGCGTTGATATAGAAAATGATAGATTTGTTATAGGTAAAAAGCCCGATACGTTTACTTACGGCTCGTGGCTCGAACAGAAATACAGATTCTATCCTAATGCGTTTATTTATAAATATGAAGCCGACCTTGCTCAAAAGCCCGAAAATGCAAAAATTGTTCTCGGCGAACATAAGGCAAGCGTTGTGAGCGCTAAGGTAAACGGAGAATATGCAGGTATAGTCGGTAAGGACGGCTCTGCATATGCTGATGTAACCGACTATTTGCATGAGGGACAAAATCAAATCGAATTGCGCGTGTGCGCAAGCTTCAGAAACCTGTATGGTCCGCACCTTAATTATGAGGATCAGACCGTTGCGGATGGAGGTCAGTTCGAGCATTACTCAAAAGACCGCGTAAACTACGCGAGTGAGTATGATATGATAGGCTATGGCCTCTATCAACCACCAAAACTGTATGTAAACGAGTGAGTTTTATTGGATA
>CAMEIT010000099.1 GCA_945918795.1 uncultured Clostridia bacterium | reverse complement strand
AGGACCTTAAGGCTGCAGGATATGATGACGTTTATGAATTCTATAAAGCGGCATCCTACGGATTCACAACGTCAACAAAGGACGGCGTTGAGTCGCAGTCTTATGCAAATGCTCAGAAAAACAAATAATATTATATAATTATTGCCTAACGGAGCGGATTAAATCTCTGCTCCGCTCAGGTTGTAGGAAAAGTCTTTTATCGGGAGGACTTTTTCGACAAGCTGAGGTATTATTCAATAATACTCAAAATATAAATATAATATGGAGGAGTTTATGAAGAAGATATTATCAATCTTATTGGTAATCGCAATGACCGCAGTTTTCTTTGCGGGCTGTAACAAGGCGACACCCGAGCCGAGCACAGACGTAAGTCCGACACCTACGCCTATTGAGGACTCAAATGTCAACAAAAACAGACCGACATATGAGGGCGAAGTCATTGAGTTCAATCTCTATAATCAGGGCGATTATATGACGAGATGGAATGACGTTACTTTTGAATGGATGCTTACCAACTACAAGCTTAAGGTCGGCGCGGCGATCCCGGGCATTACTGCCGAACTTAATTCGGAATCGGGAAGAAAGAATTACAATGCGGCAATATCCAACCTGTTTATTGCAATAGACAGCGCACCTGACTATATGCCGTCATTGAGAGGCTCTGCTATCGGCGCAGATGCGTGCTTCAAGGAATTGGGCTCCGATTATCTTGTTGATTTCAATCCGTACCTCGGAGAAGGCGGAATTCTTGAGAATTACGTTAAATGGGTATGGGGCGGCGAAAGCAAGCTCGGCTTGTGGGACGACGCAACAGAGTATTGGGAAAACGCCAAAAAAGCACTTGAAGTTGAAGGCGCACTTTATGCTCTCCCGAGAAGAGAATGTATGCCTGTACAGAATTACCTCGGTTATGCAACGGTTCTTCTTGAACAGATAAACGTTAAAGAAGAAGAGCTGCCTACAACATGGGACGGCTTTGTAGAGCTTCTCACAAAGTTCAAGAACTATAAGGACGGTTCCGTTCCGCTTACGGCATTTGAGGGTAAGGCTTCCAATATACTTGCATTTGTAGCTACAACATACGGTCTTGATTTCAATGAAGACTTCAGCTGGACAGAGAAAAACGGTGAACCGCTCTGGACATATTATTGGGACGAATATCTCGAGATTCTCAAAAATGTAAAAGATCTCGCCGCAAAGGGCCTTGTTGCAACAGATAAGTCGGCAGGTACAGGCGTTATAATAAACTATGACTTTGATTACACGACTCGTACATATAAGGACTATAAAAATAAGGCTGATAAGAACG
Organism: uncultured Clostridia bacterium; assembly: GCA_945918795.1. Taxonomy (GTDB): domain Bacteria; phylum Bacillota; class Clostridia; order HGM11327; family HGM11327; genus SIG351. The sequence continues at coordinate 4,997 of CAMEIT010000099.1, read as the reverse complement.
GTATGGCGGGAAATACAATTGCCGTATACACGACATCCTCAAATATGGCAAGCTGGAGCTCTGATATGAGAGACTCTCCCAACAAGACAGAGTGGAGAATAACAGATAAGCTGATCTCACAGGAAGGCAAGAATCCTTCCTTGACGGGAACTTCTCAGTTTGATGCACAGGTTTATTCCGCCGGTGGCTACATTGCAATCGGCAACAGACTCGGCGAAGAATTTGCACTCAGAATCATGGATATGCTTTCATATTCATTGAGCGATGAAGGCTATATGAGATATTTCTTCGGCAAAGAGGGAACACCGTTTGCCGATGACATATGGGATGATAAGGCAGGCTGCTACGTATACGATGAGAACGGCAAAATGAGATGGTGGACTGAAGACAGATTCGGATTTGTTGAAAATATTGATTTCTGGATCGCACAGGACAGCCACGCATCTGTTCTTTCTGTAACGGGTTGGCCGAGTGCAAAGGTAAATGAAAACCTTGCAGCTGAATACGGCATTACGGATACAGGCTTCTGGCCGACAGCTGAAAATTGGAGACTCGGAACAATGTTCCAGGCTGACGTTACTTCATGGCCTATGAAGCTTACGGCATATTGGGAAAGAGAATCTATGAGCGTTGATGCGATAAATATCGAAGCTAACCTCGAAAGAGTTGACGGTTCCGGCTCGATGATTTACCAGGGCTTCTACAGAACGCCGACAGAGCTTCTCGGTTCTGCCGAGGGCAAGGACATAAAGACAAAGATAGAAGCACTCCAGTCGATAGCAAAGAACTTTACAGTGGGCTTCCTCAAGGGCGAAAAGACAACATCATCCTGGGATTCTTACATAAAGGACCTTAAGGCTGCAGGATATGATGACGTTTATGAATTCTATAAAGCGGCATCTTACGGATTCACAACGTCAACAAAAGAAGGCGTTGAGTCGCAGTCTTATGCAAATGCTCAGAAATAATTGAATTTCAGATAAATAAGGCTCAAAAGCCGAACGGCATTATGCTTGTTCGGCTCTTTTTTTATTATAATGAATTTATTTTTCAACAGAATAAATCGGGCATCGGTCGAAGCGGAGAAACGAGCGTCAATATCAGCGGTTTATCCGATTTAAAACATCGAAATCAATTCAAAACAAAATATATTGACATAATTTTTATTTTATGGTATCATTATATCGACAACGTTTAATGTTTAAATCATTTTAGGAGGAAATTATGAAAAAAGCATTATCGATTTTGTTGGTGATAGCGTTGTCGGCTTTATTTTTTACCGGTTGCGGAGAGTCTCCGTCTGCATCTGGCGATGCAGATGTTGTTGATCCTACGCCTACGGGAGATGTTATAGCCGATTTACCGACACCAACACCTACACAAGACGTTACGGTTGATCCGACACCAACACCTACACAGGATGTTCCGGTTGATCCGACACCAACACCCTCTGAAGGTGGCATTGACAAGCCAACACCGACGCCGCCGCCTGATTATGACCCGGACGCAAAAAGACCGCATTATGCGGAAGATCTCAGCGATGTCATAAAGTTCAATCTTTATGATATGGAGGATGGTTTGTCGTTATGGACAGACGCCGGCAGGGAATGGATGCTCAACAATTATCATCTGGCTGTTGACAAGGTGATATATAATGTATGGGTTTGGCCATTAGAGCCTGATTTTTCAAGCGCTGATGTAAGACAGCAGTACAACACAATGTTGGCTGAGAAATTTCTCACACTTGATGCGGCACCTGACTATTTGCCTGCGGTATATATAAGCTCTGTCGGACAGGATGCCTGCTTCAGAAATCTGAGTGAATATTTGACAGACCTTTCTCCTTATATCGAGGAAGGACAGATATTGAGCAATTATGTGACATGGCTTTGGAACGGCGAAGAGGAATATTGGAATGCCGCAAAGGAAATGATTGAGGTTGACGGGGCTTTGTATGCTTTGCCGAGAAGAGAAATGATGCCTGCACAAAGGTATTTATGTTATGAAGAAAAGCAGCTTGGCGATATAGGATACGGGTTCGGCAGCCTGCCTGAAACGTGGGACGGCTTTGTGGATATGCTCAGAGCATTCAAGAATGTATCTGCCGATAAAATACCGTTCGTACAGGACGAGGCAAAAATGGATACGCTCCTGCAGTTTATTGCGGCAACGTACGGACTTGATTTCAACATGGATTTTTCATGGACAACCAAAAACGGCGAACCGCTCTGGACATATTATTGGGATGAATATCTTGAGATTCTTAAGAGAGCAAATGAGCTTGCGGCGGAAGGTCTTGTTTATACCGATGCGCTGAATCCGACCAGAATCGTTCATTATAATATGGACGATAAGTCGGCAGGCAGAAAGCATGCTTCGAGAATGTACTCAACAAATTCGTCAAACGGAGTTTCCATTGCTTCTTATACAACATCTTCCGTGCTTTCACAGTGGAATTACAATTCGGGCTCAAAAACCGAATGGAAGGTTTCACCTGTTGTGATATCTCAGCCGGGTAAGCAATATTCACTCATTGCATCATCACAGCTGGATACGTCGTGGGTTGCAATAGGCAACAGGCTCAGCGAGGAATTTACTCTGCGTATATGCGATATGCTTTCGTATTCAGCATCGGATGAGGGCTTTTTGAGATACTTTTTCGGCAAAGAGGGCATACCGTTTGCCGATTCGGTTGAGGAAGCAGGTAACTTTATATGGGTATATGACGAAGATGCGGGAGAGATGAGAATACGCGGCTCTGTAATAGACGGACTTATGAGCAACACATCATATGATCCTGAGTTCTGGGCATCGATTGATGAACATTACGCATTGTTCCCCAACGGCTTGCCGGATGAGTTGGTATGGAGCACTCCGGGCAATCATGCTGGCGAGTACGGAATTACGGATACGGGATTTTTCCCGTCGAGAAAAAATTTCAGAGTCGGCACAACATGGTATGCAGATGAGACGTCCTATCCCGAACGGTATACGGTATATTGGGAAAAAGGAAGTAACATGGGCAAATATGACATGAAGAACATAAAGCTTGTAAATACTTTTGCCAAAGATAACAACTCGATTATTTATAACGGCTTCTACAAGACGCCGCAAGAAGCACTCGGGGATGCAAGCAGTGATATTCAGGCAAAAATAGACAAACTGTCGGGAATTGCAAAACAGTTCACGATAGCATACCTCAGCGGAGAAAAGTCTGATGCGGATTGGAATAATTATATCGATGCATTGCAGTCTGCAGGGTACAACGATGTTTATGAGTTCTATATGCAAGCGGCATACAGCTTCCCGACAAAGACTGTTTCCACAAAGGAAACACAGTCGTTCGTGAATGCAATACATGCAAAGTAAATTTATAAAACAACAGCAGTAAATATGACTGAAAGCGGAAGCCTTTATGCGGTGTTCCGCTTTCTTTTTATTTGATACATACGGTGTACAAGCTGTGAACACACGGAATCGGGCGATTATACGGAAATAATTTGTTAAAAAACGTGAATTCCCAAAGTAAATTCCACCAATCTCGGAAAGTGGATTTTACCTTGGGAATTCAGTGGAATTTAGTTTGAGAAAAACAAAAAAACAACCATAAACAAGTTGCTTTCGGAAGAAAATGTTTTTATTTGAGCACAACAACAAGGCCCGAAATACAGTTTCCCAGGCTAAATTCCACACCCTGTGGAATTTACTTTTAGAAAGCCGGATTATCTTTCACCCGCCATCCTTGACAAATCCCTTGTAATGTGCGCTTTGTATATGCCGAAGGCGAGAAACTCAAAAATGAGCATTCATACTTCGCATTCGACATCTTTATTGTAGCACATTACAAGGAATTTGTCAAGGACGCTTCGCGCCGCCTATGGCGGTGGCTCATCGAAAGTCAATAGCCTTCAGGCTCAAAATCTAAAAATGAACATGCTTTTCCCGGACTAAATTCTACTACAAAATCTTTCCCACACTAAATTCCATTTCAAATTCTACTGTGGAATTTACTTTGGGAATTCACTATTTGTTAAAAAATTTTATTTGATGCAAAAAAAGTATTGACACTCATGAAATGATGTGATATTATATTATAAGTATAATGATATACTTAAATTTATTTTATGGAGGAGTATATGAAGAAAGTATTATCAATATTATTGGTAATCGCATTGTCAGTTACTCTGTTTGCGGGCTGCGGCAAAGATCCTACATCAGATCCGGGCTCAACAGTTGACCCGACGCCTACGCCGACGGGAGACACAATGAGAAAACCGACATATTCGAATGAACTTGACGACGTCATAAGATTTAATCTTTACGATGAGGCTGACAGCTCAACACGTTGGACTGACGTAAGCAAGGAATGGATGCTCAATAACTATCATTTGGTTATAAACAATTCTATACCGAATGTATGGACAGCAGATACATTGAACCTTTCCGATGCTGACACAAGAAAAACATACAACACTGCTTTTGCACAGCTGTTCCTTTCTACGGACACGATTCCGGACTATATGCCTGTGCTTCGTGCCAATGCGGCAGGTACAGACGCTTGCTTTAAGGATCTGTATGATTACCTTGTAGACCTTAACCCATACATTGAAGAAGGTCAGATACTTCACAGCTATGTAACATGGGTTTGGGCAGGCGCAGAGGACTATTGGGAATCTGCAAAGAAAATGTTCGAGGTTGACGGAGCTCTTTACGCTATACCGAGAAGAGAAATGATGCCGGCACAGAAGTATTTGTGCTATGCCGAGAAGATGTTGAACGATATCAACTATCAGTTTGACAATCTCCCGACAACATGGGACGGATTCGTTGATGTACTCAGAGCATTCAAGAATGTTTCAAGTGACAACATTCCTTTTGTTCAGGACGGCGCAAGACTTGATACACTTCTTCAGTTTATCGCTTCAACGTACGGTCTTGATTTCAATATGGACTTCTCATGGACAACAAAGAACGGCGAACCGCTTTGGTCATATTAT
>CAMEIT010000098.1 GCA_945918795.1 uncultured Clostridia bacterium | reverse complement strand
TAAATGGCAATCCGACTCGACGACCATCGGCGAGGCTGATTGCCAACTACAAAGTTTTTTAAAGTTTCGCTCAAGCCTTTTCAAAGGCTTGGCGGGGTTCGGGGCGGCAGCCCCGAGAAAAACAATTATTCAGCGCGTGCGTAGCGTACCATACTGAATTCGATCATATCGCCGACTTCAACGATTTCTTGCCACGGAGAAACCTCTTCGCCGAGCACTTCGCCCTGGATACCCGTATTATAATAATTCTTTCCGTCTTCTGTTTTCCACGAGTTAGTGCTGATAACTACCATACCGTCGCGGAGAGTAACCTCTTCACCGTTAGCCTGTGCCGCTTCGAGATAGCCCTCAGGTGCCTTTGCGAGTGTATCAACCGTACCGTCCTCATTAAAAGAGGTTATTGTATCGCGATACGCATTAAAGCCGCCCTCTTCTTCCTCATCTTCATCAGCGTTTGCGGCAATAACTTCATCAACCGGCTTCCATTCCATTCCGTTTTCGAGGCTGAACTGAAGCAATTCCTTAACTTTCCATTTACCAACCAGGTTCATCATTTTTCTCCCTTCAGCTTATCAAAGCTTCTTTCTGATTATTTTTTATACCGAACATATGTATTTTATCTCGGTATATTTTTATATTGCCGTATTAAGGCAATTAAAATTTCCCACCGCCGCCTCCGTGCGTCGAGCCGGAAGACGATGTATGAGTGCTTGAGCCGCCTGAATCGCTGTCATCAGATCTTGCACTGCGACTTACGTGTCTGTACAGGAACATATCGCGGCTTTCGGTAATATTCATACTGTTTTCTTTTACATAATTATCTGCTTCTTTACTGAACTGCACTGTTTTCAATTTATTTCTCATTGAATTTACAATTACGAGCGCAACGGCAAAGCCTATTACAAGCGCAATAATGAGGCTCGTCAGAAAATCGAACGGTTCCTTAGGCAGATTGCCTACGTCATACGGCTCACCGCTTTTTGCCTGTGTAATAAATTCATCGCAAAGCACAGCATATGTATTAAAAGCATCGGCATAATATCCGTCGCTGAGGTCGTCAATAAATTTATCGGAAATATATTCTATTCCGGCATCGGTGAATGCTTCAATTCCGTATCCCGATGTAGATATCCACCAATCTCTGTTTTCCATGCTGACAAGCAGAAGTATTCCGTCTCTCTCGGCATTGAATCCATAGCCGTTGTAATCGAAGAAATCATCGGCATACTCCATAGGCGTTTTGCCGCCAAGCGAGTTCACCGTCACAACGATAATATCGAGCTTTTGTCTTGTGCTTATCTCGTCAAGCTTTGAAAGCAATGTTTTTTCTTCATTGGAAGTAAGCAGGTCTGCGTCATCCACCACTCTCGGCAAATCGCTCAATGCAAACGCACTCGACAGTACAGTCACACAAAAGAGCAGTGCAAGCAATAATGAAATAATACTCTTTTTTACATTCATTGTCCGCACCTCCTTACATCAGCCACAGCAGATACAATACCGCTAACACGGCTGCACCTATTATGCCTGTCAAGCCGGCAAGCCATTTTGTGTATGCACTCTTATCAAGCGGCAGATCACCTATGAGCTTGCCCGTTTGCCCGTTCATTGCAAAAGTATACTTTTTACCGTTCCATGTAGTATTAAGCAACCACACAGGATAGAGGGCATATTTTGCTTTTCCGTTTTGCAGACGGACGCTTGTTGACTCTGGAACGATCGTCGCATATCCTTCGACGGTTGATGCGAAAGCATTGGCTGTGCTTTGCTTTATGCGTTCATTTGCGCGCTCAATGCACTTTTCTTCGCCCACATCGTATTTGTCCGCCAAATATCCCGCAAGATATGCCGTCTTGAAATCCACTGCTTCCGAAAAATCAAACGGTTCTATGGATTCAATAATTTCGTCCGGCATATTGCTTGAGCCGTCAACCGGCACGTGCTCAAAGCCTATATTTCCTCCCCTTAAAACAGAAAAGAAGCTTGTTTCCACATAATTGTAATTTCTGTCGCTCCATGCACGTGTGCGTGTTGCTTTGTAACGTATATTTGCCTCTGCATCCGCATCAAAAAGCCATACCGGGACGTACACGCCCTTTATCTCATCGATGTGATTCTGATCCCTGAATGCCTTCGGCAAGAGTCTTTTTCCGCCGTAATGTCTGTTAAGCGCCTCTTTGGCGGCTTTTTTGTCAAGCTTGAACGGTATCACATAATCAGGCTTGAGCGTACCTGAGAACTGCTCCATCATTACAACGGGATTTCCGCAGAACGGACACGATGTTGCCGCTGTATTTTTGTCGCCTACTATCTCGCCTCCGCAGGACTTACAAATATATGAACGCAGTTCATCCGTTTCGCCGTCCTGCCACTCAGCCTTGGCATCGGTTTCCCAACTCATATCGTCCGCTTGCTCGTTTTTCAGCTCGTTGTCGTACGACTCGAGCGTCTCCATTTCGAACTCGGTATCGCAATACGGACATTTCATTTTTTGCAACGTGCTGTCAAAGGCAATGGCGCCTCCGCAGCACGGACATTTATATTCCTGTAATTCCGCCATTATGTCATCTCCTCATTATAACCCGATTTCTCGGCAAGACTTAAAAAAAGTGTTCCTATTCACTTTGTGCATCAACGGCAGCTTCGGTAATATACATGTTTGAGCCATTGAATGAATCAATAAGCAACATAAACGATACTTTACCGCCACCGCATTTGCAAAAGTCTTACTGTGCATCGTTTGCGTCAAACGGATCTCCGCATTCAGGACAGAATTTTGGCGGATTCTTCGGGTCTTCGGGTTCCCAGCCGCACTTGTCGCATTTATACTGAGGCACTCCGGCAGGCTTTTTTGCTCCGCAGTTGCCGCAGAACTTGCCCTTATTCACTGTTCCGCATGAGCACGTCCAGCCGGCTTCGTCAGCGGGCTTAGGTGAACCGCATTCGGGACAGAATTTACCCGTTGCCGTTGCGCCGCATTTGCATTTCCATGCGCCGGATTTTTCAGGCTCGGGCTTTTTCGCTCCGCATTCGGGGCAGAATTTGCCCGTTGCCGTTGCACCGCATTTGCACTGCCAGCTTGCCGCACCGCCCGCATTGATCTGCGGTTGTTGTGCTTCTCTTTGCTGTTGTTGCTGCTGTCCCATTGCAAAGAGATTCTGTGCGTTCATTCCGCCGCCTGCATTCATTGCCATACCCATGCCCATAAAGCCCGTCATTGCTCCTGCGGAATTTCCTGCCGCAGTCTTCATGGCGTCAGCCTGAGCGCCTACGAGAGTTGCCGCAGCCATAGTCGGGTCACGCATGATTGCCGCGCGCTGTGCCTGCTTGATCATATCCGCATCTTCGTCCGGCAGAGTTACGGAGCCGAGCGCAATGCTGACTACCTTTAATCCTCTAAGTTCGCCCCACTTTGCGGAAAGTGCCGCGTTCATAGCCTCTTCAAGCTCCGTATTGTGCGATACTATCTGGTTCGGACGAAGCTCCAGCTCCGAGAGTCTGCCGAATGCAGGCTGCAAAGCGCTTATAAATTCCGTCTTTAACTGACCGTCCAACTCATCTCTTGTATATTTGTCTTCAACGTTGCCGCAAACATTTGTGTAAAACAACAACGGATCGGCAATCTTGTACGAATAAACGCCCGAGCAACGCACCGACACGTCTATGTCAAGACCGATTTTTGTATCAACAACACGGAAAGGAATCGGATTCGGCGTACCGAATTTGTTATCTATAAGCTCCTTTGTGTTGAAGTAATAAATCCTCTGATCCTTTCCCGTATCGCCGCCGTATGTAAACCTCTTGCCTATCGTTTTGAATGTAGCCTTAATGCTCTCACCGAGGCTTCCCGAAAAAATACTCGGTTCTGTTGATGTATCGTATGTAAATTCTCCCGGTTCGGCACACACCTCAACGATCTTGCCCTGCTCGACTATAATCATGCACTGACCGTCTGCAACTGCAATTCCAGAGCCGTTTGAAATAATATTGTCGTTACCCTTTGTATTTGAAGAACGTCCACTCACGCGCTTTTGACCTTTGGTCACCATAACATCCTTATCCATTGCTTCACAGTAGAAAAACTCCTTCCACTGGTCTGCAAGAGTTCCGCCGAGTGCGCCTATTCCCGCTTTAATAAGTCCCATAAAACATTATTCCTTTTATTAAAGATTTAGGTTGATTTCAGGATGCCTATCATCCCATAAATAAAAGCTGTATGAAATAATTTTCAAAAAACGTGTTTGATTCTTTTCAGCTTTATTCTGCTGCCGCAATACATATTCTTTAAGGATATTTTATCCCTCCGTATCAATATTCCGTATGATATATGCAAGCGGCAGCGAACAGCCGATATTCATTTATTAATTAATGAAGCAAGCAATTAAATTATGCCCACGGATCTGCAGACTTCGGAGCACGTATATCAGTAAGCAGATACTGCTCCCACAAGCACCACTGTCCGTCGCCCTTTTTGCGAAGCTTTATCGGACGCGGAGAATCTGCTCCGCCGCTTGTGATATAAAGACGTGCATATCCGTCCTCATCAAATGAATGAGCGTCAGATGAAACGGTTACCGTGTAGGGCTGAGTCGGTGTATACTCATTTTCGGGTGTTGCGCCTGCAAAGTATGAGAATATTATATATTCTCTGTTGCCGCGGAATCTGTCTTTTATAAATGAAATTTCCTGGCCGTTGAGAGGACGCGGACCTCTTAAAAAGTTCAGCATCTGAACGCCTATATCCTGTGAAGCCGCAAATGCACACAGCGCACATACCGACAAAGCCGCCGTCTTGAACGGAGAATCCATTGATGCCTCGGGCAGAGCCTTCATTTGTTCTACGCTTTCGGGAAGCTCGGCAAATGTGAACGTCTCACTTTTATTTCCCGCATTGTTGATTGCCGAAGCTACGGCGTTTTTCGTCTTGTTCTTGAGTTGGTCGAAAATTCCCATTTTAATACCTCTCTGTTTGTAATGATGTAGTATTATTTTTCTGTTCCCCTCCGGGAACCGCATTTATTTTTGCTTTGACACTGTTGTGTTGTATATTTTGTTTTTGTTTTTCAATTTGTGGACTTGGGAAGGGCGCTCAAGCGCCGCTTCCCGTATCCTTTATATTATTTCTTTTTGTTTTGTTTCTTTTTTCCCTGTGTTTTATTTCCCTGTGTTTTGTTTTCCTGAGGCTTATTTTCCGTCTGCGGATTTGCGGGCTGAGGTTGCTTCTCATCCTTTTTCTTTTTCTTGCCGAGGACAATAAATATTATTATGCCTGCCGCAACAAGAACAGCTGCAAGAATTATCAGCCACCACGGGAAGCCGCCGTCTTTCTTTTCTCCCGGCTGTGAAACGGGAATATCTTCCGTTTCCTTATAGCCGCATACGGAGCAGGTTCTCTCTTTGAGTCCCTTTTCCGTCTCGGTTGCTTCCTTTGTTACCGTCCACTCGCCGAATGTATGCTCTGCAACGTCCATTTCCTCGCCGCATGAGCATTCATGCCAATGTGATGTTCTGTTGCTTTCCCATTCGCTGCCCGCTATGTGTTCATGACCTTTGAGCGGTATTTCTCTTGTTTCCTTAAAGCCGCATACGGAGCAGGTTCTCTCTTTGAGTCCCGTTTCAGTTTCGGTTTCTTCTTTTATTACAACCCAATCTCCAAACGCATGGTCCGCAGCATTCATCACCTCGCCGCATGAGCATTCGTTCCAGTGTGAATCGGAATCAAATTTCCATTCACTGCCTGCCTTATGCTCGTGAGCAAGAAGCGGTATTTCCTCTGTCTCCTTAAAGCCGCATACAGAGCACGTTCTCTCTTTGAGTCCCGTTTCCGTTTCGGTTTCTTCCTTTGTTACATTCCATTCGCCAAACGTATGGTCCGCAACGTTCATCTTCTCGCCGCATGAGCATTCGTTCCAGTGCGAAGTCGCATCATTCTTCCATTCACTGCCTGCCTTATGCTCGTGAGCAATGGTAGGTATTTCCTCTGTCTCCTTAAAGCCGCATACGGAGCAGGTTCTCTCTTTGAGTCCCTTTTCTTCTTCCGTTGCTTCCTTTGTTACATTCCATTCACCGAATGTATGGTCCGCAACGTTCATCTTCTCGCCGCAAGTACATTCGTTCCAGTGCGAAGTAGCATCATTCTTCCACTCACTGCCTGCCTTATGCACGTGAGCAATGGTAGGTATTTCCTCTGTCTCCTTAAAGCCGCATTCGGAGCAGGTTCTCTCTTTGAGTCCTGTTTCCGTTTCCGTTGCTTCCTTTGTTACATTCCATTCGCCGAATGTATGGTCTGCAACACCGGATTTCTCGCCGCATGAGCATTCATGCCAATGTGATGTTCTGTTGCTTTCCCATTCGCT
>CAMEIT010000097.1 GCA_945918795.1 uncultured Clostridia bacterium | reverse complement strand
CAAAGCTCGTCCATACTGCTATCAAGCAGTACCTTAAATGGTTGTTCTGCATAGGGTTTCAATTCCTTAATATCCATAGGAACAATTTCTTCGGTCTTTCTACCTTTATCGTCCTTGAATAAATCTTCATAGCTTTTTAATCCAATATTATTTACACTCATTATATCGCACCTCTTTTCATATCTTCTTTAACCCACTCTTCATAAAACGAATCTATCATTATGGGAGCATTATATATTGCCGAAATATAGAAATTCCTGAAATTATGTATCTCATAATTATTTTTTTCGAACAAAATCATCAAGGTACCTTATATGCATATCGTTTATGGAGAGATACCTTTTGCGGACTTGTTCTATTGGCATATTTGTTTGGTTAACCCTTATTGTCTTACTGTCAGAGCAAAGAACATCGAGCATAAGTTCTGTTATGTTATCCAACCATTCACCTTTAAAATCAAGTTTCAAAATATCATACTCAATATTTTCTTTGATAATTTCCTCATAATCTTCTCGGCTTTTTGGTGGAGGGTTGGTGTAGATATCATTAAAGTAATTATTATTTATATTAGTATTATTAGGGTTAAAATCTTTAACCTCTTGAGGTTCATCTTCTTGACCTTCAGAAGTAAATTCTTTTAACTCCTTGTGGTCAATATTCTTTACCACTTTTTCACTATCCACAACCTTTTTAACATAGATATAATCCGTTAGACCTCGACCACGTTTTTGCCTTTCAATAAGTCCTGTATCTTCAAGCTCGGACATAAACTTAATAGCAGTTGGCTTACTGCAAAACATTGATTCCATGACCTCCTGAATGGAGAAAATAATGTATGCACGATTTTCGTCATCAAACCAACTGTTCATTATGGAAAGACCAACACGGTCAAATAAAAGTCCGTAAAGCATCCTGGCTCCGTATGACACATCCTTAAAATGTGGTGATGTAATAATCTTCTTTGGTATGCGATAGAATGTAAAATCATCTACTTCGCTGCCGTAAAAATATTCAAATTGTAATTTCATTTTTGTACCTCCTATGTTTGAGTTTTTGCATAGAAAAAAGGCAGTTGTTTTCACATAACAACTACCTTTCGAGAGTAGCAAATATTAAGTTTTTTTAAGAATAAATAGTTACCATTTTTTCTATACTCAAACATTTTGGTACGGTGGTGCAAACGGAGAGCTCGGCGCAAGTCTTAGGTATCTCACGCAGAGATATATTATGCCGGATGATGTAAGCAAGGGCTTGCTTACTGATATAGGTACAGAAGAATTAGGGCATCTGGAAATGGTTGGCACGCTTGTAGCTCAGTTATCAAACGGCACTATGGGTAAGGACTGGCTCAACGGCAACAGCGCAGAATACTATGCCGACAACGGAGCGGCAGTATTCCCCCAGAGTGCGCAGGGCTCGCCATTTAGTGCGGCGTCAATTGCATCAACAGGCGATCCGCTTACCAATCTGTACGAAGATTTAGCAGCAGATGCTACCATTTTGTAAGAACAACATGAGGCAAAAACCGGAAATTTTGGTCTTGCCTCAGAAGTTCCAATAGATTTCAACAGGGTAATTTTTCGTTCCCGGAATACGTCTTCCGACAACAATATGGTCGATCATTGTCTCGACCGTTTCACGATCAAGCTCTTTTATGTCTGTATACTGCTCGATCAATTCACGACGATTATCTCCGGCAAGAATACGTTTGTTTAGTTCTTCAATCAGCTTTTCGTTTTCTTCTATAACCTTAACGTATTTTGTCTTGTCTGCCTTCAGGTTCTTGACGATTATATTGTATTCTTCAATATCAATTTCGCCATTTGCCTTGTCAACATAGCATTCAGAAATCGCATGGGATGCTTTACTGAGAAGGTTCTTGTACTTTTCGACCTCCGCTTTGAGTTTTTTCACCTGATCTTTCAGATTCTTGGCAAACTCGATTTTCTGTTCTACCTCATCCTTGTCGAGATATTCTCTCGACATACGATTCAGTTCATCAATCACAATGCTTTCAAGCTTCTTTACAGAGATAAACGCTCCCTCGCATGCCTGTTTTGCTACAAACCTTGTAGAACACTGTAGATAACGCTCACCTCTGCTCTTGGAGGATCGCATTGTATAATTACAGCAGGCGCAATGCACCTTACCCGCAAATATACCTATCATTCCGGTATCAAAGGGCTTTGTGCGTTTTTTCACCCTACTCTGCACAGCATCCCAAAGTCCACGGTCAATGATTGGCTCGTGAGTACCTTCCACTCTGTACCACTGGTCTTGGGGGCGTGGTTTGTTTATTTTTGTTTTAAAAGAAATGCTCCCATATTTACCCTGAACCATATTGCCGATATAGATTTCATTAACTAACATAGACGATATGGCAGAATATTTCCAGAGTGTACTGTTCTTGGAATAAGGTTGTTTATATCTGAGACCATGTTGACGTTTGTATTCTGTTGGATTTGGTATTCCTTTCTCGTTAAGCAAGCGGGCTATGTTAGTTTTACTCATTCCCTGTGCAAACATCCTGAATACATAGCGTACAACCTCTGCTGCTTCCTCATCAATAATCAGATGACCTTTCTCGTCAGGATCCTTCATATACCCGTAAAGTGCAAATGCTCCGATATGATGACCATTCTGTCGTCTGATGGTGAGCGAGCTTTTGATACTTTCCGACATATCCTCAAGATACCATTCATTAACAAGACCGTTTATCTGCCTTGCTTTTTTATTGCCCTTATTGTCAGTATCGGCATTATCTACCAAACCAACAAACCTGACACCCCAAAGCGGGAACAATCCATGTATGTACTTTTCAACAAGTTCAAGTTCACGAGTGAATCGTGACTGTGTCTTACAAAGCACAATATCAAATTTCCCATCTTCGGCATCCTGGAGCAATCGGTTGAATTCAGGTCTCTTTCTGTCAGCTCCGGCATAATCATCGTCGCTGTAAATGTTATAAACTTCCCACTCCTGTTTCATTGCATACTGTAAAAGCATTGATTTTTGATTCTTTATACTTTCAGAATCATCTGTTTTATGTAGTTTGTCTCTGTCTTCTTCAGATAAGCGGCAATAAATTGCTACTTTTGCCATTGGCTTCTCTCCTTCCGGACAGAACAAACCGCTGCATATATATTATACAATAAAATGCTCTTCATGTCTACCTTTTTGCAGCCTTGGCTTTCTCCTGTCGGTTAATCAGTTCAACCCACTTTTCGGAGAACTGACGCTTGTCAGGAGCATCGCCATTTTTAAAAATGTTCTTAGTATGTTTTTGCTTTGTTTTCTTTTTGTCCATAACTGTCAGCCTCCTTTTTAGTGGATTGGACTATTACAGTAATATGAACATGGACAGGATGTTTATTACAAGTCAGGGTTTAGCTTTCCCTTAATATGATGTTTTACATGACCTCATCTCCTTACGAAATTTATTTAAGATTTTATATTTAATTTATTACGCCCCTTCTTAACAGCCGTTGGCTCGGCGTACATAGCATTTCAGCTCTCCCGGGTTCTCCGCGAGGTGCGTACACAAGTATCAATTACTAACTGTATGTTTCATCGCACATCCCGTTCTGCCACTCGAACGGTTTATAATCTGATATTTCTCGCTCATGCATTTATATACAGTCTTCGCGTATCAATTAAGGCGCTGGCAGTTTTGCTGCCCATACAGTCTTACGATTAAAAAGGTGCTATTTAGTTGTCAAGGATCAAATAGATTTTCTCATCTTTAGCAAAAATACAAAAGATTTGCAAAAAAAATTTCAAAATTTTTTATTTTTGTTAATTTACAACAAGTTTCTTCATATCCTTTTGTATAAAAAAGAAGCTTGACCGTCAAAACGATAAGCTTCCGTAATACTCTAACAAAACACGGAGCCACCATTCGTCAGCTCCGTTTAATTTTTTCCATAGGTACACCCTTTATGGATATAGATGTTAAGCAACCTTTTGTCTAAAGACAACAACACCCCGTTTGAGCATCAAACGGGGGTATTTAATAGTCAACCATTCCGCTTGGTATATAGCAATATATTCATTTTCAGATATTAAAAGATAAAAACAGATCTATCAATTCCATCGCAGCCTCCGCTTTAAGAAAACCGCTTTGGTTATCCGATTCATATATTGATTCTTCTGATGCGTATTTTATATCAATGTAATCGCCGTATATATCAGGAAGTCCTGATACATGGTGGGTATATCCGTTATGCTTTGCTAAATCATATTTTGACACTATTTCCTGAAGCTTTGACATAAAAGAAACATCTGCTTCAAACTCAGCTTTATCTCCGTTTCCTGATCTATCGTGCCAATCAATTTTTGCTTTTACTGTACCATCTTCCAAAGCGGCGCTCATCTTGTAAACCTTGCCTTCAAGCTCATTTTCTTCATCAAAAACCGTAGCAATAAAGGAAAGTTCACAATTAAAGCTTATAATGTCTGTTGATTCGATAACCTTTGGTGAATCCTCGCCCGAATTTCGTGTTACAACACCGCCATCGATGTTGTCTGTATTGCGTCGAGGGAATCCGCATCCGCTAAAACCCATTGCCATAAGTAAGATAATACTTGTTATTATTCGTGACATATTATCGGAAAAATAATACTTTTTAGGAGTTTCGATATAAACCTTGCCCTTGATGTCATATCTTTGTGCTGATTCAATCAAGAATGAATCCTCAAGATAATCCAGGTACTTTTTAATTGTTGTTGAAGTGATTTTTGAATTCTTGATAGATTTAAAGGTGTTTTTTAATTTTTCCGGATTGGTTAAAGAACCAATGGCAGAAGATACTATGTTAAGCAAATCTTCAAGTTCGCCGATGTTTCTGACCTTATTTCTTTTTTGAATATCTCTTACATAAATCTCGCTGAAAAGATTTTCAAGGGCAGACGCCTTATTCTCCTGACCATCCCTGAGAACCACCAGAGGAATACCTCCATAGAGCATATATTCGGAAAGTCCCTCATACTTATCACCCTTGTAAGCTGTCATAAACTCAGAAAAGCTTAACGGATACATATGAATTTCGTCACCGCGACCTGCAAACTCGGTTATAATATCCTTTGAGAGAAATTTCGCATTACTTCCGATAACATAAACATCCATATTTTTCTTGCGAAGATATTTTCTCTTTTTTCAATTTCAATTAGTTTTTCTTTGATTGTATCAATTATCTGATTCACGCTTACCACCTTTTCGTTATTTATTCCGCCGCCTTAAAATTATATATAGGCTTAATGCGAGCTATAATTTCAGCGGTAGGTTCGATGTTTGCAACAATCTCATCCATATTCTTGTACGCCATAGGAGACTCGTCAAGTGTAGAAGTATTTACACAGGTTGTGTAGATTCCTGCCATTTCCTTTTGATATTCCTCCATAGTAAGTCTTTCAAATGCCGCTGAACGAGACATAATTCTGCCTGCACCGTGGGGAGCAGAATAATTCCAATCGGAATTGCCCTTACCAACACAGATTAAGCTACCGTCACGCATATTAATAGGGATAAGCAGTTTCTCGCCCTGCTTTGCAGAAACAGAACCCTTACGAAGAATCTTCTCATCAACATCAATGTAATTGTGTATTGTCTGGAAAGATTCTAATCCAACAAGACCTGTTCTTTCGAGTAAAACTTCCGCCATCTTTTCACGGTTTCTCTTTGCGAATTGCTGACAGATGTTTATATCGTGAAGATAATCCTCCATAAAACTTCCGTAAAGATAACAAAGTTCATGAGGCATAGAAGGAGCTTTTGCCTCAAATTCCTTTTCTAATGCCTTAAGGGTAGCTTGTATTTCACTCCTGCGGCCTTGCTCCTTATATGTACGGATTATTTCATCTCTCTGCTTATAATATTCCTCTTTGCCAAGATTTAAGTCAACTGCAATCTTCTGATAAAATTCTGCCACCTGTTTTCCAAGGTTACGACTTCCCGAGTGAATAACAAGATACTTGTTTCCAGCGTCATCAGCATCGATTTCTATAAAGTGATTACCGCCGCCAAGAGTTCCGAGACTTCTTTCAAGTCTCTTTGTGTTCTTAAGATTTCTATAGCACTTAAGCACACTTAAGTCAAATCTTTCTTGTCTGCCTTCCCATACATTTTTGCCACTGGGAATGAAGTGAGCCGACTCATCAAATTTTTCAAAATCTATGTCGACCTTGCCTAAAGCGACTGTGTACATTCCGCAACCAATATCAACGCCAACCATATTAGGTACAACCTTATCTATGATTGTCATTGTGGTGCCTATTGTACAACCTTTGCCTGCGTGTACATCGGGCATAATACGAATCTTTGACTCCTTAAAGGCTTCCTCATTACACACTGTCTGAATCTGTGCATATGCAGTATCCTCAAGAGTATCTGTATAACAAATGGCAGTATTAAACTGACCGTTTATCTCTATCATTTTAATCTTCCTCTCTAAAAAATATAGGGAGTAAAGCTATGCCTTACCCCCATAAAATTAAGCTGCTATTTTCTCATATCTTTCACTCATCACAACTTCCATCATGAACTCATATGGAGCCCTGTCTGACAGACTTCCATCAGCCATCATTGAGAAGAGTCTCGGTGTGCATCCGGACACCAAAAGTACGCCTTGCTCATTTTTG
>CAMEIT010000096.1 GCA_945918795.1 uncultured Clostridia bacterium | reverse complement strand
GCGCTTGCATACGGCATGAATGATGTTGTGCTTATAGTGCTGTGGGTGCTTGCATCTTTTGAAGATGCGTCATATATTCCCATGGTTGCATGCTTTGTTATGTTTCTGGCAAATGACATATACGGATTTTACAATTGGGGGCGTATGAAAAAAAGACAGGAAGAAGCAAACTAAAAGACGGCTTGAGCTTTTGAGCCTAAGAGCCGTCTTTGATATGTATTGTTAAAAGATTGATTTTTGCTTTACAGTATTATGCACATAACGCCTTCGGTGCCTTCGTTGATAATTCGTTGCAATGTTTCCTGGAGCTTGTATCTGACATCCTCGGGCATATCGGAAAGCTTATTTGACAAACCCTCCTTGACGAGGTCATGAAGCGATTTGCCGAAAATATCCGTCTGCCATATGCGTTGAGTGTCTATTTCAAACTCGTCAAGCAGGAATTTTACAAGCTCCTCGCTTTGCTTTTCCGTGCCGACGATCGGGGAGACTATTGTTTCTATATCGGCACGCAGAAAATGCAGAGACGGTGCCGATGCTTTCAATTTTACACCGAATTTACTGCCGTGGCGCACAAGCTCGGGTTCCTCCAGCTTCATTTCTTCAAGCGACGGCGGCACCATTCCGTATCCTGTCTGACGTACGCTCTTGAGTGCAGGCTCTATTCGCTCATAGTCTGCCTTTATTCGCATAAAATCCTTCATAAGGTCAAACAGCTCATAGTCGTTTGTTACCTCGCAACCGCATCTTTCTGAGAGAACCTTGTAGAATACGCTTTGCGATGTGTAAAGCGAATATTCCGCTGTGCCGTCACCCAGATTTACGTTCGTAAGATATGTATCCGTTATAAATTCCTTGTTGCCCTCATCAAGCAGGGAAAATGCGTCAAGCTCCTGCAAATTTTTTATCTTTGAGGATTTGTCGGCGATTGCTTTGATAAAGCTTATTATATTGCCGAGAAGCCAATGTGTAAGCTCAAGCGAGAATATCCAATCGGGTACGCTGAATTTAATGTCTCTGACGGGAAATTCCTGCAAAATACTGCCGAGAATATCGGAAATACCTTGGGAATCTATTTTCATTACATCCACTGCGTGTACGGGTGCGCCGTATTTTTCGGCAAGCTCACTTCTCAACTGCTGTGTTTCACTTGAAAGCGGATTTTTGCTGTTGAGGATTATCGCAAAAGGCTTGCCTATCGATTTAAGCTCGTTTACGGTTCTTTGTTCGGCTTGAACATAGTTTTCACGCGGAATATCAGTTATGCTTCCGTCCGACGTCACAACAATCCCTATTGTGGAGTGGTTCTCGATTACTTTGTGAGTGCCTATTTCAGCGGCTTCCTCAAAAGGTATGTCGTGGTCAAACCACGGTGTGCGCACCATTCTCGGGCGACCGTCTTCCGTGTGACCGTTGGCGCCGTCAATGAGATAGCCTACACAGTCAATAAGACGTGTTTTTACTCTTATGTTGTCGCCTAACGTTATGTCTGCCGCTTTATCCGGAACAAATTTCGGCTGATTTGTCATTATTATGCGCCCGGCTCCGCTTTGCGGAAGCTCGTCACGCAGACGCTCTTTGTTGTAGTCATCAGTCATGTTCGGAAATATGAATTCCTCGGCAAAGCGCTTTATAAATGTAGATTTGCCTGTTCTTACCGGACCGACTACGCCTATATATATTTCACCGCGTGTCCGTGCGGCAATATCCTGATATATGTTCATTTTTCAATCCTCCTCGGAAAACACTGTTCGTTTTGTAAATATATATTACAGGCGCTTTGTTCTTATGAATAAATTTTCTTTTTTGTGCGGTAAATTTTGATATGTTATAAAAAGAGAAGAGTGAGGAACAATATTCTTTGAATACGTCCTGCACTCTTAATCTATAATATAAATTTTTTATTTATATTTTAACCGTTGTTAGACATCTGGTTTTCGGCCTGCTGTATAAGACGCTTTACGATTTCGCCGCCGATAGAACCTGCCTGCTTTGAAGTCAGATCACCGTTGTAACCCTGCTTAAGATTGATGTTCAAGTCGTTTGCAACTTCATACTTCATCTTGCTGAGAGCACTCTTTGACTGGTTGTTGTTACTTGCCATGCTTTTCACCTCCCTTGCACGGTTATATTATGTCCACTTGCAATTAATAGATACATTTTGTAATATTGTAATTTCTGGCATTTTTTATTGTTAATTTGTTTAAATTGCTTTTTTTAATATATTTATGGTATAATTATAAGTGTATTCGATTTTAAGGAGGAGAAACAATGAGTGAGATATACAAAAAATTGGATTACTGTTGCAAGCAAATAAGGGAGAAAACTGATTTTGTGCCGAAAATCGCGGTAGTTCTCGGCTCGGGGCTTGGAGATTTTGCCGAGGAGGCAAAACAAGTTGCTTCAGTAGAATATTCCTCGATAAAGGGTTTCCCCATATCGACTGTAAGCGGACACAACGGACGCTTTGTATTCGGTTATGTGGGAAGCGTGCCTGTTGTAATAATGCAGGGAAGAGTACACTATTATGAGGGTTACAGCATGGAAGAAGTCGTGATGCCCATAAGAGTGATGCGTATGCTCGGCGCCCAAAAGCTTATACTCACAAATGCCGCAGGCGGAATAAACAAAAATTACAATCCCGGCGATTTTATGATCATAAAAGGTCACATATCGTGCTTTGTGCCGTCCGTGCTCAGAGGAGAAAACATAGATGAGCTTGGAGTCAGATTCCCCGATATGAGCCGCGTGTACGACGAACAAATGATAAAAACGGCACTGGAGGCGGCAGACAAACTCAACATACCTATGCGAGAAGGCGTTTATGTACAGACTCAAGGTCCGAATTATGAGACGCCCGAAGAAATAAGGGCTTTTGCGACACTCGGTGCCGACGCAGTCGGAATGAGCACTGCGTGCGAGGCAATAGCCGCAAGACACATGGGCATGAAGGTTTGCGGAATAAGCTGTATTTCAAATATGGCGGCAGGCATAAGCGGACAGGAGCTTTCTCACGAGGAAGTAAAGGCAACTGCCGACAGAGTATCAAAGGATTTTAAGAAATTACTGCGCGAGCTTATAATTAACGAGAACGGCTGATTTTGAGTGATTCAGACTTCATTTAGTGAATAAATTGTTCTTTTGTCGGATAAAAGCGAAAGAACAAGAACATATCTTGACGGTAAACCGTAAACTTGCTATAATCCTTATGTAAATAAAGCTTTGCGGTGGGATTGAATTGAAAAAGATAGAATTTTATTGCTTTTTCATACCTGCCGAGGCAAGCAAGGGAGGATCGTCATGTTTAATGTAATTTGTTCAAAAATGCTGAAGGTTTTTAAGGAAAATCAAAAGAAACTGTTCGGATTATCGCTGTTATATCTGCTTATGTCTGTTTTGATAATGATTTTAAGCGGAGCCGTTCCGATACTCGGAATATGTATTGTTCTTGTAATGGCGGCAGGAATGAAGCTTACATTTCTTTCGGCATATCAAAAGAAAAGCGTATCGCCTGAAATGCTATTTGCAGGCTTTGAGAGCCTCAAACACGTTTCGACAGGTATGCTGTGGATGTTTTTTAACGTTGCGGTGTGGTTGCTTATACCGGTAATTGGAATATTCTTTGCCGTTATAAAGGCATACGAATACAGATTTGTTCCGTACATATTGCTCACAAGACCTGAAATACGACCGATAGATGCACTTGAAGCGTCGGCAAACGAAGCCAACGGATTCAAAAAGAATATGTTTTTGGCGGACGTGGTTATAATAGGCGTAATTGCGGTGGCAGAGCTGATTTTATATGCGATGTCGCTTATCCCGGTTGTGGGAGTCATATTTGCCACGGCAATGATAATAACCTCATTTATTGCACTGCTTTGTGTTCCGTTTTTGAGAGGACTTATAAGCGCATCGTTTTACTCAGAAATATACAATAAAAACATAAAGCCCTCAAAGCATTCCGTAATTTGTCCGTGCTGTCTTGCCAAAACGGACGGCGACGGTATGTATTGTTCAAAATGCGGGGAAAGGCTTGTTGAAACAGGCAAAACTATATAATTACATACAAAATAAAATCGTAATAAGGCGGCAGTCGACGGATATTTGAGCGTTTGACGCCGCTTTTGCCGTATATTTGAATAATTTGCGGCTGATTTAAGCAAAAATTATCGTTGAATTTAATGAATCGGTATGCTATAATTACACTGTACATTATTGGTCGGTTTATTAATTTATAAGCTACCGAAGAGAGGAATGATTATTAAAAATGGATACGATCAGGATTGACAGAAAATCAACCTTAATGGTTGCTCACAGAGGCGTGAGCGGTTTGGAAAAGGAAAATACACTTGCGGCGTTTATTGCCGCCGGCAACAGAAGCTATTACGGCGTTGAAACGGACGTACACAGAACAGGCGACGGAAAATTCATTATTATTCACGATTCAAATCCGAAAAGAGTAAGCGGCGTGTCATGCAGAGTGGAAAATGAAGATTTTGAGACGCTCAGGAAAATCAATCTTAAGGATATTGACGATGTTACCGAAAGAATTGACCTGCATATGCCGTCTTTGGAGGAATATATAAGAATTTGCAAAAAGTATGATAAAGTATGCGTCCTCGAGCTGAAAGAGGCAATGTCCGAACAGGACGTAATTGAAATTGCCGAAACCGCAAAGCGCGAGGAATATATCGACAACATCATATTTATTTCGTTCTGTCTTGATAATCTTAAATATCTCAGAAAGAATTATCCCACTCAGCCTGCTCAATATCTTTTCGGAAGCTTTTCCGATGATGTTTGGGATGCTTTGGTTAAATACAAGCTTGATATCGATGCTCACTCGAGCTGTGTAAATGAAGAGGTGGTTAAGAAGGCTCATTCGCTCGGAATGAAGGTTAACTGCTGGACGGTAGACGATCCGGAGGAATGCAACAGACTCGTCGGATGCGGTGTTGATTTTATTACTTCGGATATTTTGGAATAAGCATATGACGGATAATTTAAGAGACAATTTATATACAAAGAAAAAGCTTCGATTCAACAGCGACGGAAATTTCAAGATTCTCATGATGTCGGATATACAGGAGACGACTGATTTTAATCCCGTCACGATGAACGCTATCGAAAAGTGCCTTGATTTTGAAAAGCCAGACCTCGTAATCCTCGGCGGAGATAATTGCAGTGCAAACTGCAACGGATACGTTGTTGACAGCGTCGATACTATGAGCAGGTATCTTGATATTATGACTGCACCTCTTGAGAAGCGCTCGATACCGTGGGCTCATGTTTGGGGTAATCACGACCATGACGTCAGAATCGATGAGGATATTCAACAAAGCCTGTACATGAGATATGAGCACTGCCTTTCAAAAAACGCAAAAGGCGTATCGGGACAATCCAATTTTGTTCTCCCCGTTTTTTCTTCGAAAGACGACACGATAAAATTCAACGTGTGGGGACTTGATTCCGGCAACGATATTTACATGTTTACCGACGACTTTTACGGAAAGGGAAGTTCTTTTCCTTCAGATGCTTTGTTGCCGAACAAGGTTTGCAGCTATAAATCGATGTGGGGCTTTGTAACGTTTGACCGCATAATGTGGTATTACAATTCTTCAATTGAGCTTGAAGAGTATAACGGAGAAAAGATCAATTCCCTTATGGTGACGCACATACCTGTATGGGAAATATACAATATTGTTCATAACCACAATGAGTGCGGCACACTCGGAGAGCATCCGGAGAATTATGCACTCGGAACATTTAACAGCGGTTTGTTTGCCGCGTTACTGCAAAGGAAAGACGTAAAGGCTATGTGCGCGGGACATTCTCATCTGAACGATGCGGCAGGAACATATTGCAATGTGATTTTGTCCACGGACGGAAGCATAGGTTATTCCGCATACGGCGACAACGAGAGGAGAGGCGTGCGCATTTTTGAGGTAAATGAAAACAATACGGCTGACGTGAAAACAAGGATGCTGTACTGTAAGGATTTGATTTGAGAATGGCGCTGATTGCACAAAAAATTATAATAATTACAAATTTTGTTTCGGGCGATTTGAGAACCGCCCGAAACAAGCACACATACCGTAGGGGCGATTCACGAACCACATGAAACAAGCACGCATAACGTCGGGCGATTCAAGAACCGCCCGAAACAAGCGCGCATACCGTAGGGGCGATTCAAGAATCGCCCGAAACGCCCACACATACCGTAGGGGCGATTGATGAATCGCCCGAATGTGACAATAATATTTCGTATGATTGATGAATCGCCCGAATGTGACAATAATATTTCGTATGATTCACGAATCGCCCGAATGTTATACAATAATGTTCGGACGCTTGATAAATCGCCCGAATTGTATACGACAATATTTCGATCAGTCAATAGATTTCATGCAAAAATCGGCAATATGTATTAATCACCATACAAAAAACGGCAAAATATATTTGCCGTTTTTATGTTATTCTTCCGTATAAAAACAATCTGATTGCCATCGGATTGGATTTTCATAAATATATTCAGCTATTTTTTCATATTCATGCAGGTCGCGGATAATATGGTCATGGAATCCTCGTTGCCAAACGGTGGTATTGCCATACCGATTATGAATTTCTTTTGAGGCATTCATTTTAATATATCCGATAATTTTTGAAATGACAGACCGACCTTGTGCA
>CAMEIT010000095.1 GCA_945918795.1 uncultured Clostridia bacterium | reverse complement strand
GTTTTTTCGGGCAATGCACTGAAGCTCCTCAACCTGTTCGGGGTGCGCCGAAATTGATTTCTCGCAAATTATATGCTTTCCCCTTTCAAGCAGGAATTTGCATTGTTCGTAATGCGCTTTGTTCGGAGATGCAACATAAACCGCTTCAACACTGCTCTCGGCAAGCGCTTCAAGGCTCGTGTAAACGGGCAGATTCCCGTATTTTTGCGAAAAAGCCTTCCCTTTCTCCTCGCTTCTGGAGTACACTGCCGAGTGCTCGAGTTTTCCCGATATTTTCGTTCCTGCTATAAACTGCTCGGTAATATTGCTTGTCCCTATCGTCGCAAATTTAATCTGTCTCATATTGTTTCCTTTCATTATCACAACTCAAAACGGCGGATTGTCCGGGTCTGCCACCATACGCCCCAATACACTCAATTCATCAAGCAGCCTCATGTCCTCTTCATCGAGTGAAAACGAAAACACATCGGCATTGCTTACAATATGCTCCTCGTCTGACGACTTCGGAAGCGGAATATAGCCGTTCTGAATGCTCCAACGCAGGCATATCTGAGCCGCGGTGCGATTGTGCTTTTGCGAAACTATCCGCATCTGCTCCATGCCGAAAACATTGCCTCGCGTAAGTGGCGAATATGCCTCTATTGCCATGTTGTACTTTCGTGAAAATGCAACGGCGCCATCCTGTCTGCACTGCGGACTCAATTCAAGCTGATTTACCATAGGCAGAATTTCGGCATTATCGATAAGCGGCTGTAAATGATGCTCGAGAAAATTCGAAACGCCTATTGCCCTTACAAGCCCGTCCTTATAAAGAGTTTCAAAAGCGCGCCACGTCTCATTGTTGAGCTGTTCATAATTATTCATGCACTTTTGCGAACGCGGCCAATGTATCAGGTACAAATCAATGTAATCAACATCAAGAAAAGCAAGCGTTTTGCGGAGTGCGCGTATAGCTTCGTCATATCCCTTGCTGCTGTTCCACAGCTTGCTCGTAATAAACAGTTCACGCCTGTCAACTCCGCATTCTTTTACGGCAATACCGACGCTTTTTTCGTTTCTGTAAGCGGTTGCGGTGTCAATATGACGATACCCCGCCTTCACAGCGTTTTTTACAGACTTAATGCAGTCGTCCTCAAGAAGCTTCCACGTGCCGAACCCAATGCAGGGGATTTTTGTGCCGTTTGAAAGCTCATAGCAATCAAATGTACTGTTTACCATAATTTCTCCGTATATATAAAAAGACCGCAAGCCAAAAGCAGTCTTTATTATCTTTTTATTTTTATTGAATCAATTCCGTCAGATTCCATATAGCGGAACTCGGAACAAGTATAAACCAAGGCGTATACAGCACTGCCATAACCCATGAGGCTATGTTTGACGGCACTTTATCGGATATAAGATAACGCGCCCTGTGCCTTATCTGGAATGAAATAACAAAAAAGCTTATTACGACCGGTATCATATAAACAATTACAGTCAAAGGACTGTCCCATATCGTGAGAGATGCCAAATGATTAGTCGTGTCGATGCCTTGGCGCATAATAAACTCTATTATAAGAAGCAAAATACAGCTCAGAAAATTGCACAGAAAAATTGTCAGCCATGTTTTTAACACGGATGCTTTTTTATCTTTTTTCTCTACGTTTTCACCTGTATTCCCGAATATAAATTTCCAGGAGAGCCACGCTCCCAATAATGGGCTTATAATAAGCCAAAGTATTGCCGGGCTGAATATTACCTTCATCCATAATGGCATTACCGTTCCCATATCAATCTCCATTCAATTTAATAATTCACGTGCAAATTATATCACACGTTTGAGCGCAAAGCAGCCTGTAAACAAAAACACAAGCACAAGCCCTGCCGCGACGCGCTTTGAAGTATTCACCTTCTCGCCGTACAGTCCCACCAGATGCGCCGCAATGAATCCGCCTATAAAACCGCCTATGTGCCCGAAATTGTCTATTCCCGACTGAGCAAATCCCAAAAACAAATTAAGTCCGAGTACCAAAAACAAATTCCAACCGAAAATGCGTTTAAAAAGGTCCTTGTGCCGCTTGCGGAAATAAAACATACACCCGATAAGTCCGAATATAGCTCCGGACGCTCCGGCAGATGCCGCAGGAGAGAGCAAATAGCTCAGCAAGGAACCCATAAGCCCCGAAATGAAGTATATTGCCAAATATCTTGCGCGACCGTAAAGCCTTTCAACAATCGGGCCGTAAATATATATGGCATAGCAGTTGCACAGCAAATGAACTATTCCGACGTGCAGGAACATACACGTTATCAGTCGCCAATACTGACCGTTGTCGATATATAAATTAACCTTTGCACCGAAATTTATCAGCTGCTCATTCTGATTCCAGCCCTTGAGCTGACCTACAAGCGTCATAATAGCATAAATCAGCACGTTTACTGCAATGAGCGTATATGTCACAACGGGCTTTTGCATATTGAATTTTGGTCTTGTGTCTTCATAATAGGGATTATCGTACTGTCCCCTGTAATTGTATTCACTCATAGCATCATAATCAGCAGAAATTTGCAGGCGGCTTTACAGAAGAATAAAGCACCGTGCTCTCGCCTGTCACAGTATACACCTTCAGGCACGCAGGTATCAAAACGGACTCTCCCTCTTTTATTTCCACGCTCACAGAATTTCCTTTTACCGCCGCTTTCCCCTTAATGCAGGTTAAAATAGAAAAATTCTTATTGTTTTTGCACACATATACATCGCTTATATTCAGCTCGTCCAGCGTAAATTCGGGGCATTTTGCCAATCTGCGCCATGAAAAACCCGTTCTCTGAACAAATTCCGGCTTGTCGAGGAATTGGACTCCGCCCTCGTAATTTATTGCTCCGAGAGCCTTTTCAACGTCAAGTCTGCGTTCCTTTCCGTTTGAATCCTTTCTGCCGTAATCATAAATTCTGTATGTAGTATCGCTCGACTGCTGGAGCTCAAACAAAAGCATTCCGGCACACGCCGCATGAACGCTTCCCGCTCTTATCATTATAACGTCTCCTGTCTTTACAGGCGACGTTCTGAGGCATTCTTCAACCCTGCCCTCGGCAACTGCCTCGGCAAAAGCATCGCGTGTAACGCCTTTTTTAAGCCCCGAGACCATTCTTGCGTTATCCTCGGCATAAAGGACGTACCACATTTCATTCTTTTCTTCTTCGCCCACAAGCTCGTTTTCTTTTATGTACTCAGCCGTAGGATGCACCTGAACGGACAGATCCGAATTTACGTCCAGAAGCTTAAGTAACAACGGAAAAGCGCCGTCATTGAGCTTTATATGTCCGGTTATGGCGGTTTTGTATGTTTCAAGCAATCTTGCAAACGTCATTCCCTGAAGAGGACCGTTTGCAACCGTTCCCATGCCGTCGTCACGGCAGGTTATTTCCCACGCCTCGCCGATATCGGTTCCGGGTATTTCTCTTGAATATACCTCGTTAAGCTTAGTTCCGCCCCATATTTTTGACTTATATACAGGATTGAATTTTACAGGGTAAAGCATAATAAATTTCCTCACAATTTTATTATTGTAAGTTTATCACAATTATTTGGAAATAATATGAATATATAATTAAATTTACAAAAAATTAATACTATTTCGGAAAACTGCCCGTCATTTCCGTCAAAAATACCATTCAATACAAAAAAGAGGTCATTATAAAACATAACGACCTATTGAATGCAATATCCCGGGAAGCCGTTGCTCTGAAAAATTTAGACCCGCTAAAAGCAGGTTGGGTTAAAAGCCGTATAAAACTTACAAGGATCCCTGACTAAAGAGGGCATGCTATCAGCCGTATAACAAACTATCCCTATTATCAAATGTAGGTTAAATTAATCAGACACGCGAGAATCCCAGGAGCAGTGTTTTCGTCTGTGCTTATTATATAATAAATACGTCCAAATTACAATAGATTTATTTTCCAAATTTGTGTATTATTATAAATTAATTTTTGGAAATCAGAGTGTTCCCTCGCAGTAGCGTCTTGCAAGCTCAACATCGGAAACGCACTCCAATATTTCGCCCTTCCACCACCTGCGCGACTCCTCTCCGCGCGCAACAAGAGCAATCACATCGCCTCGCTTTGCCTCTTTAAGCGCCGTGGTAATAGCCTGTTCCCTGTCAAGTATAATGCGGCATTCGGGACCGTTTTCGCCTATATACTGCATAATATCCCTGCAAATGCTCTCTGTGTCCTCGAAATTGCTGTCACAGTCCGTAAGTATTGCGTAATCCGCATACTTCGTTAAAACCTCGCCTATCGCTTTCCTGCGCTGAAAGCCCTTTCCGCCGGCACTGCCTATAACAACGCCAAGGCGTCTGTCGGGGTATTCCTCTTTGAGGCTTTCAAACAGCTTATTGAAGCTCAGCTTGTTGTGGGCAAAATCCACCACGACCTTTACGTCTGTCTCGGCGTTATAAAACATATCCATTCTGCCCGGAACAAGCGTCGCCTTAAGTCCGCGCTTTATCGATTCATCGTCAACGCCGAAATGCTTTGCCGTAATTATCGCCGCAAGAGCGTTTTCGGCATTAAAGCTACCGTGCATTGCAAGAGTATATGTATTGATTTTATTGTCGGGCGAAATCACTTCAAAATCAAGATATTCGCCGTTTCTTCTCACATCATTGAGTCTGTATGTACAGCCTGCTCCTCTGCCGTATGTAAGTACATTTTTCGAATACTTTTTTGCTTCGCCGATTATTGCATCCGCATGAGGGTCATCACCGTTTATTACAGCAGTCTCGCACAGGCGGAAAAGCTTGAGCTTACTTTGGAAATAATCATTCCAATCTTGGTGCTCATTCGGACTTATGTGGTCGTCATCTATATTGAGGAATATTCCCACATCATATTTCATTCCGTATACTCTGTCCGTTTTGAGCGCCTGAGACGATACCTCCATTGCGATATTTTTTACTCCCTCATCTCTTGCCTCAGCAAATATTGCCTGCAAGTCATACGCTTCGGGTGTCGTGAGAACCGCCTTTTTCTTTTCATTTCCGAGCATGACCTCTATTGTAGTTATTGCGGCATTTTTCGCATCGGTGTATGCGTCAAATATGTTCTTCAGAAAAAAAGCCGTCGTCGTTTTGCCTTTTGTTCCCGTTATGCCAATGGTATTCATGGATTCAGACGGATATCCGTAAAAATACATCGCCGTTATGCTCATAGCCTTGCGTATATCGTTTACGATTATTGACGGTGCCGAAACGTCATACTTTTCCTCGGACATATACGCAACAGCGCCCTTTTGCATTGCCCGGACAAGGTATTCCGACTTGAATTTTGCGCCCTTGCACGTAAACAGTGTATTCTCTTTTACATTTCTGGAATCAAATGTAATGTATTCAATTTCGGTATTTTCATTCGGATCGATATATTCCGAGAGCAAGCCGCTCTCGCAAAGCTTATCCGCAATATTTTTTAACAGCATATATGCCACCTCGTAGTATTAAAATATAAAACCATTATCGCTCAGATAATTCATGATAACATCAGCAGCCTCTGAAGGCGAAAGCTTTTCCGTATCGATCTTTACCTCGGGTGCTTCCGGCTCCTCATAAGCGGAATCAATACCCGTAAAGTTCGTTATTTCCCCGTTCATGGCTTTTTTGTAGAGTCCCTTCGGATCCCTCTCAATGCAAGTCTCAATCGGCGCTTTTACGAATATCTCTATAAAATCATCGCCCACCGAATCCCTTACGGCTTTCCTCATGCTTTTTGACGGAGAAATAAACGAGCATATCGCAATCATTCCCGCATCTGCAAAAAGCTTTGCGGCTTCTCCCGCTCTTCGTATGTTTTCGTTTCTGCCCTCAGCCGAAAAGTCACAGTCGCGATTCAGTCCGAAGCGCAAATTGTCCCCGTCAAGTCGATACGCCGCATAGCCTGATGTATTCAGGTCAAGCTCAAGCTGTCTGCTTATTGTCGATTTGCCCGAGCCCGAAAGCCCCGTAAGCCATATAACACATCCGTGCTGGCGTTTTGAAAGGACCCTCATATCCTTTGTCAAAAGCGATGAATCGGGCGTTATATTGCCGCCTCCGCTTGTGCCTGCCGCACCCGTTATTATTCCGCCTCCGCATATTTCGTAATTGTCCACAATTACAAAGCGGCTCGTAAACGGGTTATTTTCAACCGTATCAAACGCCTGAGGTCTGTCGAATGAAATAATACATTCACCCACTTCATTTCTTGCTATCTCGTTTTTGTGTGTCTTTTCAAGCGTTACGGCATCAAGGACCGACTTCACGCTTTCAAGCCTTGCCGCAAGCTTTGCCGTGCCGAGCTTTACATAATATTTAACTCCGCACGAAAACGGTGCCTTGCCGAGCCAGAATACATTTGCATATATTTTATCCGATACAAGCGGTGCCTTTTCGTCAGCCGCAGATACCATATCGCCGCGCTTTACATATATTTGCTCTTCCAATGTAAAGCCCGTTGCAATACCTGCATATACCTTTTCCGGCAAAGGCTGATTGAATGCCTCTATTGACTTTATTCTGCCGCGTTTGCCCGAGGGGTAAAACACAACCTCTGTTTTGTTTTTAAGAATACCCGTCTCAACTGTTCCCGCAACGATTCTTCTGTCATCGCCGTCGGCAGTAAATTTATACACATCCTGCACGGGTAATCTCAATGGCAAATTTGAGTTTGTGCCTGCCGATGCAAAGCTTTCAAGCTGTTCCATGACTGTCTTGCCCGTATACCACGGCATA
>CAMEIT010000094.1 GCA_945918795.1 uncultured Clostridia bacterium | reverse complement strand
AAAACAATCCCTCAGCCGCCTTCGGCGTCAGCTCCCTTTACACAAGGGAGCCTTTTTTATGTTCATCTATGACTTGTCATTTTTCCTGACAAGCACTGCATTTGTGTCCACAAATACAAAAATACGGCATACCTCTTTCGAAATATACCGTATTCTTGAAAACTGTCCTTTAGAGTGACGCCCTAATCAAGTCGGATTTTTTGTTTTACGGTTAATTTTAAGTTCTGTCTCTTTTTATGCCTTCCCATTGAATTATCTCGTTCTGACTCAGCGTTTGCTTCATATCGATAATTCTTTGGTTTGACGAGCCTCTGAATATGAGTCCTATGTTTTTAAGCTCTGCTACAAAAGGTCCGTCTACAAGATAGTCTATGAGAGAGAGAAATTCATCTGTACACTCGATATTTGCTCTGCTTTCACCTATCATCTGTTCATACGTATATCCTGTATAACACCATATATCTTTGGTGGGGAAGCGCCTTTTGTATTCTTTTAAGAACGGCAGCAATGCACGCTGGTTATCCGGCTCGCAGGGGTCGCCTCCGAGCAGTGTCAAACCGTTTACAAAGCTCTTTGTGCCGTTGAATATTTCTTCCCATGTGTCCTTCGTAAACGGCTTGCCGTAATTATAATCCCATGTTTCGGGATTAAAGCAATCCTTACAGTGGTGCGAGCATCCGCTTACAAACAGCGATACACGCACACCGTTTCCGTTTGCGATGTCACAGTATTTTATTTCACCGTAGTTCATTATTTATTTACCTATTACAAATGCAGAACACGTTCTTTTATTTCCTGAGTACGTCCCTGATTCCAGAACTGTGTTCCGATATATCCGCAGGTACGTCTTGCAACGTTCATTTTAGATTGGTCTGTATTGCCGCACTTAGGACACTTCCATATAAGCTTTCCGTCGTCTTCGACAATATCGATCTCGCCGTCCCAGCCGCATTCCTGGCAGTAATCGGATTTTGTATTCAATTCCGCATACATAATATGGTCATAAATAAATTTCATTACCTGCAATACGGCTTCGAGGTTGTTTTCCATATTCGGAACCTCAACATAGCTTATAGCGCCGCCCGGAGAAAGTGCCTGGAATTTTGATTCAAATTCAAGCTTGGAGAACGCATCAATTTTTTCGGTAACGTGGATATGGTAGCTGTTTGTAATATATCCCTTGTCGGTAATTCCCTCTATAACGCCGAAACGTTTTTGCAGACATTTTGCAAACTTATATGTTGTTGATTCGAGCGGAGTACCGTAAAGGCTGAAATCAATATTATGCTGAGCTTTCCATTTTTTGCAGGCGTCGTTCATGTACTGCATTATGCTGAGTGCAAAAGGCGTTGCGCTTGGGTCGGTATGACTTTTGCCTGTCATATATTTTACGCATTCGTAAAGTCCGGCATATCCGAGCGATATTGTTGAATATCCGCCGTAGAGAAGCTTATCTATTGTTTCTCCCTTTTCAAGACGTGCTAAAGCTCCGTGCTGCCAGAGGATAGGTGCCGCATCGGAAAGCGTACCCTTGAGACGCTCATGACGGCACATAAGCGCTCTGTGGCAAAGCTCAAGACGCTCGTCGAATATTTTCCAGAATTTTTCTATATTTCCGCCTGATGAAAGAGCAACGTCAACAAGATTAAGCGTAACAACGCCCTGATTGAAGCGGCCGTAATATTTAGGCTGACCGTTTTCATCAACATACGGCGTGAGGAAGCTGCGGCATCCCATGCAGGTGTAGCAGTGACCCTGACCGTTCTTGTCAACCTTAAGCTCGAGCATTTTCTTTTCCGAAATGTAGTCGGGAACCATTCTTTTTGCCGTACATTTTGCGGCAAGCTTTGTGAGATAGTAGTAAGGCGAATCCTCGTGAATATTTTGTTCCTCGAGAACATATATGAGCTTCGGGAATGCAGGCGTTACGCACACGCCGTCCTCATTTTTAACGCCATGATAACGCTGTTCAAGCGTTTCTTCGATTATAAGTGCAAGGTCCTTCTTTTCCTGTTCGTCCTTTGCCTCTCCGAGGTACATGAATACTGTTACGAAAGGAGCCTGTCCGTTTGTTGTGAGCAATGTTACAACCTGATACTGTATTGTCTGAACGCCCTTGCGTATTTCCTCGCGCAAACGCTTTTCAACCATTTCGGATATTTTTTCTTCGGAAACGGTTATATTGAGTTCTTTAAGCTCATCATCGACAGCGCGGCGTATTTTTTCGCGGCTTATCTGCACAAACGGAGCAAGATGTGTAAGAGAAATGCTTTGTCCGCCGTACTGGTTGCTTGCAACCTGAGCAATTATCTGTGTTGCGATATTGCAGGCTGTTGAAAAGCTATGCGGCTTTTCAATCATTGTGCCTGAAATTACGGTACCGTTCTGGAGCATATCTTCAAGGTTTACAAGATCGCAGTTGTGCATATGCTGTGCAAAATAATCTGTGTCATGGAAATGGATTATACCGTCATTGTGTGCATCGACGATATCTTTGGGAAGAAGTATTCTGTTTGTGATGTCGCGGCTGACTTCGCCTGCCATGTAGTCACGCTGAACGCTGTTTACAGTAGGATTCTTATTTGAATTTTCCTGCTTTGCTTCCTCGTTGTTGCACTCTATGAGACTGAGTATTTTATCATCTGTCGTGTTTGATTTACGGATAAGGTTTCTTGTATATCTGTATGTGATATACTTCTTTGCGACCTCGTATGCACCGTGAGCCATTATCTGTGTTTCCACAAGATCCTGAATTTCCTCGACACTGAGAGATCTGTTCATTTTCTGGCAGGCAAGCTCAACAGATTCGGCGATACGCTGGATCTGGGTAGGCGTCATTCTGAGATTTTCATCGACAACGTCGTTTGCTTTTGTAATTGCAACAATGATTTTAGTGATGTCAAATACTGCTTCTGAACCGTTTCGTTTAATGATTTTCATGACTTTCTCCTGTGAATTTTATGTGATTTGTTTTGTTTTTAATTCAGCTGTAAAAGCGTTTTACGCCTTGGAACTCAAGGTGCATTCTTATTATAGCATATAAATTGTATTTGTCAATAGCTTTTTTACAAAAAATACTACATATTGTGGGAAAGAGCATAATTTTACACTATAAAATTCAATATATAGATTGCATCGGCAAGTAAAAATACAATGCACATACGGAAAGTACGGCATTATCTTAAAAGTTTTTATGAAAAACAAATACCGGTATGTATTGATTTTGACCTTCTTTGTGTGAGTTGCACGTTATTTTTTGAGATTTTGTCGGATATTAAAGAAAAAACACTTGAATAAGATATGATTTTATGATAAAATTATACTGAAATATCGGTTCAGACAATTAACGTATTGCCAATATGAAATCGATACGATATAACGAACAATATAATTGGGAATGGTGGTATATAATGACTATTCAGAGAGACGACAGAGAATATTCCGCTTCATATGCAGAAGATTTATTATCCGCAGAAAAGAATTTGTTTTTACTCAGATGTATCCGCAACAGTATTCAAAAGAAGTACGACGAAAGCACAGACACCGCTTTATCTTCAAATGAACAGCCCGAAGAAAAACCGAAGCCTGTTGAATGCAAGCTTAAGCGTGTTCCCGAAAAGCCGTCGCAAAACAACAGTAAAAGCAAGATGATTTTCTTCAGCAATATTCTTATGCAGTTCAGCGTAATATGCTGTGTATTGCTTTTTGTTGATTTTATAGCCGTACTGATTGCAACCGGATTTTTCAGCAAAGCCTTGGCGGAAAGCGGAGTGTTCGGCGAGCTTCTTACCGTATTTATGGTATTTACGGTGTCGGGCGTTATCGGCTCTGTAATACTGCGCATAATCGAATCCGTAAGATATAAGGAAGAGATGAAATCGTGGCTTGCCATTAAAGAACAGATAGAAAAATATAACCTTGAAGAGATAAAAAAATCGGAAGAGCTCAACAGACAGCAGAACAAGCAATTTTATAAGAACGCACAGCTCAGAAAAGTCGAGAGAATGGTGGACGTTTTTATGGCTCAGGCAAAAGCAGAGGTATACGAGCTTGAAAAGGCGAAAATAAACACCTGCATAATGACAGCCGAAAATCAGACGGATAAGCTGTATTCGGTAAGCAAAATTCCTCATTCGCTCCGCAGAGTAGATGTTGCATTCATGCTCAACTCATATTTTGCCGACGGCAGTGCAAAGACTGTTTCAGACGCTGTAAAGCTGTATAACAGCGCACTTGAAAACGGCAGTGCGGCACCTCGTCTTTCCGATATATTGGACGATAAAGAAAAATACGCATCAACAATGCCCGATTTTATCGAGTATATCGATTTTGCAGGCAGTGAAGCCGCAAAGGCAACCGAAAATGCACAGTATATTGCAAATGACGTTGCCGCAAAAGCCGTTAATAAAGAAACGGGTGCAATAAATCAGGGCAAGGTTGCAAATGAATTCAGAAGAACATATGCCGAATCAAAGCTTTCGGCACTTATGGACGAAATTATCGAGAAGAACAGGGCTCTGACAGATAAGTATAACGTATGATACGGATTTTCGTTTGAGACTTGTTTTAGTGTTTTGTTTAATGACTTGATTATGATCAATGGATTTTAACTCAAAAAAGGGCTGTAGCAATACAGCTTTTTTTGATTCGCTCACGAATGCGATTGAAAAAAACAATATTGTGTGGTAAAATAAATAAAACCAATAATTGGGGGGTTATTGTTATGAAAGAAAGAAAATATACTTTCGCTATGTTTGCGGTAGGTTTTATCGTAAATTTTTTTGTAAAATTCTTTTTGTTGTTTGTTCTCGGTGTTATTTTTATGGTAATCGGATTTTCTGTCGAATGGTGTTCGAATGCGGCGCGCGGCTTGTTCTTGCTTGATGCTATTCTTTCTTTTATCGAGCAGATGAAAGAAAGGTATAGAATGCTCACAGATTTCGATAACGAGCAGTTAGGCGAATTTGAGGATTCAGATTCTACGGATGATGAGTTTGATGATACCGGAGACATTGCAGAAAACGAAAACAATGAATACAGTGAGTTGGTTAACGAATTAAAAAAATCAATCACAAAAGGAATGCCTTTGGCACAAATAGTCGATTGCTTTGAAAAAATGTGTGAAACTCCTATCGAAGATGATAACATTCTGTTTGAAACCGGTACTTTTTATTTTACGGGTGAGAAGTTGTTCTATTTTTCTTTGGTAAGGCAGTTCCCGAACGGTGACGGTGAATACTATCAAATTCATGTAGATGTTCAATATAATCCAACCGAACAAAACAAAAAATTTCACAAAGCGAAGTGGAACGATTGCATGGATGGGAATTTTTTTGATTATATTCGCAATTCGCCCGCTTTTGCCTGTGCAAGCCGTGACGAATACGTCGGTATAGACATATATATGTGCGAAACCTGATATATACATAAAGCAAAGGAGCTGACGCTCGTGTTTTTACTTACTTTTGTCGGCTCCTTTTTATATTATCGGATTTTTATCTTAGTCAAACACAGCGCGGCAAATATGCAGATTTTTCTTTGATACCATATTTTACCACTACATAATATATTATAATTCATAAATATTTTAAGTAACATATTATTGACTATATGATTATAATATATTATTTTTTTACATAGTAATATATAATATAACAAAATACATTATATTATATTAAAAAGAGGTAATTATATGGCAAAGGAAATAAAAATCACAAAAAAGAACTATCGCAAAGGTGATGACGGCTATAAAATTGTTTCTGTAAGAATGAAAGATGAGCTTATCGAACAGCTTGACATTATCTCACAGCGTACAAACAGGTCACGCAACGAGCTTATAAATATGCTGCTCAATGCGGCAATCGATCTTGTTGAGATAGAAGAGGATTGACAAGATAAAAAATAATACATAAAAAACTCAGGTACTTTCGCACCTGAGTTTTCATATTTTCGGACTTTTTTATTCTAATTAAACACAGCCCTGAGCCTTCATTGCTTCGGCAACCTTAAGGAAGCCTGCAATGTTTGCACCTGCCATGTAGTTGCCCGGCATACCGTATTCTTTTGCAGCTGAATCGCAAGCGGCAAATATGCTCTTCATAATTCCCTGGAGCTTGCTGTCAACCTCTTCGAATGTCCATGAAAGTCTCTCTGAGTTCTGGCTCATTTCAAGACCCGACGTTGCAACACCGCCTGCGTTTGCAGCCTTAGCAGGTCCGTAAAGCATACCGTTCTTGAAGTAAACCTCAATAGCCTCAGGTGTAGACGGCATATTGGCACCCTCGCTTACTGCAAAGCAACCGTTCTTGGCAAGTATTTCTGCGCTTTCCTTGTCGATTTCGTTCTGTGTAGCGCAGGGAAGAGCTATATCGCAAGGAATTGTCCAGATGCCCTTGCAGCCTTCTGTGTATTTTGCCTCGGGATGAACGTTTATGTACTCTTTGATACGCTTACGCTCAACTTCCTTTATCTGCTTAACTGTTGCAAGATCGATTCCGTTTTCGTCATAAATATAGCCGTTTGAATCGGACAGAGCAACTACCTTTGCGCCGAGCTCGGTAGCCTTCTTTGTAGCATATATTGCAACATTGCCCGAACCTGATATAACGACTGTCTTGCCTTCAAAGCTCTTGCCGTTTGCCTTGAGCATTTCGTTTGTGAAGTAGCAAAGATCGAAGCCTGTTGCCGCAGTTCTTGCGAGTGAGCCGCCGTATGTAAGGCCCTTGCCTGTAAGAACGCCTGTAAATTCGTTCTGTATTCTCTTGTACTGACCGAACATATAACCTATTTCTCTTGCGCCTGTACCGATATCGCCGGCAGGAACGTCGCAGTCAGCGCCAACGTGTCTGTAAAGCTCTGTCATGAAGCTCTGGCAGAAACGCATCACCTCTCCTGCCGACCT
>CAMEIT010000093.1 GCA_945918795.1 uncultured Clostridia bacterium | reverse complement strand
GACCTTGCCGAAGAGAACAAGGTGTGCGATTTTTCAAACGATCTCTTTCCGAAGGCGATGGGAAGCGGAATGTCGATATACGGCTATGAAGCTGACGGCTATTGGTGCGATATAG
Source organism: uncultured Clostridia bacterium (assembly GCA_945918795.1). GTDB lineage: Bacteria > Bacillota > Clostridia > HGM11327 > HGM11327 > SIG351. Next base: position 7,133 of record CAMEIT010000093.1, on the reverse strand, counting down.
GCAACTTCAAGTCTTATATTCAGTCAAATATTGACGCAATTTCAGGCAAAATAAACGGTATTGGTTTCAGCTCGGATTATTACGAGATAAAAAAAGACGTATGGGTGGGCAAATATGTAAAGCTTGACGAGAGTGCCGTACTTAATGCTCCGTGTATTATAGGCAAAAATTCAAACATACGCGCAAATGCCGTTATAAATGAAAACTGCATTATCGGAGAAGGGAGTTTTATCGGCAGGCATACAACCATTAAAAATTCGATTCTCCACGACAACGTATATATTGGTAATTCTTGCGAATTGAGAGGGGCTGTGATTTCCTCCGGCGCACGTATCGGTGACAATACAAGCATATTTGAAGGCTCTGCAATAGGCTGTGAATGCTCCCTCGGCGAACATTGCATTGTAAAAAACGGTGCTTCTTTATGGCCCGAAAAGCGCATTGAAAGAGGCAGCATTATTTCGGATAACGTTATTTGGCAGTCGGAAAGATTTGCGAGATATTTTGACAATGAATGCATTTGCGGAAAAATAAACATAGATATTACACCCGAATTTGCCGCATCGGCGGCTGCTGCTTATGCAGGAATGATTAAAGACAGGCTCGTGATTGCTCACAACGGTACGCCTGCCTCTGAAATGCTTTACAGTGCCGTCAGAGCGGGAGCAATGGCTCACGGGACGAGGATTCTTGAGCTTAAAGAGGCACCGCTTCCTACTGCAAGATATGCGGTAAGGCTTTTCGGTACCGACGGAGGAATTTATGCAGGCGTTGCTCCAAATGGAGAGGCAAAGCTGTTTTTTATAGACGAAAAAGGCTCAAATGTATCGTCAAAGCAGGAACGCAGCATTGAAAATTCAATAAACAACAGGAACATAAATTACGCCTCAGCATCGGATATGAGTATCCCGCAGAATTTTGACAGGTGCTGTGATTTTTACGAGCGGCACGTCATATATACTGTCGGAAATGTTGGCGCGAACCTGAAAAACTTTTTATTGCGCGTTGTTAACAACGGCGGAATCGAATCGGCTGTGCTTATCAATTTGCTTTCGGAACTGAATATTCCGCAGGTGGTTTGCACAAGAGATGAGCTGTCAAAATCGGATGAGTTTGACCTTACGGTTATGCTGGACGATTTTGGCGAAAAGCTCTTACTCTTTGATGACAATCTTGATGTGATTGGTTCAGATTCGATAAATCTTTTGCTGAATTATATCGCACTCAAACAACAAAAGGATAGCAGATATATTATTGCCGACTATAATGCGCCCGAAGCCGTGGATATTATCGCAAAATCAAACAACGGCGTTGTTGTAAGGACAAAGTCGGGTACGCGCGCATTGATCAACGAGATTGTTAAGCATGACGGGATAGCCGATTCCTTGCCTGTGGGCAAAATGTCAATGTATTACGACGGAATCGTTTTCTTACTCTCTTTGATCGGATTCATGAGCACCGAACAAAAAAGCTTCCGGCAAATAATGAGTTCTATGCCCGAAATTCATTTGTCTGAAAAGGAAGTTGAGTGCCCCTGGAATAAACGCTCCTCTGTAATGCGCAGACTTGCCGCGAACGCCGCCGATGACGTCAATTGCTCAAATGGTATAAAGATAACTCAAAAGTATGGGTGGTCGCTCGTGCTCCCTGATGCTAAAAGGGCTGTTTTTAAGATATACAGCGAGGGCTTTTCCTCTGAATACGCTGATGAACTTACCGATATATGCGTAAAAAAGATAAATGACCTCGCAAATGAGTAAATTTTTTGGGAGCTTTTTTCTTGGGGACTTTTGAAAAAGTCCCCAGGCCCTCTTGGACGCTTTTGAAAAAGCCAGTAATAATCTCTTTGAGATTATTACGCAAACTCCGAAAACTTTAAAACGCTTTGCGGTTTACTCATCTTTCCGCCGAGAGTATGACGGGCAGATGAGCATTAACTTTTGCGAATTTATTTAAGGCTTCTTACGGCAAAATATAAATATACGGCACGCCTCCATTCGAGAGGGAGTGGGATAAGCGTTAGCGGTGGAAAGAGACTCGCGTTATGATAAACTAAGACTGAATTTATTATATCGCGCTCTCCCTCAGTCGTCTACGACGACAACTCCCTCCCGGAGAGAGCCTTCAATTTGCCCGATATTTGCGAATGAAACTAAAGTTTCTACTACAAATTAATCATTGTGAATATTCAATCACACGGCACATAAATCTTAAAAAGAAAAGAAAATTAAATGTCCTCGAGCGATGACTACCACAGGCATCGCTTGAGGACAGCTACAAAGTATTTTAAAGTTTCGGTCAAGCCTTTTCAAAGGCTTGGCGGGGTACGGGGCGGCAGCCCCGGAAAGATCTATTCTTTAGTAAAGTACACCATTTCATAAACTTTATTATTATAATCGGAGAGGGTACCATATTCATCGGACATAGGATCCATTATTATGAATTCGCCGTCCTCAATGCCGATTATGATTACCCAGAAGCGTTCTATGAGCGGGTGTTTTGTCATCACCATAACGGGTGTACCATTTTGGAGAAGCTCTATTACATCCTGAGAATCAAACAGAGATTCCGTATGTATTGCAGGGGAGGCGTAAGCGATTTTATATTTATAATACATATACTCATACTTAGCATCGCAGAACACGTCGCTTCCGTCATCCGAATACAATCCGTTATCATGGAACATATTATAAAGCTCGTACGGAGTCCTATATATATCAAACAGTCTGTAAATCGATGCGGTACAGCATATCTGACTTCCGTACTGGCATATACGTATTGAAATATTATCGCACATTATTTCCATGCCCCATTGATTATCGGTCTGATTAATAATGTCTACTTGAATAGTCTCAATATCTTCGGCATCTTTTGCGCTTATTGTAATGCCTTCATGCTTTACGTAGCTTGCACGGGTAATGCTTTGTACTGAAAACATCATATAACCGATTACTGCTATCGCAATCACAGACAGCCAGAATATTGAAACGGAATAATTGTTTTTCATACTTATTGCCCATACCTTCAATTAAAATATTTTATGCGAGTTTAATTATTCTTCCGCCCTCTTCGGTATAATAAACGCAACCGTTGACAACGCTCGCAGGAACTCTGACGTTTCCTTTAGCCTGAGATGTCCATCTGCCGGCACCGGTATCAAAATCAATGCAGTACAGATAGTATGTGTTATCCTTATATCCGGAGCCTCCGAACAAAACCGAATTACCGACTATTGTCGGAGAGCTTGTTATCCAATAAATAGCTTCATATTTCCAGATTTCTTCGCCTGTTTCCGCATCGAGGCAGTAGAGATTCCAATCGTATGCACCGAATACCACTTTGCCGTCCTTTATTGCCGCCGCACCTGAAATATACATTCCTTCATTTGCCGTGAATGACCATATTTCTTTTCCGGTAAGGGCATCGACTGCTCGGAAAATACCGTTTCCTGCACCGAAATATACTTTGCCGTTATATGCAACGGCTGTTTGCAAATATACGGTTGTTGTATAGAAAGACCATATGAACTTTCCTGTTTTGGCGTTCAATGCGTAGAAATACGAATCATCGCTTCCGAAATATACGATTCCGCCGTCTACACCGTAATCATAATATGTCATATCGGTTGAAACAGCGTGCGATGATGTAATATAGCGCCACTGCTCGGCTCCGTTTTTTACGGATAATGCGTGTATTGTTCCTGCGGAGGAGCCTACGATTATCATGTCATTTGCGATGACGGGCGTCTTTTCAACAGATTCTCCTATGGATTCAAACCAAATAAGCTTACCGTTATCTGCATTGAGCGCATATACGTATCCGTCATTGCCCGCAACATAAATTACACCGTCTTTGTATATAAGGGAATTTGTTATTGAACCCTCTGTTTTATATTTCCATACCTGTTTTTTGTTCTTATCACGAATACAGTATACATATCCGTTTCTGGCACCGAAATATACATATCCGTTTACAACAAGCGGAGCAGACGATGAGTATGTGTTTTCAAATTCATAAATCCAGCCCAAGCCAGGTGTGCCGAAATCTGCGGTATCGATTGTGCCTGTATGTTCGGAGTTTGCTCCGAGCTCTGTCCACCACGGCCCTGTATAACCGCCTGTATCCGGTTCACATCCTGCACACGTTAATAAAAGCATAGATGCAAGCATAAATATCAGTATCTTTTTTTTCATACGAATTCAATCCTTCATTCTGTGCTTTAACAGAACGAGCCTTTCTTTTTTATTATAATTTCAACGAGTTGAGAAGATCGCGCAATGCTATGAGCTCTTCTTTCGTTAAGGATATTCCTTTTCCCATTTTCGAATGATCTTCTGCCCAATCACGAATATCGAATTTGGGATCTCTGTCATTCCAGCTTATAAAAATAAGCTCTTTGTTCCAGCCTCTTGAGTTTGATGAAATTACTCCTACATTTTCTACTATTTCATATTTGAATTCTGTCATTGCTTTATTCCTTTTATTTTATATCAGCCGTGAAACAGCTTTTTATTCTGGTACTTCGGTTCACAGGTCAAATTTACTCCGAGCTTGCGGAATGTGCTTTCGTCTACCTGAGAGAGTATTACCGTCGAATGCGCCTCACAGCCGGCAAGATTATGAAGCTGTTCCATAGCGCACTTGGCATATGAATCCGTTGCGGCACATATGGACAGAGCAACAAGCACTTCGTCTGTATGCAGACGCGGATTGTGATTGCCCAAAAATTCCGTTTTGAGATTCTGAACAGGCTCGATTACCTTAGGAGAAATGAGCGTTACATCCTCGGGAATATTGCCGAGTGCTTTCAGTGCGTTGAGCAGCACCGCCGATGACGCACCGAGAAGCGATGATGTTTTTCCCGTTATTATGCGCCCGTCGTTCAATTCTATCGCAACAGCGGGTGCGTTTGTTGCCTGCTCTTTATTAAGTGCGGCGCTTATACATTTGCGGTCGTCTGTTGAACAGCCTGCCTGCTTCATCAAAAGTTCTGTTTTATATATTTCATCGGCAGAGCCTATGCCTTGTACTTTACGGCACATTGCATGATAATAACGTCTTATTATTTCTTGCTTTGATGCTTGACGAACAACTTCATCGTCGCATATGCAGTTTCCTGCCATATTGACACCCATATCGGTAGGCGATTTATAAGGCGAATAACCGTATATCTGCTTGAACATTGCATCGAGAACGGGGAATATTTCAACGTCGCGGTTATAATTTACTGTTGTAATGCCATATGCGTCAAGGTGAAACGGATCTATCATGTTAACGTCGTTCAAATCCGCCGTTGCGGCTTCATAGGCAAGGTTTGTTGGGTGCTTGAGTGGAATATTCCATATGGGGAATGTCTCGAATTTTGCATATCCGGCTTTGATTCCGCGCTTGTGCTCATGATAAAGCTGTGACAGGCACGTTGCCATTTTGCCGCTTCCCGGCCCCGGAGCCGTTACGACAACGAGTGAACGTGTCGTCTCGATATAATCGTTTTTGCCGTATCCGTCGTCACTTATTATGAGTGATATATTTGACGGGTAGCCCTCTATCGGGTAATGCTTGTACATTTTAAGTCCGAGAGCAAGCAGACGCTTCTCGAATGCAATAGCCGCGTGCTGACCGTTGTACTGTGTTATTACAACGCTTCCCACATAAAGACCTATGCCTCTGAAGGCGTCGATGAGTCTTAAAATATCCAGGTCATATGTAATTCCGAGGTCGCCTCTGAGCTTATTTTTTTCTATGTCGTTGGCACATATTACAATTACGATTTCCGCCTGGTCCTTGAGATTCATGAGCATCTTGACCTTGCTGTCCGGTTTGAATCCGGGAAGAACACGCGAAGCATGGTAGTCGTCAAATAATTTTCCGCCGAATTCAAGATAAAGTTTTCCGCCGAATTGAGATATACGTTCTTTGATTTTTGCCGATTGAATATCAATATATTTTTGATTGTCAAAGCCGATTTTATTCATAAAATAAGTTATGCCTTCCAATATTATTATACTTAAAAATTATACCACAAAATAATGAAAAACGCAATTGAATTATTGATGAATTTATTCCGCCGTGCTGTTATGTTACATTTTATTGCCGAAAAGAAAATAAAAACATGAAATTCGGAAAATCAAATACATTTGCCGTGTTATTCTTTATACAAAGAAAGGAGGCGAAAGCCTATATGTATAATACGGACGAAGAACTCGACAGAGAGCTTGACGAGCTCAGAAGGCAGATAGAAGAGGAAGCATTGCAAAACGATTCCCCAGAAGAAGAAAAGCCCGAGGAGGCACCTGCAAGCGAGCTTACAGACGGCGAAAAGCTGTTAACGGCAGTAAAAGCACTATTCAGTGATGACATGACGACCAACGAGCTTATCGGGGCGGTAAGCGATGCTGTTAATACTGCCTGCAAAAGATTCAGAGCAGACGTTGATGCAGACGAGCTTATCAGACAGGAAGGCGAAATAAAGCAGATTTATTCTGATTTTGACATTGCATCCGAGCTGAAGAACAACACTGTTTTCAAGCGATTGATTGCAAACGGTATCAATGTTCATTCTGCGCTTCTTGCTAGCAATTCCGCGTATGCCGACTGCATTGCCGAGGCAATAAAGCGTGATGCAAAAAGGGAAATGGCAGAGCTGCTCAGACGCGGGAAGGAACAGATAATGCCCGAAACACAGAAGAAATCATCACTGCCCGAATATGACATCACGAGTATGAGCGATGAGGAATTTGAGGAAATAGAAAGAAAGGTTAAACAGAACAAAAGAGTATTTTTATGATATTTATCCGAATGTGATATGAATGATTGAAAAATACTCTTGATAATAACAAAAAGGAGAAAATTATGAGCTTGAACACAAATCTTACAACATCAAACGCTGAAGGCAATAACCTCAGCAGCACAATTACAACCTATTACGACAGAAAGCTTATCAAAAACGCAAAACCGAGACTTGTACATCAGCGTTTCGGACAGAAAAGACAGATTCCGAAAAACGGAGGCAAAAGCGTAAATTTCAGAAAATTTGAAATTTTTCCGCCGGCAACGACTCCTATTTCCGAGGGTGTTAGATAGGTTATCATATGAAGTGCAACACTTAACTTAAAGATTTTGCATATCGAGCC
>CAMEIT010000092.1 GCA_945918795.1 uncultured Clostridia bacterium | reverse complement strand
TACCATTCGCGTTATTTTGATACTGCCGTTATCTTTTATTTGAGAATAAAGCAAATATGACGAAATAATAACACAATCACGAAAAACAATTAAAAAACTCCATCTATTTTTCACCAAATCAGTTATACCACTTCTTATAAAAGAGGAATATTCTAAGTATCCCAAATATCCACCATAAGCTCGACAATACAGAAAATCAGAGCAAATACCCACTACAAAAAGCAAAATTGTAGCAATATAAAGTTGATCTGATTTTTTGTCACCAAATTTAGAATTCTCTTCTGACATAAAAATAGAAGATATATTTATATATTTTTTATCTGATATCAAGCGAAAAACTTTGATGAATAACCACAAAAACAAATTAATACAAAAATAGTATATTATAATGTCTAATGCCGTATATTCCGATATAATTTTCAAATATATATTGTTAGGCTTTGATAAAGAATAAAAATATATTATTGGAAACAAAATTCCCCACAAAAAATCCACACTTAAAATAATAATGTTACTTGTAGAAAATAGCAATCCCTCTCTGGTTCTTTCTAATAAAAGATATGATAGCAGAAATAGCGAAAAAGAAACAATAATTAAAACTATACCCTCCAATACTGCCCCTCCTAAAAACAAGCACTTTAATACTCGTATCGTACATTTATCATTTCTTTGTATTTTTTTAAGTCATTTAATTGCTTGCTTTTTATAATCTGCTCACGCGAAAGTCTTTTATACAAATCCCTGTTCGTGACAATATCAAAAACGCGTTGCGCAAAGATCAAATCATCCTCACAAAGAAAACCGTTTTCACCGTTAACAATCAATTTCTTCAAGCCATCCACCGGAGTGGCGACCATGGGAACTCCAAGTGCCATACCTTCTAAAGCACACATCGGAGTTCCTTCCCAACGAGAAGTCATAACCATGCATTTTGCATCCTTGACGATCTTATACGGATTATTTTGAAATCCCAAAAATGTAATATTCTCTGACAATCCTTTTTGCGCTACCAATTCAACAATTTCTTGCTCCATATTTCCAGTACCGATAACAGCTACACGAACATCACTTTTCATTGCAATCAGATTGGAACATACGTTTATCAATTTGTGAGGGTTTTTTGGATATGTCAACCTTCCCAAAAATACAACATCGTAATTATACTGATTTTTATCGCTTTCGGCTTTTTCCAAAAGCCGTTTGATGTTAATAGTATTGTATAACACGGAGCTTTTTTTGACAAATAATTTATGAAAAGCATAGCCCTCAAATGCACTCTGAGATACCCAAAAAATATGTCTTGCTTTTGTTGCAGCTTTTAAATAAGCTATTGATTTAAATGAAATCGCACGTGAGTCATAAGCATTGTTATGGATATGAGATATAAGCGGAATCTTTCCGCACACGCAAGAGGAAATAAACGAAGCTCTCATATCATGTGCATGGATTACATCCGGCTTTTGTTCTTTGAGCACACGTTTTATCTCTTTACAAGTTAATGAGTCTATTCCAATGTATTTAACACCATGTTCTTTCAATGAATTTTCGATATCTCCTTTAGGAGAACAATACAGCATTTCATATTTCCCATCTGAAGAAAACAGATCTATAATCTGACAAACAACGTTTTCTGCGCCTGAAAATCTATTTGTATTCAATATGTGCAATATCTTCATATAGGGCAACAATCCTTCCAATAACATTTTTTTGAGTAAAATTCACGTCCAACACTCCATTGGAATTAAAATTTCTGATTTTTGCCACCAAAGAATCCACATCGTTTGGATTAAATAAATTATTCAACACAATATCCTCGCATCCTCTTATATTCGATGCTATAACTGTAGTCCCGGCCGCTAATGCTTCCATTACCGCAACAGGAAGCCCTTCCCTGTAAGATGGGTGTACATATACATCAGATATTTTATATAAGCTTATAACGTCATTCCGGTAACCGAGTAAATGTATTTGATTCTCGATATTTAGATTTTTTGCCAATTCAATCAAATCAAATTTCAATTCTCCCGTTCCTGCAACTACATAATGAATATTAGAGTCATTTAATTTTGCCAAAGCCCTAATAACTATCTGATGATTTTTATTTTCGTTCAACTCGCCCACCGAAAGCAGAAGAAATGCATTCTCGGGAACACCTATTTCTTTTCTTTTTGCAATACGATCCACCTGTATGTTTTCAAACTTAGACAAATCAATACCTACGCCAGGAATGTAATGAACTTCTCTTGCTTTGAATTTTTTCTTAGCTAGTTTATAATCTTCCTTGTTTATTGTAATAAGCTTATCGGTAAAGCGCGAACAAAACTTTTCAATCGGATAGAACACCATCCAATTCAACTTGGGTGCGCCCTTATAAAAATGAAAGCCGTGAGCAGTATAAAAAACCCTTAGTCCGTTTTTCTTTCTAAATCTCCTACACACCAAGCGAGTGATTACCGAAGCATTCGGTGTGTGGCAATGAACGATGTCGTAATCACCATTCTCGACAACTTTTTTTAACTGGTTATATGCTTTGAAATTGTATTTTGATAGCGGAGAACGAGAGAAATCGATCTGATAAAAAGCACACCCCAATTCGTTATACAAATTATCTAATGGTAATTCGCTATAATTACAAGCGATATCGACTTGATGTCCTTCTTTAACCAGCATATCAATATGCGGTTTAAAGAAACTATTCATTGTAAGTGAAATTGTGGTTACATATAAAATCTTCATCTCATTTTCCTAACAGGTAAGCCTACATAAATTCCTTTTTCTGCAATATTTTTAACAACCAACGCTCCTGCTCCAACCGTACAATCTGAGCAAATATCAATATTATTACTTACTGTCGCGCCGATCCCGATATGTGTACATTTTCCGATATGGACTGTCCCTCCAAGGACTGCTTTCGGTGAAATGTGTACATAGTCATCAATAATATTATCATGCTCGACAACAGCACCTGTATTAATTATGCAATGGTTTCCCACCGAGGCACAAGCATTTACTACGGCACAAGCCATGATAGCAGTGCCTTTGCCAATACTAACACCGACTGCTATTTGCGCCGATGGGTGAATTATTGTTGCCCAATTTACTTTGTGCTTTTCGGAAATTTCTTTTCTTGTGGAATTGTTTCCAATTCCGATTATAAAATCTGTTTCACCATCATTTTCGTCCTCAATATGATCACAAGTGCCTATGATGGGGAATCCCAAACAAGCCCCCGTTGCATAATCATCAATAAAGCAGATGTTTGTATACCCGTTTTTCACAGCAAGATCAGCAATCACTCTCCCATGTCCACCGGTACCTATAATCACAAGCCTATTCATGAAGCGAAAACTCCTTCTCTTTGTTTCCCGTAAACGCCTCCATCGTAGCGGAAGTGCTGGAACTGATACCATCATGTTTTAACACCTTTATAACGGTTCGAAATATAATTTTCATATCGCCAACCAATGTTATATCATCAACGTATTTGACATCATATTCAAATCGAATTTCCCAACTTACGGCATTACGGCCATTAACCTGTGCAAGTCCCGTCAGTCCGGGTCTTACCTCATGCCTTCTCGACTGGTATTCATTGTATAAAGGCAAGTACTCAACCAAAAGAGGCCTCGGTCCAACGATTGCCATATCACCCTTCACAATATTGACCAGCTCGCCAAGTTCATCAAGTGAGGTCTTTCTGAGAAACCTTCCGTACCCGTTCAGACGTTCCGCGTCGGGCAATAGGTTGCCGTCCTTGTCCTTCTTGTTGCTCATCGTGCGGAATTTGATCAGTTTAAATATCTTTTCCTTGCCGTCCTTGCCTTTCCTGCCGGGACGGGGTTGCACAAAGAATGGATTTCCTCTCATAGCAATCGCACCGACTATGATTAAGACCAAAAGGACAGGTGACAGCACAATCAGTGCAAGCAAAGACAGTGTGAAATCAAAAAATCTTTTCCAAAACTTCGCGTACATGTATGTAACCCCTTGACAAATTTAATTGAAGCAACTCTTGATTATCTCAATCACCTTTGCCTGATCTTCCTCAGTCATCTTGTTATCGCTCGGCAGGCAACAACCGCGTTCAAAAATATCCGCACCAACGTCGGTTGCACCGCCTGCAATATAAGCATTCGTGCGGCAACGGAGCGTACCTTCTCTCCCAACCGCTTCATGCATACGGTACATCGGCTGCATATGCATGGGCTTCCAGATCGGTCTGCCTTCGGCATTAAGACTTGCAAGCGTCTCCAAAATCTCGGTCGGGCAGGTTTTGCCCTTTTCTTTTATGTAAAGAGCATTGGAATCGTCTCTGATCTGCTTGCACATATAATCCTTATCAATAATCAGAGCGGACAGCCAATAATTCGGCTCTGCCCCGTCGATAATCGGGTTCATATGTATCGGCAGATCTTTCAGCCCGTCACGATAACGCTCATAAATCGCTTTTTTCTGCGCAATATGTTCTTCCAAATGCGGATACTGTCCGCGAATAACGCCGGCAACCACATTGCTCATGCGGTAGTTGTATCCGACTTCCTCATGCTGATACCACGGTGCATTTTCACGCGCCTGTGTTGACCACTTGCGCGCCTTGTTTGCCACCTCAATGTCATTGGTAAGTAAGCAACCACCGGCGGAACCTGTGATGATCTTATTTCCGTTGTAGCTGATAGCGGAGTAATCGCCAAACGAACCGCACTGCTTGCCGTTCAGTGTTGCGCCCATTGCCTCAGCAGCATCCTCAATCAAAAGCGCACCATGCTTTTCGCAGATCTGATTGATTAAATCAATGCGTCCGGGAAAACCGTACAGTTCGGCGCAAACAACAAGTTTGACATCGGGGTACATCTCAAATGCCTTTTCGAGTGCGACGGGATCCATATTCCACGATTCGGCTTCGGTATCAATAAAAACCGGAATCCCGCCTTCGTAAACAACGGGATTGAGTGTTGCGTCAAAGGTCATATCCGAGCAGAACACACGCTTGCCCTCCAATGCGCCGTGGCTGATGGCAGGCTTTCCGTACAATCTTTCTCCTGCGGATTTCACGCAAAGATGAAGTGCTGCCGTACAACACGAAAGCCCCACTGCATATTTCATCTTGGCTTTTTCGGCGGCAATCCGCTCAACTTCGTTGATGTTTGCGCCGACCGTAGACATCCAATTCGTTTCATATGCCTCGGTCATGTATTTCAGTTCTTCGCCGTGCATGGTCGGCGTCGCAAGCCAGACTTTCTTTTCAAAAGGTGTAAATCCCATGATTTCCTCCACAAATTTCATACTGCCGCAAGGCTCTTTTCTTTCTCTTGCTCTTTGCTCTCGACAAGCTCCATTTGTTCCTCAAAAGTCTCGCCCTTATATTCCGAGCCGTGTTTTCCGGCAGGGTGATAGGTTGTGACGACACCTTCCACCAATGTGCGGATTTCGTTTTCTTTTCCGGCGTATGCCGCTTCCATGAGCATTTGGAGCTGCCCGAGGAATGTATCTGCGTCAAACGGAATGGGACTGCCGATATGTATCAGCTTGTTCGGAGTCGTGCGCATACCTTCTTCGGACATCAGCTTTTCTTCATACAGCTTTTCTCCGGGACGAAGTCCTGTATACTCGATTTTGATATCTATATCGGGACGCAGACCAGACAGCTTGATTAAATTTCTTGCGAGCGTGTCGATCTTCACGGGCGAACCCATATCAAGCACAAAAATTTCTCCGCCTTTTGCATAAGTACCTGCCTGCAAAACGAGAGACGCAGCTTCGGGGATTGTCATAAAATAGCGGATTATATCGGGATGCGTGACCGTTACCGGACCGCCTTTGGCAATCTGCTCTTTGAAACGCGGCACGACAGAGCCGTTGCTTCCGAGGACATTGCCGAAGCGTACTGCAACAAATTCGGTTTTTGCGTTTTTTGCAATCTTCGCAATATCACGCATACTGCCGTCCTCATCATCGCTGTGAACATGAAGCGGAAGCAATTCATACGCTTTTTTGTCGCGGATTTTACGGTCAAACGACTGTATTATCATCTCACACAGGCGTTTTGATGCGCCCATGATATTAGTGGGGTTAACCGCCTTATCGGTGGAAATCAGAACAAAGCGTTTGCAGCCGTTTGTCATTGCGGCATAGGCAGTTTTATACGTACCGATAGCGTTATTTTTGATTGACTCGCACGGGCTATCCTCCATAAGAGGAACGTGCTTATGCGCCGCTGCGTGATATACAACGTCGGGCTTGTACTTTTCAAAGACCTGATTGATCCGGCGGCTGTCGCGCACCGAACCGATGAGGACTTCCAAATTCAGATTCGGATATTTGTCTCTCAGCTCCAACTGAATCGCGTGAGCATTGTTTTCGTAAATATCAAAGATGATAAGTTGCTTCGGCTCATGGGACGCAATCTGACGGCACAGCTCACTGCCGATTGAACCTCCGCCGCCCGTGACAAGAATTGTTTTTCCTTTTATAAAGTCGTAGATTTCCTTCATATCGACTTTAACGGGCTCGCGCCCGAGCAAATCTTCCACGGCAACATCTTTCATCTGACTTGCCATTACATTTCCGGTCACAAACTGATACATACCGGGAAGATTTTTCAGTTCGCAGGTCGTTTCCTTACAGATATTGAGAATGTCTCTGCGCTCCTCTGCAGTTGCACTCGGAATGGCGAGGAAAATCTTTTCGATCCTGTATTTTTCGACATTCAGCAGAATATCTTCTCTGCCGCCGACGATCGGAACACCGTCAATAAAGCAACCGCGTTTGTTTTTGTCATCGTCAATGATACAGCACACGCGGTCATGTACTTCTTTTGCGTTCTGGAGATCACGCAGGATCATTCGCCCTGCCGAACCCGCGCCGATCAGCATAACTCGGCTTGCCGTATTGTCGGTTTGTCTCCACGACATTCTGTTTCGCTCCAAGTGAATGAAACGATATGCAAAGCGCGCTGCCAATGAAAGCATGAATTGAATTGCAATTCCGCCGGCATAATAGGCAATTGGCATACGTCCGAACAAAAGGGTTATGGCTACTGTATGAAATATACCAAGTATCAACGATGCGGCTGTCGTTCTCGCGAGTTCTGAAAAGCTTGCATACTTCCAAACGCTTTGATACAACTTGAAAAGCCAAAAAACAAAAACACAGACAAACGCATATAACGGCATAAATTTAAGCCATGCCGCGAAATATTCATGCGGTATCTGCGTATATTTACAGTCAAACCGAATCCAGAGCGCAGCGAGATATGCTCCCGACGACACAACTATATCGTATAGCGCCAAAAAAACCGATGCCATATGAAAATCTTCAAATGAAGAACGATTCTTCTTGTCGATTGAAACGTTATTTTGCTTTC
>CAMEIT010000091.1 GCA_945918795.1 uncultured Clostridia bacterium | reverse complement strand
CCTCCGGGAGGGAGCTGTCGTCGTAGACGACTGAAGGAGAGTGCGATACAATAAAGTCACTCTCGCAGTGACCGTCGAGTCAGATTGCCATTTATTTTCCTTTTCTTTCTAAGGGGAATGTGCCGTATGATTGCATCTTCGCAACGATTAATTTGTGGTGTAATTTCTTTTTACTCGCAAATATCGAGCAAAAAGAAGGCTCCCTCCGGGAGGGAGCTGTCGTCGTAGACGACTGAAGGAGAGTGCGATACAATAAAATCAGTCTTTGTTTAATATAACGCAGGCTCCTTCCACCGCTAACGCGGTCCCCCTCCCTCTCGGAGGGCGGCGTGCCGTATATTAACATTCTGCCGTAAAAACCTTAAATAAACTCGCAAAAATAAATGCTCATCTTGCCGCCATACTCTCGGCGGGAAGATGAGCAAGTTGCAAAGCATTTTAAAGTTTTCGGGCTTGCGTAATAATCTCGAAGAGATTATTACTGGCTTCTTTCAAAAGCTCCCAAGAAAAGAAAGAAAACCTCAAAGTGGTAGTTCGACGATAAAGGTAGCGCCATTACCGGGGGAGCTTTGGACATTAACGGTACCGGAGCACAGATCAACGATACGTTTTACGAGGGCGAGGCCGAGTCCATTACCCTCTGCCTTACGAGTAGTATCGCCCTGATAGAACTTTTCGAAAATATGTTTTTGAACTTCCTCGGTCATACCGCAGCCGTTATCGGCGACGGAAACGATCACGCTGTTATCGCCTGACGTCATTTTAATTGAAATAAGTCCGTTTTCGTCGGTAAATTTTATGGCGTTTGCAATAAGGTTATGCCAGACGTGATACACGAGTGCCTCGTTATTGTTATAGCTTTGTTTAGGGAGATTAATATCGAACTCAATATTCTTTTTACTCCACAGCGGTTCGAGAGCGAGCACCGCCTTGCGTATCTGTTCATCGAGACGATACGTTTTTTTATCGGTTATCATCTGCTGATTTTCAAGCTTAGACAGGTTGAGTATATTCTGGCAAAGCATAGAAAGACGGCCCGAGTTGTCAACGATTTTCTCTATGTATTCGTTTTGTTTTTCTTTCGGTACATTTTCGTCCTGAAGCAATGTTGCATAGCCCTGAATCGCAGCAATAGGTGTTTTGAATTCATGGGAGACGTTTACAATAAAATCATTCCTGAGCGTTTCCGTTCCGGCAAGCTCCTTTGCCATGGTATTAAAGCTCGCCGACATATCGCTCACCTCGCGTATGATGCTTTTTTCGGGCAATCTTACAGAAAAATCACCCTTTGCGACCTGTCGGAACATTTTATCCATATACGTCAGAGGCTTGAGTATTTTTCTGCCTACAAACACGGAAATGAGTGTTCCTATCAATACGCTGATTACAAACAGCAGAAAAACGTACAATCGGCTTATCGACTCTCTGTACTGCCCGTCATTGTAATCATAAAATATGCTCGTCAATGAATAAATAATCGAAAGAGTTATAATAAGAGTAAGGAATACCGTAAGTGAAAAATATATCCACAGCCGAGGCGTTCTTTTCTTTTTCATGGCATTGCCGCCTTTTTCTTTCTTTTGCGAAACCGCTCTTGTTTTCATCGTTTTACCGCCTTATATCCGAGTCCGCGTATGGTCACTATCTCAAAATCCTTGTTGTCTGCAAACTTTTCGCGCAGTCTGTTTACGTGCGTATTGATAGTTCTGTCGTCCGTTTCCGAATCCATACCCCAAATTTCGTCCATAAGCTGCTGGCGCGTAAAAATCTTGCCGGGATAAGAAAGCAGCTTATATATGAGAAGAAACTCTTTCTGCGGAAGCATATATTCTTCTCCGTTTGTGCTGACAGTCATGGAATCATAATCGAGCACGGTGGAGCCGACGGTTATCTTCTTGTCGCTTATTATTTTCGCCCTGCGCAAAAGCGCTCCCACTCTGAGCACAAGCTCGTTTACGTTTATAGGCTTTACCATATAATCATCCGTTCCGAGATTAAAACCTTTCTGCATGGCATCGTAATCGTCCTTTGCCGTAACCATGAGAATAGGCATTGTATAATTTGCTTCCCTGAGTGCTTTCGTAAGCTCGTAGCCGTCCATGTTCGGCATCATTATATCTGCAACTATAAGGTCAATATACTCCCTGTCAATAATATCCAATGCCTGTTCTCCGTCCGCACACGAAAAACATCTGTACCCCTTGCTCACAAGCACCGTATAAAACAGCTCCCTTAAGTCCTTGTTATCCTCAACTATAAGAATATTAAACATTTTTATTACCTAAAGTCTTAATTGCACAAGACTCCTTTCTTCATGAGAAAAACCGTCCTTGATATAAACGAAATATACCTTGAAACCAACAATTCCGATTTAATCTTTCCCGTAACCAATTATAACATAACCCCACCCCGAAAATCAATAGCCGTCCGAATATTATTCCGATCTCACCGTCTGAATTTAAAGCACAGCTTGTCGAAATTTATCTTATCTCCGAATATAAGTCTCCCAAACCATACGCAATCATCATGGTCCACGCACAAAGAGAGCCTTATAAGCACAACATACAGTACGGCGGCAGATATGATTTTTATCACCGTCAAAGCAGTGCCGTATACCGCCCCAAACCCCGCCGCCTCAAATGCAAGCTTTACCGCCAGAACAGACACCGCAATGCAAAGCGCCGGCTTTAAGAACCACTTTACAACATTTATTCTGAAGCCCGTAACCTTAATAAGTCTTGCAAAGCTCATTGCCGCATTTATGCTTTTGCACACGTACAGCATGAGTATATACCCGTACGTTCCCATTTTGGGCAGTAAAAGCCATACAAGCGTAATGCTCAGCATTGAATCTATGAGGTTTATCTGCATCGAGCGCACCTGTTCATTGAGTCCGTTCAAAGTCGAGTCCACTATGCTGTCTATGTATAAAAACGGCACAAGCGGTGCCATGAGCTTTATGTACAGTGATACATGGGCATTTGAATATATCACTTCACCCAAATCAAAAGCAAAGCATATCAATATTCCGCATACGCCTATCGAAAAAACAGTCACAACATGAAAAACGCGCGACATTATGTATCTTACGTTATTAAAATGGCCTGCAACTCTGCTTTTTGTTATCTCGGGCACAAGGAGTCCCGAAAACGAAGCAATTATAACCTGCGGAAACATTATTACCGGAAACGCCATTCCCGTAAGCATTCCGTACGCTTCAAGCGCACCCGTGCCCGTCGCGCCGTTTTTCTTCAGACCGTAAGGTATAAGGAGGTTTTTTATAGTGCTCAAGCCTGATTTTGCGTAAGCCGTAAATGCAACGGGGAGCGTTATCCCGAGCATATCGCGCGTTAAGGCAGGCGGCACGGTACCCTCTCTTGTATTGTGCTTCTTCACGTCAAGCAAAAAGAGCACCGCCATATAAATAAGCGACAGCACCTGAGCAAGGCAATTTCCGCCTATTATCGCTATACAGCCGTATTCAATGCCGCGCGGCAAAAGAAAATAAAGTCCCGCCGAAACAAGACCAATTGTTATCAATTCTTCGAGCACCTGTGCCGAAGCAGACTTAAACACACGTTTTACCGCGCTGAAATATCCCGACATAACGCACGAAAGAGAAACAAAAGGAAGCGAAACCGCAAGGATTCTTATGCACCTGACAGTCCTTGTGTCGGCAAGCCACACTTGCCCTATGTAATCTGCAAGAAAAAATACGGCGCCGCCTGTTGTAAAGCCGAATATGACCGCGTAAATAAAGCATCGCTTTATCGATGCCAATATCTGCCTGTGCGAATTTCTCCCTATTGCCTCAGAAACAAGCCGCACCGACGCCAAATGTACTCCCGATGTTGCAAACGTAACGCACAATCCGTAAACTGACATTATAAGTGTAAAAAGTCCTATTCCCTCTGCGCCGACCTTGTTGGATATGTATATATTGAATGCCATGGAAACGCTTTGCATAATAAGTGACGTCGCCGTCAAAAGCGCGGCGTTCATCATAAAAAGCCTTGCTCTTTTCAAAAAAACTCCTTCCTCCCCTTATGTATTCCATACTTAAAGCTATTCGTGCAAAAGAAAATATATGCAGATATGTTTAGATATGAACTTAATTGGACATACTTTGAATAAACAAGTTCGGAGGCAAAAATGTTAATAACGGTTTTCATAGTAATACTTATTATAGCCGCAATATTTTTTATAAACATAAAAATAAAAATTCATTTTTGCCTTGCGTTATCCGAGTTCCGCATTGAGCTTACTGTGGCAGGTATAAAAATAAAAATCAAAAATAAAGAAGAATCTACCGAAAAAAATAAATTTGTCCGTGATATTGTTCTGTTTATTACAGAACATATAAAGGTCGTATATTTTAAGCTCAATGTTCTTTTGGGTCTTGACGATGCGTTTGCCGATGTTATTGCGGTACAGCTTGTCAGAAACACTTTCACGGCGGTATACTGTCTTTACAAAAACGCATTCACAAAACACACTCGTCTTTTTGTAAACATTATGCCCGCATTCAATCGGACAGTCCTAAACTTGGATTTCGACTGTATAATAAGTGTTCGTATAGGCTATATTATAATAGGCTATATTATAACAGCCTACATACGGCATTATTATAATATAACCAAAAACAAAATAAGGAGATTATTTACATGAGCAGACCTATTCAGGCAACAATGGAAACAACATTACAAAAAATACGAGATATGGTAGACGTGGACACGGTTATAGGCAAACCGATAGTCGTAGACGAGGCAAGAACGGTAATACCGTTTTCAAAGGTGAGCTTCGGATTTTTAAGCGGAGGCGGTGAGCTTACAAACGATGTGCTTAAGTCCTCCCCATCATCCGACGAAAATGAAGAACTCAATTTTATAGGCGGCGGTGCTTCGGGAGTCAGCATAAAGCCCTTGGGCTTTATAGTTTCCGATGAAAACGGTATAAAACTCATGTCTACCGATTATGATTCTCCGATAGACAGAGCAATCGACAGCATTCCGCGCCTTATTGAAGAAATAAAAAGGATAGTATCAAAATCAAATGAAAAACAAACTTCTTAAAATTATTCTGACAGCCGCACTTTTTGTATGCTCTGTCGTCTTTTCCTGCCCTGCTTGGGCAGATACCGATGTGGGCTATTATCAGACCGATAAAGTCAAGCTCTCCGCGGAATGTGCCGTACTTATGGAAGCAAGCTCAAGAAGAGTCCTCTTTGCGTCAAATTCCGCCGCACCGCGAGCAATGGCAAGCACTACGAAAATAATGACGGCTCTCGTCATAATCGAAAACTGCGCTCTTGATGATGTCGTTACAATACCGCGCGAAGCACAGGGCGTTGAAGGCTCGTCGATTTACCTCATGGCAGGCGAAAAGCTTACCGTCAAAGAACTCCTTTACGGTCTTATGCTCCGCTCGGGTAACGATGCCGCAACGGCTCTTGCCATTCATTGCTCGGGCAGTATAAGCAAGTTCGCAGAGCTTATGAATAAAACCGCAAAAGAATTGGGCGCGCTCAATTCAAGCTTTACAAACCCGAGCGGACTCCCCGATCAGTATCATTATACGACCGCTTATGACCTCGCACTGATCGCGGCAAGGGCTATGGAATATGACGTGTTCAGGGAAATTGTCTCCACCGTTAAAACAACCATTCCGTGGGGCGGACACGATACCGACAGACTCCTCATAAATAAAAATAAAATGCTCGCACAGTATGATGGCGCCGACGGAATTAAAACGGGTTATACAATCGCCGCAGGAAGATGCCTCGTTGCCTCCGCAACGCGAAATGGTATGACGCTCATTGCCGTGGTGCTTAATTGCTCGCCTATGTACGCGGATTGCGCTTCCATTCTTGATTTCGGCTTCCAAAATTATAAAATGACAGAGGTCTTTAAGCCCGAAACCGTTATGGGTAGTATCGATGTCGAGCATGGCTTCACGACGTCTGTAACGTATAAAACACTGTCCGGCTTCTCCTTCCCTGCCGCTCAAAATGATACCGTTTCCGTTACCGTCAGAATCTATTCCCAAACTGCTCAGGCTCCCGTCAGTAAGGGCGATGTCATAGGCTTCGCTGATGTCTATGTAAATGGTACTAATGCCGCATCTGTCCCACTCGTGCTCTGCCACTCCTCAAACCGTAATACCCTCTTTAGCCGCTTCTCCTCCTTGATCCGATATGGCTTCTCCGGATCGTGATTTTTTCTTTTTCTCTCGGGGCTGCCGCCCCGTGCCCCGCCAAGCCTTTTTTCGTGAGGCTCCGCCTCACACTCCGCAAGCTTTTTCTCGGGGCGTTGCCCCGAACCCTACAAGCCTTTGAAAAGGCTTGACCGAAACTTTAAAAAACTTTGTATAAGGCAATCAGCCTCGCCGGTGGTCGTCGAGTCAGATTGCCATTTATTTTCCGTTACTCTTTAAGGGGAATATGCCATATAATTGAATATTTACAATAATTGATTTGTGGCGGAAAATCTATTTTTACTCGCAAATATCGGTCAAAAATAAGGCTCCCTCCGAGAGGGAGCTGGCGCCGTAGGCGACTGAAGGAGAGTGCGATATAATAAAGTCAGTCTTAGTTTACAATAACGCAAGTCTCCTTCCATCCCGGAGGACGGCGTGCCGTATAATAAAATATTGCCGTAAAAAACTTAAATAAAGTCGCAAAAGTTAATGCTCATCTTGCCGCCATACTCTCGGCGGGAAGATGAGCAAACCGCAAAGCATTTTAAAGTTTTCGGGCCTGGGGACTTTTTCAAAAGTCCCCAGGAGGGTTTAGAGTTGACAAAAAAAGTGATGTTTAGTATAATTAGTGAAGCAAAATACGAGGAAAGGGCAAAGGCTCAAAAAGGGACGAAAAATGATAAAGCTTCTTGTATGTGATGTTGACGGCACATTGCTGACGGGCGAGGCGTCGCGCATAAGTGACGATGTAATAAAGCTTTTATGCGGCATTTACGACAAAAACATAAAGCTTGCAATAGCCTCGGGCAGGTCATACACCGACCTGTGCGAACTGTTTGCGGAAATATCTGACAAGTTATATTTCATATGTCACGACGGTGCTTTATGTATGAATCAGGGCAAAGTTCTGTACCGGAAAAGCGTAACGGGAGAAAGCATTGCCCAATTCGCATCTCAATATTCAGGCAGATACAAATGCACGGCATTTTACGGCACAGACAAATGCTATGTAATCGGCTCTCAGCTTCCCGCGGCAGGTAAAAATACCGTCATAATAAAAAAGCCTTACGAAATCAAGGAACAAATATACAAGCTTGCAGTGTACGATGACGAAAGTACCGATATAAACACTATCCCCGCTTCCGTTCATGGACTGAGAATTTGCAGTCATGCCGGAGGTTGCCTTGAGTATGTATCAAGCTTTGCAAATAAAGGCGCCGCACTGTGCGACCTCCAAAACAGACTCTTCCTCACAAAATTCGATACCGCCGCAATAGGTAACGACGTAAACGATATAAAAATGTTCCGAAATGCTAAATATTCCGCATCACTGTCACCTTACGGCAGTGAAGCCGCACAGGCAGCTGAATATAAAGTCGCCAGCGCAGAAGAATTTCTCGCAATGGTCCTTCACTCGTGAGCCTCTGCCTCACACCCTGCAAGCCCCTTTCCGGGGCTGCCGCCCCAGACCCTGCCAAGGCTATTTTCGTGGGGCGTTGCCCCACACCCTACAAGCCTTTGAAAAGGCTTGAGCGAAACTTTAAACACTTTGTATAAGGC
>CAMEIT010000090.1 GCA_945918795.1 uncultured Clostridia bacterium | reverse complement strand
GCGGGAAGATGAGCAGATGCAAAGCAGTTTAAAGTTTTCGGGCTTGGACGCTTTTTCCAAAAGCGTCCAAAAAAGAAGAAAATCTCACGAGAGTGCGTTAATTGCAGCCTCGAGTTGTTTATCATATTCAGTTGACGGAATGATGGTAGGATGTGTATCGATATAATAAGCGACGTCATCATCGAGTTCAACGACTATATCGGGAGTAAGGCCCACGCCATGAATAGATCTGCCGTTAGGGGTAAGCCAAGTTTCGGCGGTATACTGATAATAGCTACCGTCACCGAGAACGCGTGTATACTGAACGATTCCCTTACCGAACGTTTGCGAGCCTATGAGCAAGCCCGAGCCATAATCCTGAATCGCTCCGGCGAAAAGCTCGGATGCGGAAGCAGAATTACCGTCAACGAGAATAACGAAAGGTATATCGATCATATTACCGCTTGACGTTTCGCTGTCAACGATGCCCTTATTATTAATTGCAGAATAAACGCAGCCCTTTGGGATAAAATGGTCAACGAGCTGAACCGCAATATCCTTATATCCGCCGCCGTTTCCGCGCAGATCAATTATAAGCCCTGTTATATTCTGTTCGAGCAATTCATCGAGGAGCTTTTCAAAATCGTCCTTTGCGGCAATCTGGAACGACCTCAAGCGTATATAACCTATTGAATCATTAAATATGTGCGACACAGCGAGCTGAATCCTTAAAGTACGCCGTTCAACCGTAAATTCACGCTCTTTACCGTCTCGCAGTACAGTAATATTTACTGTTGTACCCTCCACGCCCTTTGCGTTGGCAAGAAGCTCTTCTTTGTTGTCGGCAGTGCAACGCACACCGTCCACGGCGACAATGCGGTCGTTGACCTGTATTCCCACCTCGAGGGCATTGCTGCCTTCATATATATCCATTATGAGAATGGAATCCTCATAAGCCTGAAGGTCAACCGTTATGCCTATGCCTGTAAACGTCGGATTTTTTGATGAAAATGAAGCGTCATATTCATCCTTGGTAAGATAAAATGTATACGGGTCATCAACAGCCTTGAGCATTCCTTTTATTGCGGCGTCAATGAGTTCCTCCTCGTCAAGCTCTTCGATGTGACCGTTCACTACTGTTTTAAGTATAGACTCCAACTTTTCCGTAGGCGAATTCTGACCGCTGACCTGTGCAATAAGGTCATAAACATTTGTATATCTGACAACAATAAATCCGCCGAGAGCTATCAACACAATGGTTGAGAGCACTGAAATTATTATTCCTCTTATATATTTACCTTTTGAAACCATAATACTTACTTTACCCTTTAAGCGCAAATCCTTTCATATGATTTATTTTGCAAGAATATCCGGTTAGTTTTCAATATACGATATTTTATGTTTTATTTATGAGTTTATCCGCCGTCATGAGTATTTTAAACATTACTGCGTCATCAAACATTTTCAGGTCAAGTCCCGATATTTTTTTGATTTTATCAAGCCTGTAAACGAGAGTATTTCTGTGCGTATACAATTCTCTTGCGGTAACGCTTAAATTCAGATTGTTCTCAAACAGCGCCTGCACAGTTTCTATCATTTTATCATCCCATGCCTCTGAAATAGTCTGTCCCGAGTGCATTGCAAGAAACTCGCGCAACGTATTTTTCGGCAACATATCGAGGAACACCTCAATACGCAGTTTTTCCGCGATATATACCTTTTTGCCTGCCGAACATATGCTTCCGAGGCGCATAGTATCGGATGCTGACGAATATGCTTTTTTGACTTGAGAAAGCGACTCAAACACCTGGCTTGCGGCAATCGTCACACCCGTGCCTTGTGCTTCAAACGATATGCTCTGTTGAAGTGCGTCCGCAAGCTCATTTGCTTCGTCTGCCGACATTTCCGATGCGCATTCCTTTATCAGAATAACGTTCTCACTGTTGAGTGCAAACAAAATATCGCCCTTTGCCGCGTCGGATATACCTTCGGTAATGTACAGCACATCATCCGTTTGTCTGGAGGTACAGCGTATGAGGTAAAGACGGTATGTTATGTTTTTCTGTATGCCGCACGACGACAACAGCTGTTCAAATATATCGGATGTGATTTTGCCGTATATAAAATCTCTGAAAACACTGCAATAGTCCGTATTCGACAAAAACGGCTCAACATATGCCGAAATAAGCTGCATGACCGTTTCGCTCGGAATCGAGCCGTCATTTGCGATCGCATAAATAACAAGGTTTTTGTTCGAACGCGGTACAGTCGTTGCAAATTTGCCTTCAGAGGTCATATTTTGTTTTTCATTGCTTCTGTAAATAACTGCGGAATTTGAATCGCGAACCTCAATAAATATTCCCGTCCGCTTGAACAGCTCAGCAGAGGCATTTTTCAAGCCGTTTAAATCAATCATCACTGCATATCCTTTCGCTTATTAGATCAATTGGTCAATTGTGCCGAACAATTCAGAATAAAAACCGTTTGCAAAATACATTGACCTTATGCTTACGATACAATTATACTATATTTTACCCAAATTTTAAAATGATTTTATTGTGAACGAAAATTCATAATCTGTCCATATTGCGAATCACGTAATCAATCAGAATCTGTTTTTCGTTTGCCAGCTTTTCGTTTATCACAAGCTCAAGAAGCTTGTTGAGTATAACACCTATCTTTTTACCTCGCGGTATTCCGAGGTTTATAATATCATTCCCGTCAATATCAAGCGACGCGAGTGAAAAACAGCTCTTCTCTTCAATAATATCCCGTGCCGTTTTTTCAATGGCATCGTAATGCTTTATGCGGTACCGACACATCGGTGCCTGAGCCGCGTTATCCGCACGGAACATATTTATGAGGTCAAAAAACGTTTCCCGGGAAATTTTGTTCATACATTTCTTTACGGCATTCGGCGTGTTTTCTATCTGAAGGTCGTGATACTTTATTATTGCCAATACCCTGTTCTCGGTGCATTTGTCAAATTTAAGGCGCTTCATAATGTTTTCGGCAATAATGCAGCTTTTCGCTGCGTGCCCGTAAAAATGTCCCACGCCGTTTTCATCATACGAAAATGTACCCGGCTTTCCGAAGTCATGGAAAAATGCCGCAAGCCTTAAGTGTACTTCGTGCGGAACACTTTCAACAGCTTTAAGCGTGTGCTCCCATACGTCATATATGTGGTACGGAGTATGCTGCCGGAAGCCTATCATGCAAGCCGCCTCCGGGATAAACGTTGTTATTATCGGACTGTATTCCGACAGCACATCTCTTGCCCTTTTCCCGCATAACAGCTTTACAAATTCTTCCCTGATGCGCTCGGCGGATATGTTGTCAATAAGTGCTCTGTTTTTTATTGCCGATGATGATGTTTTGCTTTCTATGTCAAAGTCAAGTACAGACGAGAATCTGAGCGCCCTTAATATTCTCAGCGCATCCTCGCAAAAACGTTCATCCGGATTCCCCACACAGCGTATTATTTTATTTTCTATGTCATTTTTGCCGCCGAAATAATCAAGAAGTCCCTCATACTCGTTATACCCCATTGCGTTTACGGTAAAATCGCGTCTCTTCGCATCGTCCTCAAAGGACGCCGTAAAGCTTACGCTGTCGGGGCGTCTGTTGTCGGAATATTTTCCGTCTGTACGGAATGTCGTCACTTCAACAGGCAGTCCGCCCGAAAGCACCGTTACCGTACCGTGCTTTATTCCCGTGGGTATTACTTTATAATCGGAAAACACGTTCATCATCTGTTCGGGCAGAGCGCTCGTTGCAACATCATAATCATGCGGAGTGACTCCCATTATCGAATCCCTCACGCATCCGCCTGCAAGATATGCCTTAAAACCGTTTGAAAGCAACAAGTCTATTATTTCTTTTACAGATTCGGGATACGAAAACATACTTTGCCTCCATTTCACACAGCAATACGGCACTCAACAGCAAATAAGCGGCACCATATGCGGTGCCGCCATAAAATACGATTATAAAATTACAACATCAAGCACCGGCTCTGTTTATAAGAGTAGTAATAGCGATGCTCAGCACAATAAATATTATACCTGCAATTTTAACGATCCTCTGAAGCTTTGCTTCCATATCCTGGGACTTATTCTTACCGAAAAATGTCTCCGCGCCGCCGGATACCAAGCCGGACAGACCCGATGATTTCGAGGACTGCAAAAGCACGCATACAATAATGACGATATCAATTACAAGCAATATGCCCATACCTATATATTTTAATACTTCCATGACTGATTCTACCGTGACTCGCGCGAACTCCCTTGCGCGGTCAATCCCTTCCGATGTATTTTATTTTACAGTTAAATATATGATTACTGCTGTATAATTCTGCGCGCGAACACCGAAAACAGCCTGAAATACGCACTCTGCTCCCGCACAAAATACCATGAATTTATTATATCATGTTTTGCATAAATTTGCAATACCCAATTTTTATGAATCTATAACTGTAATTCAACAGATTTTTGCGCGAAACTTTAAAAAAATACGTTTTCATGTTCAAAAAACACTTGCAATATTTTCAATATTGTAGTATAATTCACTTGTTAAACGTGGGAGGTGAAATGCTTTGGCAAATATCAAATCAGCAAAGAAGAGAGCTATTCAGGCGGTTAAGCGTAACCTGCATAACAGAATGATAATGTCTGATGTTAAAACAGCAACAAAGAAATTTGAGGAAGCTGTGGCTGCCGGTGATAAAGCTGCCGCTCAGGAATTGTTTCCGTTGGCAGTTAAGAAGTGGGACATGGCTGCAAGCAAGCGCGTTGTTCACAAGAATGCCGCTAACAGAAGAAAAGCTAGTTTTTACGCTAAATTAAACGGAATGGCACAATAATTACCGAGATTATAAGCCTGTGTAACTGTGTTGTTATGCAGGCTTTTTAACAGCTCGGATTTATTGTATATATTCTGTATATTTTTTGCTTTACTTCACTGTATCTTCACAAAAGGCTCTTATAAT
Source organism: uncultured Clostridia bacterium (assembly GCA_945918795.1). Lineage (GTDB taxonomy): Bacteria > Bacillota > Clostridia > HGM11327 > HGM11327 > SIG351. Next base: position 3,249 of record CAMEIT010000090.1, on the reverse strand, counting down.
TTTTACAAGTAAAGTGAAGTTGTTCCGTCGATTTAGGAGGTAAAACATGGATAAGCTTAAAGTCATGATCGTTGACGATGACAGCAACATCGCTCAGTTGGTCAGATTATATGCCGAAAAAGAAGGTTGGATAACCACCTGCTGTGCAAACGGTATAATAGCAATTCAGGAATTCAATCGTTTTATGCCCGATATTGTTATTCTTGACATTATAATGCCTCAGATGGATGGCTGGGAAACATGCAGACGTATCCGTGAATTTTCCACCGTACCTATTATAATGCTCACGGCTAAGGGCGAGACGTTTGATGTTGTGTCCGGTCTTGACATGGGCGCCGACGATTATATAATAAAACCGTTTGAGCCTAAAATTCTGATATCCAGAATAAAAGCAAACACACGCAGAATTAAAAACAAAGATTCCAAAGTTCTTGTTTATCCGGATCTTATCATAGAAATGGATAATTACAAAGTTATATATAAAGGCGTTGCATATGAGTTTCCGCCGAAGGAAATCGAGCTTTTGTTTTTCCTTGCGTCAAACCCCAACAAGGTTTTCACAAGAGAACAGCTTCTTGAAAACGTATGGGGCTTCGATTATTTCGGCGAAACGAGAACTATCGACGTTCATATGAAGCGCATAAGAAGCAAGCTTGGCGATGACGCGGAAAATCAGGCATGGGAGCTCAAAACTGTCTGGGGCGTCGGATATAAATTTGAAGTCAAGCAGCAGTCTTGATAACATACAGTGTAGTATTAAAGAGTGATTTTTATAAATAAGCATGGTTCTCCATGCTTGTTTTTGTAATTGGAGCAATTTTCCGTTTTTCTTTGCAATCCGAATATTAAATAAAGAGGTGTTGTATTTATGGCGAGGAATCATTTTGACAAAAACATTTTTGCTGCTGTCATATGCGGCTCTTTGCTTTCGGCAGTCGCATCATGCGCGCTCTTTCTCGGGCTGAAAAATATGCCCGTATTGGCGTGTATACTTTCCGTTTTCATATCTGCCTGCATTGCTTTTTCAATAATTCTGATTATCTCGAAAAAAAATACGCATAATATAACCGATTCTGCCGAGGATATTCCGCAAAACGATGTCATTTCCGTTATAGCTCACGAGGTACGCTCCCCTATCACGTCTGTCAAGGGGTACTTAAACGCACTCAATGACGGCGTAATCCCCCCCGAACAGCAAAGAAAGTATATAGATATTGCAATCAGCGAATCCGACAGGGCAATAAAGCTGCTTGAAAACCTTATGAGCCTTACAAAATTCGATTCGGGCAGTATAAAGCTTAATAAAGAATGCTTTGATATAAACGAGCTTATACGTATTGTAATAATTGATAAGCTGAACGATATAGAGGCAAAAAATATTTCGATCGAGACGGATTTTGCACAAGAACGTATGTTCGTTACGGCGGACAAGGGATTTATAAAGCAGGTTATTTGTAATCTGACCGACAACGCGATAAAATATAATACCGAGGGCGGCAAAATAAAATTTGCAACGTCGCAAGCATCGCAAAAAACCGTAATTTCAATTTCCGATACGGGTATCGGAATATCAAAAGAAGCGCTTCCCCACATCTGGGACAGATTTTATCAGGCAGACTCATCATCCGGCGAATCGTATAAAGGGCACGGACTCGGGCTGTGCATAGTAAAAGAAATAGTCAAAGCGCATGGCCAAACTATTTCCGTAAACAGCGCCGCCAATGTGGGAACTTCATTTACTTTCACACTCGAATCCGATAATAACGCTCCGGCATAAAAACAAAACAGTATGAAATGACAATCATGTCATATTAAGTTCATATAAAAATCACAATACAAGCCTACAATATAACTATATACAAACGGTTAGCTTAAGCATTATTAAAATCGATTGGAGAAGGAATATTTATGGATGACTTTGAAGTCAATATGTATAGTCCCAAACGCAACAATCTTTTAAAATATCTTATAGTCGCACTGCTTATTATTGCAATAGCAGTAGGCTGTGTTCTTATTTATCTTTCATTTAACAACGAAGACCCTCAAACGGAAAAGAATGCCGAGCTTTTAACGCAAACACGGTTTGAGGTTACCGAAAACACATCGCTGTCAGAGCTTTACGATAACGTGATTTCATCGGTAGTCACTGTTATGAACAAGTCATCTTCGTCTTCGTTTCCGTTTAATTCCGCAACCGACAGCATAGGCTCGGGCTTCATTGTTACCGACGCAGGTCATATCGTTACAAACTATCACGTAATATCAGGCGCATCAAAGCTCAGCGTAAAGCTTAACAACGGTAACATTTATTCGGCTAAGGTGATTAATTTCAATGCGGCTCTTGATATTGCCGTTATTAAAATAACCCCGAATGAAGAGCTCTCCGTTGCCTACATCGGAGACGCTTCCTCGGCAAAGGCGGGCGATTGGATATTTACGATAGGTACGCCTTTTTCCGAAGAATTGTACGGCACTGTCACTCGCGGCATAATCAGCTACTCCGGACGTACCCTCTCAGGCTCCGAATCCGAATATATTCAGATCGACGCGGCAATAAGCCCCGGAAACAGCGGCGGCCCGCTCTTTAATATGGCAGGCGAGGTTATCGGAATCAATACTTCAAAAATAACAACAACGACTGTCGATAATATTGGCTTTGCTATATCGTCTAAAACATTTAAGCCCGTCGTTGAAAAAATACTCGGTACACCGCCGACAATTAAGCTCGGTATAGGTATTACAGGCGTTGCTGTCGCAGATACTAATTACTCAGCACTCCATGACGGCGTTATTGTCATGGGAGTAAATGAGGACGGTCCTGCCGATGCCGCCGGAATAGAAATTTATGATATTATAATTAAGTTCGACGGAATAGATATTACAAACGTAAATGAAATTAAGGATATAATTTCTCAGCATGAACATGGCGATACCGTCTCCGTCGTCGTGCTTAGAGATTCCTCCGATAAAGAAGTCGAATTGTCATTGACATTGCAAAACGTCGAATTTTATGAATGATTTTTTCTTGGACGCTTTTGAAAAAGCGTCCAAACCCGAAAACTTAAACTGCTTTGCATCTGCTCATCTTCCCGCCGAGAGTATGGCGGCAAGATGAGCATTAACTTTTGCGACTTTATTTAAGGTTTTTACGGAGTAATACTGATATACGGCACATTTCACTTAAAAAGAAACGGAAAGCAAATGGCAATCTGACTCGACGACCACCGGCGAGGCTGATTGCCAACTACA
>CAMEIT010000089.1 GCA_945918795.1 uncultured Clostridia bacterium | reverse complement strand
CCCTACAACAACAGATACTGTTTGAGCATATAATCCGAGGCGGAGAGGATTATGAGGGAATCGTGAATTCATTTACGAAAAACCTATTCGTCGGTACTATGATGAATTATATACAGACTAATAGTGGTATGGGCTTTGTTTGAAACCGGCAAAAGCAGAGCGATAAATAAGAATTTGAGGAGGTGCTGACAATTAAGAAAATTGCATTTATTACCAGCATTATTTTTACAGTTTTAACATTTGTTGGTGCTGTGTATGTGTTGATAAATCATGGTCAAGTAAATGCCGGATATGCATGTGTACCTATGGTTTTAGCGATTACATCTTATGCAGGGTATAAAGCCAAGAAATAACAGTAAATTCCGATTTATCGAGCAAAAATCCCCGGCAGACCTTGAAAAACCGCCGAGGCCTTCTATTTGTTTATTGCTCGGCAAAATCCGCGCCATATATGCAAAATTTCTTTTAAGAACGAGATGTTTTATGATTTTTCCGATAAGAACATCACGCTTTGCCTTTCGGCAAATTATTTTTGCAATGACAGCAAACCTGCACAGCATGACATTTGCTCAAATTTCATATTTGGGAAAGACTCCTTCAGTTCATCATATACAAAATACATTTCATCGTCATCCCACTCATCACCGGACTCGGCCTTGCACTTTTCAAGTGATGCACGAGTATCAAACGCCACATCTGCAATATAAATACTTCCGCCCGTATTCAACAACGAGAGCAAGTTCTCGATAAAAGGAAGCTTTTTTGCATCCGTCAGATGATGCAACGAATAAGTGGCAATAATCGCATCATATTTTTGATGTGTCAGAGGTTCTGCAAGCCCTTTTGAAAAATCGCCTCGAAACAATTTTGCGTTCGGCATTTTTCTTTGTGCCAATTCAATCATTCTTCCTGAAAAATCCTGACCCCAAACAATGCACCCGTAATCATAAAGCTTAGCCGTCAGCACTCCCGTACCAAACCCAATATCCAATACCGTCTTTGCCGAAGCTCTCAGAACACGATTGAATATTTCATTTAATACGGTCTTATACCCCGCAAAAGGATACGTCCCGTCATCATCGGATATTCCGACACATTTGTCGTAGTCATATGCCCACAAATCAAAGCCTTTGTCATTCAGCATATTCTTCACCTTAAAAGTCTCAATTTTCAAAAAAAACGATTTTCTCACTTATCCCCCGAACCCGTTAACGAATCGTTTATCCGAAACGATATATTGCCTTTGGCATTTCTGCCCGTGACCGAGATTATATAGTCGCCGTCCTCGGGAACGGTAACGCGAAATGCTCCCGGCATGGGACTTCTCCCCTCATATATTGACGTATTGTTTTCTCTGCCTATATAGCATGAAAGCTCGCCCGAAATATCAGCCGCACTCACATCAATTGTATCGCCCTTTTGCAAATAAAACGTCTCTTCAACAGTGCAGTTCAGCGATTCCATTTCAAGCAAAAAGAGATCCTCTTCCACCCTGCGGCTGTATACGGAGCCGTCCCTTGATATTGCATTCGGCAATACAATCAATGTCGAAATAAGAAGCACTGCGGCAATGAAAATCAGAACGATATTCCGTTTGCGTCTCATTTATGTTTTCTCCCCGATATTACGTTCATAAGAATATACACTCCGACGGCAAGCACTACCGCTCCTGCAAGAACTATGTACATTGTCGGAATAGCCACCTTATCCCCGAAGAAATAAATGTTGCAGTCAACACTGTCGCGGATTGCTTCCACCACCTCATTGGGGAAGCCTTGCGCGCCCATTTCACCGAACACGCCGCGAAGCACATGGTTCCTGAGCAATGACGTGCCGTAAGTTCCCGGCAAAAACATTATCACCTTTTGCAAGCCCTGAGAAAACTGCGAAATAGGCATATACGCACCGCAAATGAATCCGTAGCCTGCGCTTATTATAGTGCCCACGGCAGAGCCTTGTCCCTGTGTTGAGAGCGGATAATTGACGCATGAGGAAAGAGCCGTACCGAAAAGCACCAACAGCACCACATCGAGCAAAAGCGCCGCCACATCACCTATTGTCAGATACCACCCTACATATGCCAGATACGCCAGACAAACACCCGTTGCCGCAAAGCATATAAGCAATGTGGAAATCAGTGTTGACATATAGTAGCTCAATGCCAGAACGCCCGGCTTTACAGGAGCAATAGTCAAGTCTTTCCGCGCACCCGTAATTTTGTCCTGCACCATAAGCAGATTGGAGCAAAACGCAACCGTAACACAGCTCACCGCAAGAAGCGATGATATAAGTTCTCCGCCGACACAGCCGCCTATCAGCTTGTCGGGAACAGATGTTCCCGCCGCTTCAATGGCACTGCGGAACATATCCTCATAAACGTTGCTCAAAAACGTGCCGTACAGCACAAGAAGTATCAAAGGAGTAATCAAGGATGTGAAAAACATTCCCTTGTCCTTAAAATATAATTTTGTATTGCGCCTTATAAGCGCGCCGAGTCCTGTCATTTTTCGTTCTCCTTTTTGTTTTTTGCACGTCTGTCAGAGAAAAAATTAATAAAGTTTCCGCACGCGCTCAATCCGAGTGCAAGCGACAGATACAGCCAATCATTCCAATCCGTAAAAATGCAGATCGCCACAGCACCGAGCGCCGCCACGCAAAGAATAACCGATATTATTTTGAGAAGCTTCATTTTTCGGTACCTCCGATAAGCTTTTTGCCCGTAACCGCAAGAAATACATCGTCCATTTTGCCTTTTGTAATTTCATAATCCGAAAACAGCTCGGGGTGCTTCATAATAAGCTCTGTTGCCGCCGCAGTGTTCGGAACAGATATTCTGTATGCACCGCGAAGCTCTTCATACGGCATACAAAGACTGTCTATTGCTTCTTTTTGTATTCCGTAAAGCGTTATAAAGTCTCCCGTATATTCATTTTTCAGTGCCAAAGGCGTACCCTCGGCGGCAATGCGGCCGCTGTCGAGAATCACCACATAGTCCGCGTCCGCCGCTTCCTCCATGTAATGCGTCGTGAGGAAAACTGTTATGCCTTCATTCCTGCGCAAGTCTCCCACAACGCGCCACAGCGTGCTCCTTGTCTGAGGGTCAAGGCCTGTTGTCGGCTCATCGAGTATGAGTATCCTCGGTTTGTGAAGCAAAGCCCTCGCAATATCGATTCTTCGCCTTTGTCCGCCCGAAAGCTTACCCACAGAGCGCTTCAGTATATCTTCAAACTCAAGAAGTTCCGCAAGCGCTTTCAGTCTGTCACTGAATTCTTTTCCTTTAATACCGTAAAGTGCCGCCCTGCTTTTGATATTGTCCTGCACGGACAAATCCTTGTCAAGCACCGAATTTTGGAACACGACTCCGAGACTGCGCTTTATTCCGTTTGGGTCCTTATCGAGATCGATGCCGTCTATTACAACCGAACCCGAATCCTTTGCAAGCTGTCCGCACATAATGTTTATTGTAGTTGACTTGCCTGCTCCGTTGATGCCCAAAAAAGCAAACAGCTCGCCCTCTTTTACCCGAAAGCTCAAATCCGAAACAGCCTTGACCTCGCCAAAATGCTTATTCAGATGCGAAATTTCAATCATATCCTTCAAAACCGATTCCTCCCGTTTATCAGTATACAGCCCTTGACGGCATGATTATCGCGGCAACTATGTAAGCAATAAATCCACTGCCGCCCAAAGCACAGAATATCACCCAGCCTATCCTCACAAGCGTTGGGTCTATGTCAAAATATTCCGCAATACCGCCGCACACGCCGGCTATCATTTTGTTTTCTCTTGATTTATAAAGTCTCTTGCTCATATCAAAACCGCCTTTGTTTTTTCTTTTTACCGTCATTATTATACAAAATTTTTCTTTTTGCGGATAGGCGCGTTTTCAATAAAAATGTGTCCGTTTTATAGCTTCGAACGGCAAATTGTCCCCCAAAAAGCTTTTGCAATACAAAGCTTATTCGTCAAGCTTATGAAAAACGACGCTCTGCTCCTTCATCGATATTTTCCCGACGCGATAGCCGTATTCTTCAAGCTCCTTTTTATATTTCAGAAACGAATGGTCTATGGGAATTTTGATGATGCTTTCTATTTCCGCAAATGAAAGCTTAAAGCATTCGCTCCCGTTTTTTTGAACGTATTCCCATAACGAGTCATACTTGCTCATTGCAAATCACCCTTTCTCTCGCCGTTACTGTCGTTCACATCGAGAAAATCGCGTCTGTACTGAGACGGAGTTATGCCCTCCGATTTCTTAAACACCTTTGTGAACACGCGATAGTCGCCGTAACCCGACTGCTCTGCCACCTCAGCCACGGAAAGCGACGTCGACAAAAGCAGTTTTTTTGCCTTTTCCATTCGAATACTCGTAAGATATACAAGGAAATTTACTCCTATCTCGTTCTTGAAGAGCTGACTTATGTACTGTGCATTCAAGTGAAACTCGTCCGCCAGAACAGACAAGCTCATCTCCTTTGCCAAATTCGCCTGCATATACCGCGTGATGCTCTCGATTGTCCTTTCCTCCTGCTCCTTTGACTCCTCGGTTGTCGAAACGCGCTTTTCAAAAAGCGATATTTTCAGATTGTCTATGCACGTTCCGAACTCTTCATAATTCACGGGTTTCAATATGTAATCCGTGATCTGGAGCCTCAGCGCCTCGCGACAGTATGAAAAATCATCATAGCCCGACACGATAACGAAAGCAATATCAGGATGCTTCATTCTCGCGAGCTTTATAACCTTAAGTCCGTTCATAATCGGAATATTTATGTCCATTATAACAATATTGGGCTTCAACGTATCTATCTGTGCCATAGCTTCCATGCCGTCTGCCGCCTCGCCTATTACCTCGCAGTCATGCGCCTCCCAATCAAAAAGGCGCTTAAAGCCCTCGCGTATCATTATTTCATCGTCTACCAAAAGCACTCTGAGCTTTTTCATTTTGCTTCCTCCTCATTAATAGGCAGCAGCAAATGAGCCGTCACGCCGCCTGCTTGATTCTCTGTGTAAGAGAGTCCGTATTCCCTGCCGCATAACAGCTTTATGCGCTTCTGCACGTTAAGAATACCTATGCTGTTACCTTCAAGCTTTGCCGGATGCTTGGCATACGTCAAAAGCATCTGATCTATTGCCTCCTTCTTGCCCTCGGCAAAACCGCTTCCCGTATCAAAAACGGTTATCTCCATTTGTCCCGCAGTCAGCTTCTGCGCCGATATACGCACTTCTCCGCGATAGCCCTTGTTTTTCAGCCCGTGAAGAAGGCTGTTTTCCACTATCGGCTGCAAAATAAAGTTCGGCACCTGAACTCCGCCCAAATCGGGATCAATGTCGTACTCGCAGTGCAGCTCGGGGTAACGGTAGCACATAAGCTCCATATATGCTTCAAGCAGTTCAAGCTCATCATCAAGCGCCACCATAGACCTATCCACCTTGACGCTGAGACGGAAAAAATCCACCAGCCGCATGAGCAGATCCGCCACCTTTTTGTCGCCGTTAAGCTGTGCCTGGATTCTTATAGTATCAAGCGTATTGTACAAAAAGTGCGGATTTACCTGGCTTTTCAAGTACAGCATCGAAAGCTTCTGCTCTGTAAGCTCTGCTCTTAAAATATCGGGATTTTCCAATGTCAGGTAGAACGACAGCGTCATAAGCGTCAGACCCATGCCGCTTATGAGCCACGTCGGGTTGAATGCCTGCAAAAGTGAAACGCACACCTCTATCACAAGAGCAATGCCTATTGCAAGCTTCTTCTTTTTATCTATCCTCTTCCAATTACCCCAAAGCATCCACACGCACAAAAACAGATAAAACGCCATGCTCACATAGCACACACCTGCATGAATACCGTCCGAATAATTTCCCTCTTCCGTAACTGCATAGTGAACCGGCAACAGCATAGCGCCAAGCTCCGCAATCACAAGAAACACATTCGCCGGCACATCAAGACTCCTCGGCTTTCCACTTTCTTCTTCCACCAGAATTGCAATGTATTTATAAAACAAATACACAGCCAATACCATGGTTCCTATAAAAATCCTGTGCAAAACATCATTCAGGAATACGGGCACCGTTTCCAAATGATTTACAGTGTAAATCGTTGTGCCGTCAAATGCCAGATGTATCAGCGTAACTATCAGCAGTGCGGAAAATGTCTGATGCAACAGCGTATGCTTTTTCCCTGCGGAAAAATATACAAACGCAATGAATGCCAGCACAAGGAACAAAGCAATCTCCATTCGAAGCATAATATTATTCACCTCTTAAAAATATTGTATCAGTTATTCTCGAAGAGAGATAGTCTGATAATAAAGCAGGTTGTGTCAATTTTATAGATGTTGTGTGGGCAACAACCATAAAACGCACTCAATACAAAATCAAGCGCAGTCCCAAAACAGCAACTCCGCTTGACAAATCATTTTACAATAATATGTTCTCAATCAATTACAAGGCGCTTACTCTAATTTACTTGATCATCACAAGCGCCGCCTGAGAATTTTTCAGCACAAGCTCGTAATATCCGTTTTCGTCCGGCTCAAGTATATATTCCTCCGAATCGATGCTCACAAGAGCGGAAGGTGCGTTGAGCTTAAGTCTTATCGCATATCCTTCATCACTGCCGTATTCGCCGCTTTCGGGTACTGCCGTGTTCATTATCATGAATGCGTATCCGAATACGGAATTCTTTTTTTCAAAGCAGCCTACAATATACGTCTGACCTTGCGATTCTTCAACGTCTTCAATTACATCGCCAAAGTCGTCATACGGATTCTCAAGAACGGCATAGTCGGGGATTTCACCCTCACCAATCGTATACGTGCCTTTATAATTATACATATAATAAAGCTCGCTCATATCATCAATCATGATGTTTGTCGCCTTTGCCGCATTGTATGCTTCCGACGGCAGATTTGAGGAATCGGCTATCCACCTGCTTGAATTTGAAGCGTCTGCCTGCGCCTCTGTCGGCGATGCGTAATTGAAATACTGTATTCCCGTCGCACCAAAGCACAGCGCCGCATTTGCCATCCACCTGAACATTCTGTCGGCATTCGTGCTGTCTACGCTGTCGCCCTGAATATATCCCCACAAAGTCTTTTCCTCAGAAAGTGCCTTATGCGAAAATACCTCGTATTCTCTGAATATATTGTCCGTGCTTATGTTTGCGTTTCCGAAAAACGCGCTCTCAAAAGCAAGTGTTTCCACATTCTCAAAATATTGCGGATTGTCGGCTATCTCTTTCATAACGTCGAGCTGACCCATGAAGTTGACATACGGCTTCCAACCGTAGCCCGAGTACGCTTCCTCATACGTTTCGCACAGGTCGGAGTAATATTGATACGCATCCTCACCGTACGGCTCGTCTACTATGCAGTGTCCCTTTATTATCGGACAGTCCTTGTAAATGCTTACGTATTCCACGCCGCGCATTATAATATAAATGCCAAACCGCGTACACTGTACAGTAAAATCGTTCATTTCTTTTTCCGTGTACATATTGGCATCAACCGTGACTGTGTTGAAGCCTGCCTCGCTGAGTGCTCTTACCTGACGAGCATTCGTAATCGGCTCCGCTCCGTAATTTATCGCATTTATCGTAAACAAAGGCTCTGTATACCTGTATTTTGCAAAGCCCTTTATGTGCTTCGTGCTGTTGATTATTCTGTTGTTTACATCGTCATAACCTACGTAATTGTTCACAAAATCATATACAGCCCGCATATCGCTGTAATAATTGCTTCCGCCGAGTATTATATCACCCTCGCTTACCGCAATTATATACTCCATTGGATCTTCTAAGGATATGACTTGCTGTTCTATTGCCGTAACTCGCTTCGAACTCGCTAATATTATCTCGTTTTCCGTGTAGGGCTTGCTGTCTGCAATAATCGGTATTTGTATGCCTGTCATTTTTTTTATCGCGTCTCTTAAAAAGTATACCGTCTCCATTTGATACTCTGTGTATCGCTCGGGATATACTATCGTGTATTTCGATAAGGCATATACACTTATCTCCTCTCCGTCCTCGTTGTAATCACCGTCCGGCTCAGGCGTTGCCTTCGGCTTTGAAAAGCAAGCCGTTGACATAAATAATATCGCGACAGTTAACAAATATATTATTGCCTTTTTCATTTTTTATCCTTTCTTTTTGGACGCTTTTGAAAGAAGCCAGTAATAATCTCTTCGAGATTATTACGCAAACCCGAAAACTTAAACTGCTTTGCATCTCGCTCATCTTCCCGCCGAGAGTATGGCGGCAAGATGAGCATTGACTTTTGCGACTT
>CAMEIT010000088.1 GCA_945918795.1 uncultured Clostridia bacterium | reverse complement strand
CCATGCGGTTTCTTATGTGACGTCTGTCCGTTTCGAGCTTTTTCTCGCCCGGACCTCTCGTTCCTATGCCGCCGCCGAGCCTTGAAAGGTTATTTCTGCTTCCCGCAAGTCTTGAATAAAGATATTTCTGCTGTGCAAGCTCAACCTGTATTTTTCCCTCACTGCTCTTTGCACGCGACGCAAAAATATCAAGTATGACCGCCGTTCTGTCAAGAACCTTTACCCCGAAAATCTCCTCCATATTGGACACCTGCGCCGGGGTCAGTTCATCGTCCGCTATGACAGCATCGGCATCAAAATTTTCGACCGCAATTTTTATTTCCTCCGCCTTGCCCTTGCCGCAGTAATATTTTCCGTCCGGAACAGTTTTCTGGCTGAAAACGGTTATCACTTCGAGCGACGCCGTTTTACACAGCTCCGCAAGCTCAGGCAGAGTTCTTTCGCATTCAGTGCCTATTCCTATCAGTATTACTCTCTCTGAAGATTTTGTCTCATAAATAATATCACTCAAAATTCCAATCCTCGTTCAGATTATCCTCATCTGTTTCCTTTGCCGCGGCGCCGGATTTGTCGGACGTTGAAAACTGTCCCTTTGACTTCATGCTTGAAAATCTGTTTCCGCATACTATTACGTGGTCAATGACTTTCACGGAGAGCGCCGTGAGCACTTCAACCATAGTCTTTGTCATCAGAATATCCGCCTCGGAAGCCGAAAGATTTCCTCCCGGATGATTATGCGAAAGAACAACCGCAGCCGCGTTGTTCTTAAGTACAAGTTCAACTATTATTCTCGGATATATGGGAGTTTCGTTTATCGTTCCCCTGTATACGAGATCTGTTTTTATGAGTCTGCATCTGCTGTCAAGGCTCATAACGTAAAACGCCTCGTTTTTCTCGCCTGCAAACAAATCGCACAAGTAGCTGCCCAGCGTAAGGCTGTCCTTAAATGCAGGCTTGTCCTGCCACCTGTCCTTCAGGTAGTATCTTGCCACATTGGGTATGGAAGTCAAAAATACAGCTGTGGAATGACTTATTCCGCCCACCTTTTCCAATTGAGACATATCCGCTTCAAGCACACCCGATAATGAGCCGAATTTTCTTATCAAATCATGTGCAAGCTCATTTGTATCCCTGCGCGGAATACAATAAAACAAGAGATATTCCAGCACCTCGTGAGGCGCAAGATGATCCATTCCCACCGACTCGATTTTCAGCTTAAGTCTTTCCCTGTGTCCGGCGTGAGTATCTCCCGTTTTATTTGCGCACGGATTTTTAACGCCGCTTTCGTCCATATCAAAATACCTTCTTCATATATTTGTCAACTACAAGAGAAATAGTGTATCCGAGTACATAGCAAGCTACAAATTCACCTGCCGCAACGCACGGAGCTGTTATGTAAAACGGTATATCCAACATAATCGTAAGCTCAAGTCCTACCAAAAGAGCATTCACAACGACCGGCGGAATAAGAGCTATCAATCTTTTTTCTCTGAGTTTATATGTAAGTATCGCCGCAATAAGCGTTGCCGCACTACCTATGAAAACATCAATCAGTCCCGTAGCACCGAGTGCAAGTCCTATCAGATTCGCAAGCGCACATCCCACAAAAAGTCCCGGTATGGCGGCAACCGTATAGCAGGGCAGTATTGTGAGTATCTCGGCAAACCTTATCTGCACAAGTCCGTAGCTCAGCATAGGCAATACAGACGTAAGCACACAGTATATTGCCGCAATTATTGCCGCCTGGGCAAGCATACGGGGATTAAAAAACTTTTTCATAAAATCACCGTGCCTTTTTAGCTTTTTCAAGTCAAAGGCATCCTTCCTTATATATCAAATATTTACGTATCTCCGGTTTATATTCTCCCGGTTCTTGCCTTATAATCAGCCCATGCCGTCTCAAACCAGCCGTCGCGCTCCGGAATGTCATGTACCTTTCTCACAAACGAATAAGCACCGTTTTGTATCTGTGTGACTACAATACAATTTTCATCCTCGTGTCTGTTTAGAAGGGAATCATTGTTATCCGTCATGCAGGAGCCTCTGCTGCCGTATCTTTGTGCCGCAAGCTCCATTGCACTAAGCGCCGCCGATGTCGTTATGAGGGAATCGTACCTTTTGAGCATGAGCGGAATATCGTCAACGCTTCTTAGTTCATATTCATCAAAGAATTTTGCGATAAGCGCCTCAACGCGGCTCTGCAATTCCCTGATTTTGCCCACGCACCTTATATTTGCCGCATAACTGCTCATATCCGAGCGTATGCGTTCAGCCTCATCAAGGCTCTCGCCGTTTGCCGAAAATGCCTTTTTGATTCTTGCGTACAGCTTTTGAGCCTCTTTGACAACGCACTCTGTATCATGGACGCTTTCTTCTTTTTTATAAGCGATATGCTCCGCCGCGCGCATCGAGCCGACCTGCGTTGAATTGAGCGCCGCGCCGCCCGGACGGTGTACTCCGAACGTGCCTGCCGCCTCGCCTGCAACATAAAGACCGTTTATTGAGGTCTGCCAATCGCTGTCAACGCCTATTCCGCCGTTGCAGTGCTGTGCGCATACGGCAACCCTAAGCTTCTCGCGCGTTATATCTATTCCGTTATCCTTGTAAAGCTTTATCGCGGCAGGATTCATGTGTTCAAGACGCTCGATAGGCGTATCCTGCAAAGCACCCGATGATACGAGATAATTTCGCGCTTCCTCCGGCAGACTTTCAGTGCCCTTGAACAAGTACGGATTATGAATAAAATCCATAAAAACGTCTCTGCCCTTTGCGCATTCATTCTGTACGGCAATATCTATTTCCGACGAACCCGGAATATTAGACGATGTGAAAGGCCATTGATAGCCCTTTCTGAATTGGTAGAGCAGAATTTTGTCCTCATCTATATAATCCTGCAGAAATTCTCTTTCTGTCCCGTCCTTGTCAACACTCACGTACCGCGGCAAAACCTGCTGGTATGTTCCCGAAACATTCCACCTGAAGTCAATTGATGCGAGCCCGTACTGCCACTCCTGCATATTCGCGCCGCACGCGCCTGCCGCAAACGCCATTCCGCTCATTCCCGATTGGCTCTTCGGGTAAACTACGTTTTTATATATTCCCGCAGGGCCTCCCGTTGCAAGCACTGCATTTTGGCATTCAAACAGCGTTATTCCGTAATTATCGTTAAGTTTATCGAGATTTACCGCAACAACGCCTACCGCTCTTTTATCCTTTACCGCGATACTTACCGCAAGCATACGGTCCAATATCAATATGTTTTTTGCGCGCACGTTTCTTTCAAGCGCCTCCGTCATATCCTTTGACGTCAAGGGGCCTGCCGATGTCGCTCTGCAACGCGGATCGTGATCCGTCTTATAGCCGACATATTCTCCGTACCTGTTTGTGGGAAATCCGACGCCTGAATTTGCAAGCTTCATGAAGCATTTTACGGAATTTGCCGCTTCCGCAAGTGCAATATCTCCGTCAACGCCTCTGCCCGAAAAAAGAGTCTCGGCCATTTGCTGTACGGAATCCGGCGCATCGGATGCAAGAGAAAGCTTATAATACGTCTGTTTGTCGCTCCCCGCATTTCTCGATGTACCCGAGTTTATGCCCTCTGTCAATATAAGCGTGTCCTTTTTGCCGAGGTCATACAGCCAATCAGCGCAGTTGAACGCCGCACAGCCCGAGCCTATGACAATATTTTCCACTGAATATATATCGAAGGATTTATTTTCAATTACAATTTTACTCTTTTTCATAATCTTCTTATGTTAAATCCGCCGTCCGCATTGAACACTGTACCCGTGCCGAAATCAAACAGTCCACTGCACGCGCCTATTACGCACTTTGCAACATCCTCAGGCAATCCCATTCTTTTTGTAGGTGTGATTCCCTCGGCTATAAGCTTATCGTATTTCTCCTTTACGCACGCAGTCATATCTGTGAGAATTATTCCCGGTCTTACCTCGAAAACAGGAATACCGTACTCGGCAAGCCTGTCCGCAAAAAGCTTCGTCACCATTGAAATTCCCGCCTTTGAAATACAATACTCGCCCCTCGATGTTGACGACGTATACGCCGAAACCGACGATATATTTACTATTCTCGGCTTATAATCGGGCAAATCCTTATTTTGCAGTTCAATCATTGCGTTTGCAAAAAGCTGGCACATAAAAAATGTTCCCTCGCAATTTATTCCGACAACTCTCTCAAAGCTCTCCTGTGTTGTTTTCAGCACGTCAAGCCTTACCGTCGGCGCAACTCCCGCATTGTTCGTGAGCACGTCGATCCTTCCGTATTTTTGAAGCGTATATTCAAGAAGCTTTTTTCTGTCATCGGCACAGGCAATATTGCACTGAACATAGTCGCATATAAAATTTTCTCCTGCAGAAGGAGCCGTTCCGCAGGCAACGACCGCATATCCTTCTTTGACAAATGCCTCGGCTATTCCAAGTCCTATGCCCTTTCTTGCGCCCGTCACAACCGCAACCTTTTTTATATCACTCATAATGTTATCCTTTCCTTAAAAAATAAAGCTTCTTACTTTTTTATAGACTTATATATCGGCAGATATACTTCACTGTCACGCACAACACAGCCCGCAGGCTTGTCTCCCCTCATAAGCTCCGTGCATTTTCCGCAGGTTATGCACGTCTTTTTCGGGTCAAATCCGTCTGTAAACATATCTCTTACAAATTCGGGATATGCAAATGACATTCTTCCGAAGCCCGCTATCGAGCATATTCCGTTCTTGACTGCTCCTGCCGCAAGCATTGGTGAAAACTGCCTTAAATACGTAAACGCAGAGCCTGCAACAGCCATATCCTTATGGCGCTTCTGCACTGCCTCAACGCACTTCATCATGCGGCAAACTCCCTCAAGCGGATGCTCCGGCGGAACATATCCGCCCATATCGTAAGGTCTGTTTACATGAGGATTGAAGTACGGATTGCCTATTGTAACGTCAAAAAGCTTATATCCGTATTTATCGTGCAGAATATCAACTATCTTAAGCGGTTCCGTCAAATCCGGTTCAAGTGAACCGTCCGGGTTTGCGCCGATACCCCAAGGATATTCGTATCCGTCGTAAATGTTCATTCTCGACGTGATTATGAAATCATCGCCGACAGCGGCTCTTGCGGATTCTATGCTGTTAAAATAGAATCTTGTTCTGTTTTCAAAGCTTCCGCCGTATTCGCCCTTTCTCTCATAAGCCGTCATGAGCTCATTATTGAGATACCCGTGACAGTTTTTTACGTCGATACCGTCAAAGCCCGCCGCCTTTGCAAGCTTCGCCGCCGTACCGTATGCCCGCTCTGTCTTTTTTATATCGTCGTCCGATATTATGCAATCATCGGAAAGAGGCTTATTCTTTTCAAATATCTCTTTATGCTGAGCAATCAAAGGCTCATGTGTGCTGTTATTCGGTCTTGACTGTCTGCCCGAATGAGTTGCCTGCATTATTACGAGCGGTTCAAAGCCGTAAAGCTTCATCGTCTTTTCCTTTACGTGCTCTACCGCCTCGGCAAAGCTGTCAAAAGATTTTTCGTTCATCCAGAGCTGTCTCGGATTCGCTCTGCCCTCGTGAACAACGGCAACCGCCTCAAACCATATTATTCCCGCGCCGCTCGATGCAAATCTGTCATATCTGCGCTTTGTAAGCTCGCCGAGCGCACCCGTTTCCTCAATGCCGTCACAGCCCTCCATAGGCTGTATCATCACTCTGTTTGCAATACGCTTGCCCTGTATATCGATAGGCTGCTTGAGAACATCTATATCCTCGGAAAAAGGAAGCTCTATTCCAAGCCTTTTACACTCGTTTTTTACATCGTCCAAGCTCTTATAATTAAATTTTTTATGTTCCATAACAAAACTATGCCCCTTTGCTTCATATACCCGTCATTACGGTAAAATACTTAAATTTTCACTCCATACAGTATAGCACAAAACCTTCTTTATTTCAAGAGGCGGCACCGGATTTTATACCTCGCCGTCAAAAGCGCGCCGGGCTTACTTAACAGCATCACCGTTTACCGCCGGTTACAATGATGTGCGATTTTTTGCGTGTCAGATAATATCGTGTTAAAATTTCACCCATTCGGAGTTATTTTTCACATTTATGTGAATTTAACATTTTAACAAAATAACATTTGTAAAATTTTTGTAACACATATGTATTGTTAAATTTGATAAATGAATTAATTGTTAAATATTTTTCGCATAAAACGGATATTATTTTGATTATGCAAATTACTGTGCGCAAATTGTTATTTTTAACATAAAAGTATTCCCCTTGACTTATTCTATTAAATAATGTATAATTGTTAACGATATGTGGTTGTCGCCGAAGACAACTGATGAGATACTTTCCCGTTTGACGCATTTCGGACAAACGGTTGTAATATATAGATCTGTTGATTTAAACAATAATATTTTATTATCAGTATTTTTTCCGTGACTCTGCATAATTATTATAGATGGAGGTGTCGTATGTCAACAACGGCATGGATTATCCTCGTCTGCGCAGTCGCGGTTGTTTTTCTTGCGGGCGGTATATTCGCAGGCTACTTGTACAGAAAAAGAGTAGCTGAAATGAAGATCGCAGCCGCAGAGGATGCAGCCCGTAAAATCATTGAAGACGGCGAAAAGCAGGCAGAGGCAATCAAAAAAGAAAAACTTTTAGAAGCTAAAGAAGAAAATCACAAGCAGCGCTCAGAATTGGAAAAGGAAACCCGCGAGCGCCGGGCAGAGCTTAACAAATGGGAACAAAGACTGCAAAGCAAAGATGACAATCTCGATCGCAAACAACAGTCTCTTGAAGCCAAGGAGGAAAACTTAAAAAAAGACAGGGCAAATCTCGAAAACAAAGAGAAAACAATCACTCAGCTCATTGAAGAACAAAAGCATGAGCTCGAAAGAGTAAGCGGCTTGAGCGAAGCCGAAGCAAGAGAAATACTCTTTGATTCTTTGCAAAAAGATCTTGTTCACGAATCTGCAGTTAAAATCAGGGAATTTGAAAACACATTCAAGGAAGAAAGCGAAAAGAAAGCAAAACAAATACTTGCATTGGCAATACAAAAATCAGCATCTGACTTTGTTGCGGAAACAACGGTATCGGTTGTCGACCTGCCCAATGATGAAATGAAAGGCAGAATTATCGGCAGAGAGGGTAGAAATATAAGAGCTCTCGAAGCTGCAACCGGAATCGATCTTATAATAGATGATACACCGGAAGCAATTATACTTTCCGGATTTGACCCTTACAGACGCGAAATCGCAAGAATGGCGATAGAAAAGCTCGTCGTTGACGGCAGAATACATCCCGCCAGAATCGAGGAAATGGTTGAGAAGTCCACGAAAGAAATGGAAGTCAAGATCAAAGAGCTCGGCGAACAGGCTGTGTTTGAAACGGGTGTACACGGAATACACCCCGAGCTTGTTAAGCTTATAGGCAGACTTAATTACAGAACAAGCTACGGTCAGAATATTTATAAGCATTCACTTGAGGTTTCATTCATCGCGGGCGCTTTGGCGGCTGAAATAGGCGCGGACGTTCGTATCGCAAAAAGAGCCGGCCTCCTCCATGATATAGGTAAGGCTATTGACCATGAGGTTGAAGGTCCCCATATCCAGATCGGCGCAGACCTTGCTAAAAAATATAAGGAAAATAACGCAATTATCCACGCTATACTTGCTCATCACGGAGACATCGAGGCAAAGACAATAGAAGCTGTCCTCGTTCAGGCGGCTGACGCTATCTCCGCCGCAAGACCGGGCGCAAGACGCGAATCTGTTGACGCATACATAAAGCGTTTGCAACAGCTTGAGGAGATCGCCAATTCATTCGGCGGTGTCGAAAAGTCTTTCGCTATTCAGGCAGGTAGAGAGGTTCGTATTATCGTTAAACCCGAAAAGGTGTCCGATGATGAAATGCTTATTCTCGCTCGTAACGTCGCTAATAAAATTGAAAATGACCTCGATTACCCGGGCCAGATTAAAGTCAATGTTATCAGAGAAAACAGAGCCGTAGAATACGCAAAATGATTTTTTCCCGGGGACTTTTGAAAGAAGTCAGTAATAATCTCTTTGAGATTATTACGCAAGCCCGAAAACTTAAACTGCTTTGCAGCTGCTCATCTTACCGCCGAGAGTATGGCGGCAAGATGAGCATTTAATTTACTTTTCTTTTTGAGGTTTTTACGGAGATATGTTGATATACGGCACGTTCCACTTGAAAGGGAACGGAACGTGAATAGCAATTTGCGTCAGCCGTGGAAGGAGTCTACGTTATAGTAAACAAAGACTGATTCTATTGTATCGCACTCTCCTTCAGTCGCCTGCGGCGACAGGGCAAATTGTCAAGCAAGTGCAACACCTAAACATTCACAAATAACTTCA
>CAMEIT010000087.1 GCA_945918795.1 uncultured Clostridia bacterium | reverse complement strand
ACCTGCTGAAGTTATTTGTGAATGTTTAGGTGTTGCACTTGCTTGACAATTTGCCTTACTCCCGACGGAAGAGCACTTGATATGACAAGCATTACAGCAGACCTTAAGCAGTACGGCGATTACGTCGCAGGCTCTGACCTCTTGGACCTCACAGCCATAGATCAGGTTCTCGATGAAACTTTTGAATTGCTCGGAGATCAGGCAGGACTTACACTTGACCACATCACAAGAGATATTATTCACAAGGGCAGCTCTGTACAGTACGCAAATTCAAAAACGTCAAGATATATGCTTAAGTCTACCGATGTTCTCACAAGCGCAGAAATAAAGAAGGCTGTCAGAACACTCAAGCGCAACAAAGCAAAGCCTTTCATAAGAAACGGAAAGCCTTATTATGTTGCGATAATCGATCAGGATTCCGCTTACGACCTCATGAACGACGAACAGTGGCAGAAGGTTGCCGAGTATCAGAGCGCCGAAAAAATTGAAGAGGGCGAGATCGGAAAGCTTTTCGGTGTTGTTTTCATTGAAACTCCCGAAGCAAAGAGATTTGACGCAACGCCTCTTTGCGCGGCAAGCGCTTCACTGACAGCGTTATCATACATTTCAGCAACGAAAGTAATAACTGTTGCGGAGGCACTTACCGAGGCTGATGCCGCAGCGCTCATTGGCAGAGATATTGTCGTAAAAGACGTATCGGCTGACACGGATACTTATGATACAGCTACCGTCAAAGCGGCATATTCGGGCAGTGCGGGAAGCGCTTACATACAGCTTAGCTCCGCGCTTTCATTTACTCCGGCAGAAAACGATAAAATTTACGATGCCGATTGCGGCTGTGAAAACACATCCGTAAACTCGACGATAGTTTTCGGAAAAGATGCGTTCGGAGTTGTCGATATTGAGGGCGAAGGCGCATTCAAAACAATATTCAAGCCGAAGGGCAGTGCCGGCACGGGCGATCCTCTCGACCAGAGATGGACGGCAGGCTGGAAAGCATCCGGATTTACTGCGGCAATTCTCCAGGATCTCTGGATGGTTCGCATTGAACACGGATTTACAAGATAATATCGTTTTATTCGGGCGGCACTCGATTTGCCGCCCTTTGTGAAAAAATCGGAAAGGAGCTTTTTGTACCGAACGGTAGAAAATTCAATACTATGAAACTATCAAAATATACGCTTGACGATTTTTCCGGAGGCTTTTCGGCTGATACGGGCGATGACACAATGGAAAGCAAATATACTCCGAATTCATACAATGTTGAAGCTCTCGGCGGCTCGCTTAAAACCATGCCGGGGTGCTCAAAATATATCGACAGCGAAATTATTAACAACGACCGCAAATATTACGCGGTGCAGTTCTTTGTATATTATTCCGAATCGATGACACTCACATCCCAGCTCGATAAATTGGTCGTTGTCGGTTCCACGTTCAGCACACGCGGACTTTTTTTATACAACTCCGGAGCATGGACAAAGCTTCAGGGGAATATATCCGAAAAGAATATGGGAGGCATCAATTGTATTTACAATAATGAAAATACACTTTTTATCTGTAATTCTGCGGATGGAATATATACCTATAATCCGCTGAACTCCGAAATAGGTTATATAGACAGCGCACCGGGTCTTGGTGCAATGACGCTTCATTACGAGAGAATATGGGGAATAGGTGATACGAAAAATCCGAATACTGTTTATTATTCCGCGGAATCCGATTTTTCCGATTGGGATACGACTGCCGAAAATGCCGATGCGGGCAAATTGGATGTTACGACTTTTGACGGCGACAGCTTTATCGGGATTGCAAATGTGTTTGACGATGTTGTACTGTACAGAAAAAAGACGCTTTTCAGAATAACGGGTTCGTCTCCGTCTAATTATCAGCTGAAACAGATTCCCGCAGCCTCGGGCGCGGTGGGTGCCAACGCAATAGCGAATAACGGACGTTATTCATTCTATATAGGGCAGGACGGAATATATAGCTATGACGGAATAAGGGCATCTCTTATCGAGGACAACAGACTGAGATTTTTATTCGAAAACAGAGTCAATCAGAGTATGCTTTATAATGCGTGCGCTGTGATATTCGGCAACAAGCTGTATGCCGCCGTTCCGGTGGATGAGGCGGTTTATAACAATCTCGTAATAGAGTATGATATTACTTCGGGCGTTTTCAATATCAGAAGCGGCGTTGATATAATTAATTTCGGCGTGTACCGTAATGAGCTGATTTTTGCGGATAATGCCGGTTACGTATGCGTTTTTGACGGGAGCGACAAATATAAGGGCACAAACATTGAAGCACATTATGAGACACCGTTTTTTGACTTCGACAATAAAAATGTCATGAAAACTCTTGACAGCATTTATTTTACCGCTAAAGGCACAGGTAAAATCAATATAACAGCCGAAACGGAAAACGGCATCACGACAAAAACAGTGACTCTGAAAAATGCGGATAAATTCGACCTATACAAAATCAATATGTACAATACGGGCAGGAGATTCAAATTCTGCTTTGACAATGTTGACGGTTCGACATTTGAGATAACACGTCCGGAATTTTTTCTTGAAGCGGACGATGAAGATTAATTCGGAGGATATGTCATGAAAAAAGGACAGCAAATAAGCTTTTCAAATCTTAATTCGTCGATACAGCTAAAACAGCTCAACGATGTTATCAATTATATATTAAACTCGCTCTCATCAAGGCTTGATGCCGAAAGCGCCTATATGCAGTACATTTGCGCGAAAGCCGTTTTGTGTACTACGGCAGGGCAGTGGTTTGATGTTGAATTTGACAAAGCATTTTACGAAGAACCGATACTGTTTGCGTATTCGCCCGACGGGGTGAATGTTATTTTAAGACAAAATCCAAATGACAGTGATATGAAAAAGAGGGTACAGGTCTCTTTTTCGGATACAACGAAAACGGGTACTGTTTGTGTTGCGGCAATTGGGAAAATCAAGGTTTGATAACACGAAGTAATTTTTATTGTGAGGCATATAAAATGGAAAACGACAACTTAAATGATGAAAAACGAAGCAGAATATGCGATATAATGAACGATTTTCAAAGCGATGAATGGAGCGAAAAATATGAAGAGATATTGTCGCTTCTTCGCGATACGGTAATATTTGATTTTGACGATGATAACGATATTACCGATGAAATACAGGCAAAGGAAAACAAGAAAACGGGGAAGGGCAATTATTTTATTCACGGGTAAAACAGAGCTTTTACTTTCGCGATACAAAATTATGCGGATAATATACAGGTGATTTATATGGATAAAAAATTTGAAATCAAAGCCGTTATGACTGCTTGCAGTTCGGCTCTTATGTGGCTGATAGGCGGCTGGAATATTATTTTGGGAATACTTATAACAGTAATAGTGTGCGATTATATAAGCGGAATCATGTCTGCCGCAAAATCAAAAACACTCAACAGCTCAATAGGTTGGGCAGGTCTGCTCAAAAAGGCGGCAACCGTTCTTATTGTTGTGGTTGCACATCAGATAGATGTTGCGCTTGGCAACGACGGAGACATAATACGCAATATTACGGCACTGTTTTATATATCAAACGAACTGCTCTCGATATTTGAGAATGTGGGCGAGCTTGGAGTACCTCTCCCGAGTGTTCTCAAGGAAGCCTGCGAAAAGCTTAAAAGCAACAGCAAATAATAAAAAACAAAGCAAAAAATAAAGGGTACATAATTTGTGATTATGAACCCTTTTATTTTTTATTCCGTTATGCTTTATGCAAGCACGTTCTTTACGATATTGCTCATCTCATCGAGCTTTGACTCTATATCGGCAACAAGCTTGAATTGATTTCTTGCTCTGTCAAGATTGTGATTCGGGTAATGTATTTTGAAATATACGTCGCCGTCAATATAGTCAGACAAGAATCTTATTCCGCATTCATACGTCATGAGAAGCACCGACAAAGGCAAAAGCTCAATTTCTTTTTCCGTAGCGCTGTTTTTAAGCTCGCCGAGGAAGCCTTTTGTAAATGCCTCAAACTTGTCAAGACAGCAATAAACAGTATCCAAATCGGTTTCATCTTCCTTTGCGGATGATGCTCCGAATCTCAATGCGTCGCCGTAATCATACAGCATCGAACCCGGCATAACTGTGTCAAGGTCTATTACACTGAGACATTTTTTCGTTTTGGGGTCGAAAAGTATATTGTTTAATTTTGTGTCGTTGTGCGTAACGCGAAGCGGTATTGTTTTGTCTGCTATTCCGTTTATTATTGCGTCAACATATTTTTCATACGATAGAGCAAATTCAATTTCCGATTTTACAGAGCTTGCTCTGCCTGATTTGTTTGCTTCAATGGAAGCTTTAAGATTATTGAAGCGCTTTCTCGTATTATGAAAATCCGGAATCGATTCATACAGGGCAGATGCGTCAAAATCCGCAAGCTCGTTCTGGAATTTACCGAAAGCTTTTCCAGCTTCAAAAAGCTGGTCGTTTGTTTCCGGCAGATTATATGATATTCCGTTAATGAAGCGGTAAACACGATAGCAGTTGCCTTCGTATTCGTAATACGGCTGTCCGTCTGTCGTTTTGATTATGTTGAGCGTTTCTACCTCGGGATTGCCGCCGTTTTGCAGTATTTTCTTTGTAAGATGCTCCGTTACAAGCTCAACGTTTTTCATAAGACGAGCGGCGTCCTTGAATATGTTCGTATTGATCTTCTGGAGTATATATTTAGGCTCGGTATTTGTTATATAGGTATCGTTTATGTGTCCGTCGCCGTAAGGTATGACATCGTCATCACTGCTTACGGAAATTCCGAAATGCGAAAGTAAAAGCTTAAAATCAGTCATTGACTCTTTTCTCCTTGGGGTATTTTCCTTCGTTTGTAAGACGCAACAGTGCATTCTTTACCGTATCTGCGTCATCCTTATATGTTACGCCGTACCATTGACCTGCTGTCTTGAGGACACGGCATTTGTAACCTTCTTTTATCATATTATCGGCTATTGTAGGCAAATAAAATTCAGACTTCAACGGATTTGTCATTGTATCGAGAAATTCCTTGAAGTAATTCGGCGTATAGTCGAATATTTTCGGCGTGAAGCCCCAAAGATTCATCGATACTATCGTATCCAAAGGCAGTCCGCTGTTTTTGTCGAGGGCTGTATGCTCAACTATGCTCTTAAGATATCCGTTTTCAACCTCGCATACGCCGCGGCTTACCGTACCCTTCTCGGTTATTGTTTTGCCGAGCTCGTAGCCTACCATGCAAAGGTCGTCTGATGATACAAGATGACTGTGCATCTGTTCAAATGCTTCGGCACCGTAAAAATCATCGGCGTTTATTGTTGCAAAAGGCGTTGTGAGGTGATCCTTTGCGCACAAAACCGCATGACCCGTGCCCCACGGCTTTACTCTGCCCTCCGGAACGGAATATCCATCGGGGAGACTGTCAATTTCCTGAAATACATATTCAACCTTGATAGCCTTTTCAAGATGTACGCCTACATACTTCTTGAAATCATGTTCGATTTCTTTTTTGATGATTATAACCGCCTTATTAAAGCCTGCTTTAACAGCGTCATGAATTGAATATTCAATAATGCTTTCTCCGTGCGGTCCAAGAGGCTCCATTTGCTTGAGTCCTCCGAATCTGCTTCCCATTCCTGCGGCAAGTATGAGCAGTGTAGTTTCCTTCATTGTTGATTACCATAGCTTTGCAAAGCAAAGCACTCCTTTCTTTAATTTAAGCGGCTCATCGAGTGTATTGACACGAAGCCGAACTTTCAGAGAGATATAATTTTGTTTGTTATTGACAAAATTATATATGTATATTATAATTATAAAGTATTATATTTATAATATATATACGTAAAAAGACATAAATTCTTTGAAATCGGACACTTATATGAATTTATACAAGGAATGTAAGATTAAAAGACAGATAACGGTAAATTCTCTCTACACTGCATTTGAAGCGGATTTTGACGGTACGTATTCATTTGACGGCGAAGCGCATGATTTTTGGGAAATGGTGTATGTAAAAAAAGGCACGGTCGGAGTTGTTGCCGATGATAATGTATACAGCTTATCTAAAGGACAGCTCATATTGCACCCGCCGATGCAGTTTCACAGAATATGGTCGGAGGGAAACGAGAATCCGACTGTTATTATTATTTCATTCGGCGCCGAATGGAAATTTGAACCGCAGAATTTCATATTCTGTATGACGGATGAACAGGAGCATATTCTCGAAAGCGTCATGCAGGAAATAAAGGATGCTTTTATTATGGAAAACAGAATCGTTTCCATGTGCAGGCAGGGAATGGAGTCCAAAGCTCAGAGCGCTGTGAACAGATTGGAGCTTATGCTTTTGTCTGTTTCGCAATCGGGCACATTTGTTTCGGGGAAAACGGCACCGATCAACAGAAAATATACCGAAATTGTGAAAATACTTGCCGATAATCTTGACAAGAATCTCTCTCTTGCCGATATTGCCGATATGTGCAATATGAGTACGTCAAATCTGAAAAAGATTTTTTATAAATATTCCGGTATGGGTATCAAGCATTATTACAACGAAATGAAGGCAAGACAAGCGGCACAGTATCTGCGCGACGGGTTGAGCGTAAAGGAGACGGCTGCCATGCTGGGGTTTGCGGATCAGAATTATTTCAGTATGTTTTTTAAGCGTATGATGGGCAAATCTCCGGTAAATTATTTAAAATAAAACAAAAGAAAGGGAAGGATATTCTGCATATCCCTCCCCACAACATTTAGCTTATAAGTCGGTGACATCATCAGCAACCACAGCCGCATCCGCAGCCTGAGTTGTTGTCGTTGCAGCCGCATCCGCAGCTTCCGAAGCCTGTGAAGAGCACAACAAGAAGCAGGAAGAAGAACAGGAGGCTGTCGCTGTCTTCGAACATATTGCAGTTCGTAAAGAGGATTACGAGAAGCAGGAAGAAGAATAACAAGCTTGTGCTGTCCATGTCATTGCCGAATAAATTTGAAAGAAACATAATTTATCTCCTTGATAATTTTAATTTGTGTTTTGAAGTTATCAGCTTCATTAACAACTTATGTCATACAGGAGATTTGGTTACATATAATTTGTATTTGCTGTGCCTTGACATCTGTTTACGGCAATGCAATCTATAAAAAAATAAATGAAAGGTGAAAACATTATGTACATCAAAATGAGATTCCCAAACGGCGTTTCAAAAACGTTGACGCTGAGCTATGACGACGGTCCGGATGCGGACGTAAGATTTATGAGTATAATGAGCAAAAACGGACTCAAAGGTACGTTTAATCTCAACAGCAGTATGTTCTTGGGTGACGGCTATTCACGTCAAAGAGCGGATGATATGAAAAAGCTTTATATCGATTCGCAAAATGAAGTTGCTTGCCACGGAGTATATCACCCGAAGCTTGAAAAGCTGCCTTTACCGACAATGATACACGAAATTCTCAATGACAGGGAAAACCTCGAAAAAGAATTCGACACGATCGTAAGAGGTATGGCGTATCCTTACGGCTCCTATGACGCGAATGTTTTGCAGGCGCTCAGACTTTGCGGTATTTGCTATTCGAGAACAGTGTGCTCGACCGGAGATTTGAGAATCCCCGATAATTGGCTCGAGCTTGCTCCGACTTGCCACCACGATGATTCAAGACTTTGGGATATTACAGATAGATTTTTGAAGGCCGAAGGCGATATTGACCCGATGCTGTTCTACGTTTGGGGACATACGTATGAGTTTGACAGACATGATAATTGGGAACGCTTTGAGGATTTTGCCGCTAAAATCGGTAATCGTGATGATGTTTGGTACGCAACGAATATTCAAATTTATGATTATATCGAGGGATTTAAACGCCTCTCGTTCTCCGCAGACTCTAAAATCGTCCATAACCCCAATTCCTTTAAGGTATGGTTCTCTGCTGACGGAAAAATCGTTGACCTTGAACCCGGTGAAACAAAAAGAATTTGATTTTTTGGACGCTTTTGGAAAAGCGTCCAAGCCCGAAAACTTAACCTGCTTTGCAGCTGCTCATCTTCCCGCCGAGAGTATGGCGGAAAGATGAGCATTTACTTTTGCGATTCTGTTTGTGGTTTTTTACGGAAAAGACTCAATATACGGCACGCCGCCCTCAAAGAGGGAGGGGGATAAGCGTCAGCGGTGGAAGGAGCCATATGTGGCTTCGGTTTTACCTCAAATTAATTGTAACGCATTCTCCCTCAGTCACCTTCGGTGACAGCTCCCTCCCGGAGTGAGTCTTCTTTTTGCTCTATATTTACAAATAAAAACAATTTTTCCCACAAATCAATTATTGTGAATACTCAATCATACAACACATGCACTGAAAGAGAAAAGTAAAGCAAATGGCAATCTGACTCGACGACCACCGGCGAGGCTGATTGCCAACTACAAAGTA
>CAMEIT010000086.1 GCA_945918795.1 uncultured Clostridia bacterium | reverse complement strand
GGCTGCCGCCCCGCGCCCCGCCAAGCCTTTGAAAAGGCTTGACCGAAACTTTAAACTACTTTGTATAAGGCAATCAGCCTCGCCGGTGGTCGTCGAGTCAGATTGCCATTTAATTTCCGTTACTCTTTAAGGGGAATATACCATATAATTGAATATTTACAATAATTGATTTGTGGCGAAAAATCTATTTTTACTCGCAAATATCGAGCAAAAATAAGGCTCCCTCCGGGAGGGAGCTGTCGTCGCAGACGACTGAAGGAGAGTGCGATATAATAAAATCAGTCTTAGTTTACCATAACGCGAATCTCCTTCCACCGCTGATGCGGTTTCTCGTTCATAAGTTGCCATTTACTTTCCATTTCTCCTTAAATCAAACGTGCCGTATATCGGCATTCCTCCGTAAAAACCTCAAATAAAGTCGCAAAAATAAATGCGCATCTTTTCGTCATACTCTCGACGGAAAGATGCGCAGCTGCAAAGCGTTTTAAATTTTTCGGAGTTTGCGTAATAATCTCAAAGAGATTATTACCGGCTTTTTCAAAAGCACCCAAGAAAAAATTCCAAATAGAAACGTAAAGTTAATGCTCATCTTGCCGCCATACTCTCGGCGGGAAGATGAGCAACTGCAAAGCATTTTAAAGTTTTCGGGCTTGCGTAATAATCTCAAAGAGATTATTACTGGCTTCTTTCAAAAGTCCCCAAAAATCTATTAATTACATCATGCCGCCCATATCAGGTCCGCCTGCAGGAGCAGCCGGTTCAGCCTTCGGAATATCCGTAACGAGGCTTTCGGTTGTAAGAACCATAGAAGCGATGCTTGCGGCGTTCTGCAATGCCGAACGTGTAACCTTAGTAGGATCGATAATACCCTTTTCAACCATATCAACATACTTGCCGTTAAGAGCATCATAGCCATAATAAGCATTCTTTGAAGCCTTAACGTGCTCAACAACAACTGCGCCTTCAACACCTGCGTTAACGGCAATGTTATAAAGCGGAGCTTCAAGAGCCTTTCTGATTATTCTGATACCTGTTGCTTCATCGCCTGTTGCGCTCTTCTCTACCTTTTCAACAGCCGCAATAGCCTTTATGAGTGCAACGCCGCCGCCCGGAACTATGCCCTCTTCTACTGCCGCACGTGTAGCATTGAGTGCGTCCTCAATACGAAGCTTGATTTCTTTCATTTCGGTTTCAGTTGCAGCACCTACATTTATAACAGCTACGCCGCCTGCAAGCTTTGCAAGTCTTTCCTGAAGCTTCTCTTTGTCATATTCAGACGTTGTTTCTTCTATCTGAGCCTTTATAGCCGCAACACGAGCAGCTATCTCATCGGCATTGCCTGCGCCTTCGACGATCGTTGTGTTGTCCTTGTCAACAGTAACTCTGCCTGCACGACCGAGCTGCATAAGTGTCGTTTCCTTAAGCTCAAGACCAACTTCCTCGGAAATTACCGTACCACCTGTAAGTGTTGCAATATCCTGGAGCATTGCTTTTCTTCTGTCGCCGAAGCCCGGTGCCTTTACTGCAACGCAAGTAAATGTTCCACGCAGCTTGTTAACAACCAATGTAGCCAAAGCTTCGCTTTCAACATCGTCTGCGATGATAAGAAGCTTCTTGCCCTGCTGAACGATCTGCTCGAGAACCGGGAGCAACTCCTGAACCGATGTGATCTTCTTGTCTGTGATAAGAATGTACGGATTGTCAAGATCTGCAATCATCTTTTCAGTATCCGTTACCATGTAAGCTGACAGATAACCGCGGTCAAACTGCATACCTTCAACCTCGTCGAGATATGTCTGCATTGTCTTGGACTCTTCAACAGTAATAACGCCGTCCTTGCCAACCTTTTCCATAGCATCTGCAATCAGATTGCCTACGCCCTCGCTTGCAGCTGAGATCGTAGCTACCTGAGCGATCGATGACTTGCCTTCAATCGGCTTGCTTATCTCTTTGAGAGAATCAACCGCCGCATCAACAGCCTTCTTGATACCGTTTCTGATTATCATCGGATTTGCACCTGCCGCAACATTCTTGAGTCCCTCTTGAATTATTGCCTGTGCAAGTACAGTTGCGGTTGTTGTGCCGTCGCCTGCTATGTCGTTCGTCTTTGTGGCAACTTCCTTAACAAGCTGTGCGCCCATGTTCTCAAATGGATCCTCAAGCTCTATTTCCTTTGCAATCGTTACACCGTCGTTTACAATCTGCGGAGCACCGAATTTCTTGTCGAGAACTACATTGCGGCCCTTTGGTCCTAATGTTATTTTTACTGTATTTGCGAGTGTGTCAACACCCCTCTGAAGTGCTTTTCTTGCATCTTCTCCGAATAAAAGCTGTTTAGCCATAATAATATCTCCAATCTATAATTATAATTAATTTTTATGTTCTGTATCAGTCTTCGATAACTGCAAGTATGCTGCTCTGACTTACAATTATATATTCTGTTCCGTCAAGCTTTATCTCTGTACCCTTGTAACGCTCAAATACTACTTTGTCGCCCTTCTTGATGTACATCTTTACTTCCTTGCCGTCAACTATGTCCCCCGGCCCTACTTCAAGTACCTCTGCAAACTGCGGCTTCTCTTTCGCTGTTCCTGTAAGAATAATGCCGCTCTTTGTCTCCTCAACATTTTCTACCATCTTAACTACTACTTTATCGCCTAAAGGTTTAATTCTCATAATAAAATCCTCCAAAATTTTTGGTTGTTAGCACTCTTTGTTCTTGAGTGCTAACAAGTTATATTTTACTCTATTTTCTGTATTTTGCAATATCCGTATTTTTCCTTTTAACCTTATTTTTTCCGTGTTTCATTCGTTTTATTCACACTATATGCCCTCGCCTCAATTTTCCTCGTGTTTTCTCACTTTCTTCGTTGGGCTGTTTTCTCGGGGCGTTGCCCCGAACCCCACAAGGCTATTTTTGTGAGGCTCCGCCTCACACTCCGCAAGCCTTTGAAAAGGCTTGAGCGAAACTTTAAACACTTTGTATAAGGCAATCAGCCTCGCCGGTGGTCGTCGAGTCAGATTGCCATTTGCTTTTCGTTTCTTTTTTGTTTTTTTGAGTTTACCGTTTCTCTCCGTCAATTTTGTGATAAAACAGTAGGGGGCGACGTCCTCGACGCCCCAAAAAACAGAATTATTGATATACGGAAAAACTGCGGAGAAATGTGTCAAATAATTAAATGGTTATTACGATAACATATAAGTTGATAGATATTATATTATGTTAAAATTACATTCATATTATGTTATTTGTGTCGCAAAATGGGGCGTCGAGGACGTCGCCCCCTACAAATTAAAATATTATTGAGCTTTTTCACAACCCCCTACACATATCAAAATATGCCGATATTTCCACCCTTATGAGAATTTACTTTCATTTTCTCTTTAAGTGTAATGTGCCGTATATCGGCATTGCTCCGTAAAAACCTTAAATAAAGTCGCAAAAATAAATGCTCATCTTGCCGCCATACTCTCGGCGGGAAGATGAGCAACCGCAAAGCGTTTTAAGGTTTTCGGGCTTGGACGCTTTTGAAAAAGCGTCCAAAAAAATCCGGAGTCTCACTGCCGATCAATGTTAATGACGGCGAAGTAATTATCGTTAATGGAATGGATTCGATTTTTTACGAGTTTTTCTATTTGTGCGTTAGTATTTTTACATTCAAAGGGCACGACTACATCGAAGATGAGGTTAGTATGAGTTGTACCCGTAACCATTCTGAAATCATGTATTTCAAAATTACTGCCGAGTTCGGTTCCGAGTGCTTTTACGTCATCGCGCACGATTTTACGCATATTATTAACGGTTTCATCGTTAACCTCAATAGGGTCCATATGGATAACGAGGTGTACCTTCATTTTTTGCAATATATCCTTTTCGATATTATCGATTTTATCGTGGCTTTCGAAGACATTTTCATCGCCCGACACTTCCACGTGAGCGCTTGCGAAGCAGCAGCCCGTACCGTAGCTGTGTACAATAAGGTCATGAACGCCGAGAATGCCGGGATAAGACATAATGAAATGATTAATATCCGAAACAAGCTCATGTTCGGGAGCCATTCCTATGATATTATTCATAGTGCTTCTCAAAACCTTATAGCCTGTAAAGAGAATGAAGCAAGCGACGATCACGCCCATATATCCGTCAAGATTTACGCCTGCGATTTTGCCTATAATTATAGACACCGCAACAGCGCCCGTTGCGAGCGTATCGGAGAGGCTGTCAGCCGCCGTTGCAAGAAGCATTATGGATTTAACCTTTTTGCCGAGTATCCTGTTCATAGTGTACAAGCCTATTTTCACAAGAACGGATGCCCCGAGAACGGCAAGCATCACGCCGCTGAAAACAGATTCCTCGGGATGTATTATCTTGTCAACGGAGCTTTTGAACAGCTCAATGCCCACCATAAGCACGATAAACGAAACAGCCATTGAAGTTATGTATTCTATTCTTGCGTGACCGTAAGGATGCTCTTTGTCGGCAGGCTTTCCGGAAAGCTTAAAGGATATAAATGAAATAAAAGAAGATCCCGCATCAGACAAATTATTAAAACCGTCCGCAACGACCGCAACACTGTTGAAAATCGTTCCTGCCGCGAATTTCCCGACAAAAAGGAATATGTTTGCAATTATTCCCACAATTCCCGAGAATTTTCCGTATGCCTCTTTTCTTTCCGTTTCATCGTTCATATCAGTGTTCTTAAACAAACGCTTTATTATACCGTCCATATTATTTTCCCTCTTTCAGATAAATTTCCGCATTACTGTTGTATATATTCAACCTTTTCGCCGTTGCTTACAAAGCGTTGATGATTTGCTTCATCGGTATATACTATTCCGATTCCTCTTATTTTAAGTCTTTCCGCAAGCTCCAAATGCTCCTCATATCTCGGCTCGGGTATATTTATTACCGCATATTCGGGCAAAACCCTGTCAAGCAGCTCCTCGCTCGTGTATGCCGAACGTCCGTTCTGAGAAACGCATATAACGTCTGCCGTCAAGTCGGCATCCGAATCGAGAAGTGCTTGTGTGTTTTCAGGTGTCACGTCACTCATAAACAAAAATGACACAGCCTTATAATCGAGCTTGACAGCTATCGAGTAGCAGTCGTATTCATCCTCGTATTTTATGACGAGCGGAGTAAGAAGCTCAAATACCGCCTCACCGAATTCAAACCTCCTGCCTATTTCAGACTCGTTCACAAGAATAAAATCCGTCTGTGCCTGTTTTATTGTGTTGACAGTTTTTCTCGTTGCCGCCGTCATCTGAGAAGCGTCCATATCCGGCATTATAACCGTATTCACATCAAAGCGCGACAAAACAGCTTCGGCACCGCATATGTTCTTTGTGCTGTAATTCGTCAATATCAAATAATCTATTTGACTTATTCCAATACCGCTCAGGTAATCCGCCGCATTTGTGTAATAGTTTCCCGTGTCAATAACCATGGTGTCACCGCCCAGCGTGATGACAATACATCCCGGCGCACAGTTTATAAAATCAACTTCAAGCGTCGGTGCAGGTGTCGGAGTGGGAGTTGGCGTTGGTGTAGGTGTCGCCGTTGCCGTTGGTGTAGGTGTCGCCGGTGCCGTTGGTGTAGGTGTGGGCAGTGCCGTTGGTGTCGGTGTAGGCGTTGCCGTGGGTGTGGGCGTTGCCGTCGGTGTAGGAGTCGGAGTCGGTGTCGCCGTAGGTGTCGGCGTTGGAGTTGGCATCGGCGTTGCCGTAGGTGTTGGCGTCGGTGTTGGTGTGGGCGTCGGTGTTGGAGTGGGTGCCGGTGTTGCCATTGATGTCGGTGTTGGTGTGGGCGTTGCCGTGGGTATTGGAGTAGGTGTTGGTGTAGGAGTTGCCGTTGGTGCTGGCGTTGCTGACGGTGTTGGTGTCGGTGTCGCCGTCGGTGTTGGAGTAGGCGTTGCCGTAGGTGTGGGTGTCGCCGTCACCGTTGCTGTCGGAGTCGGTGTCAGTGCAGGCGTTGATGTTTCTTTCGGCGCTTGTGTATGTTGCGGCTCCTCTGTTACCGTATGCAATCCTGTATCGGACACATACGGCAAATCCGTATTTGCCCGATAGTTCATGCCGACAAGAGCGGCAATCGCTATTATGATGACAAATACGGATGATGAAATCAATTTAAATAGTAGAGGAATATTTTTTCTGTGCTTATCCATAGTACAATTACGCCTCACCATTTTCTTCTGCTGTTTTTTGCGTGAAACACGCTATACGTCAAAAGTAATACAAGCCTCAAAATTATTACAGCTCGCAGCTTCCCGTTGTGCGCGGGAACGGAAGAGCCTCTCTGATGTTCTGAATACCCGTAATATACATGAGCAATCTCTCAAATCCGAGACCGTAGCCGGAGTGATATGCGCTTCCGAAACGTCTCAAATCAAGATACCATCTGTATGACTCTATATCCATTCCAAGCTCCTCCATTCTCTTGAGAAGCTTGTCGTAATCCGCTTCACGTTCGCTGCCGCCTATTATTTCGCCTACGCCCGGTACAAGAAGGTCCATAGCCGCAACCGTCTTGCCGTCCTCGTTAAGCTTCATATAGAACGCTTTTATATCCTTCGGGTAATCGGTAACAAATACAGGGCATCCGAAAACCTCTTCGGTAATATATCTTTCGTGCTCTGTCTGGAGATCGATTCCCCATTCAACCTTGTTATCGAACTTCTTGTCCGCCTTGAGAAGCATTTCAACAGCTTCCGTATACGTAATATGCTTGAATCTGCTGTTAACAAGATTGTGCAGTCTGTCCATAAGAGTATTGTCTACAAATTTATTGAAGAACTCAATTTCCGCAGGAGCCTGCTCCAAAACGTATCCGACAACATATTTTATCATAGCTTCGGCAATTTCCATGTTGTCGTTGAGGTCCGCGAAAGCCATTTCGGGTTCTATCATCCAGAATTCGGCCGCGTGACGTGTCGTATAGCTCTTCTCCGCACGGAATGTAGGTCCAAATGTATAAATGTTTCTGAACGCAAGAGCATAGCTCTCACCCATGAGCTGACCGCTTACAGTAAGGTTTACGGGCTTGCCGAAAAAGTCCTGAGAGTAATCCACTTTGCCGTCCGGAGTTTTTGGAACATTGTTGAGGTCAAGAGTCGTTACCTGGAACATTTCTCCGGCACCTTCGCAATCGTTACCCGTAAGAATAGGTGTGTTTACATATACAAAGCCGTTTTCGTTGAAGAATTTATGAAGCGCAAATGCTGCCAATGACCTTACTCTGTAAACCGCGGAAAGAAGATTCGTTCTTTGCCTGAGATGAGGAAGCGTGCGCAAAAATTCAACAGTGTGACGCTTTTTCTGAAGCGGATAGTCCGGTGTTACTCCGCCCTCAAGCTTAACCTCGGTAGCTTTGAGCTCGCACGGCTGCTTTGCTTCCGGAGTAAGAACGAGATTGCCTTTTACTATTATGGAACTGCCCGTTCCGATTCGGCATACATCGTCAAAATTATCTATTTTGTCCCTTTCGAATACGATTTGCAGGTTGTTGAATGATGTTCCGTCATTCATCTCTATAAAACCAAATGCCTTGCTGTCTCTCAGCGTTTTGACCCAGCCGCAAAGCGTTATAGGCTCCTCTTGATATTGTTCGGGATTTCTCAGCACATCTTTGAGTAAAAGCATTTTCATAAAATTAAAGTTTTCCTTTCTCAGATAAAGCCGCCGAAAGCGGTTTCGTCCTGATATAATATAAAATATTACATATTCGTTCCATATAATATTTAAATATTATACCATAGAATATCTCTTTTTACAAGCAGATATTCATATTTTTCCGCAATATTGTCCGTATTGTCCTCCGGAGCGCGAAAGTGATTGAAAAATTTATAAAGCTATGTTAAAATAAAATCGACTGTTGTTGTCCTTGAAAAGCCGTCATTGTGCAAAGACTGTTTATATTTTGCAATGTGAACGGCTCAGTGGGCATAATCGGATTACGACTGACAAATGGAGGAGTTATGGAACCGACATATATTATAAGAGAGGTGCAAATCCGTTCCGAAAACAGGAAAAAGGACGGTCTTGAATTAGTTATCTGCAAGGGAGATATAATCCTCGATAAAGGCTTCAAATTTGAAGTGCTGCCTGCCGCAAGGGATTTTACAAAGCCTATCACCCGAAAGAAGCTTACCAAAGCGCCTTTCAAAGAATCGGAAAGGCTTTTGAGAATAAAAGAGCTCGGCGAAGATTCGGCAGTGGTTGCCATGCTGGATCAGGAAACATACTTCGAGGGTGAGGATACGCTTGTGACAAAAGAGCTCGAAGCTCTCAAAACGGTAAAATACGGCGAGGAATTCTCCGTTTACGCAAAAAATCAGGTTGACGATTCGCCTTTCGCCGCTATCTATAAATTTATCATAGCAGATAAATCAAAGATTCGGGAGCAAAAAGTGCAGAGGTTCTGCACCGAATGCGGCAGTAAATTGATTGAGGGCGATAAGTTCTGCCGAGAATGCGGTACACCTTTGTTGCGGTAAAATGTACAGATTTCTTCGGGGCTTTGCCCCGAACCCTACAAGCCTTTGAAAAGGCTTGACCG
>CAMEIT010000085.1 GCA_945918795.1 uncultured Clostridia bacterium | reverse complement strand
ACTCTCATATAATCTTTATGAGTATTTGATTTCTCAAATTCTTTTTGTTGTTTGTTCTGCCTCTATCCTTACTTGCTGTGCTGTTATTTTTTCAAGGTTCTTTGTGCTCTCGCGATGAGAGCCTGTTTATTATACATCATTTCTTCTTATTTGTCAATACCTTTTTCAAGGTTTTTTGAAAATTTTTGAATCTCCAAAAGCGTGATGTATATTCTCGCGTCATCGAGCTTGTATATTATACATCCGAAGGCTTTTTTTGTCAATACCTTTTCTGTAATTTTTTCGTTTTTTGTCATATTCATTTATCGGTCATCAATTATTGTGCTCTCGGGCCTGAGTGCAATGCGATTCGTTTGTTTTCAATTATATTGATTTTATTGCAAATCACCACTGAATCTGCATTCGGCACCCACGCTTTAATGTTTCTTTTGCCTCTCTTGAGTCGCATTGTCATTTGCTTTACGCCTCTTTTTAAGTAAAACGCACCGTATATTTGTTACTCTCCTCCACCAAGCCTTAAAAAGGAGCATAAACTCAATGCGCATCTTTTCGCCAAACTTTCGGTGAAAAGATGCGCGAGCCTCAAAGCATTTTAAGGCTTTCGGGTTTGTGCAATAATCCCAAAGGGATTATTACCGGCTTTTCCAAAAGCCCCAAAGCTAATAAAAAACAGGGTTTATCTGAACGCCGCTGAGCGCAGATTCGAGAGTCGGGATGATCATATTCATATCGGCGATGAGCGAATTCGGCTTACCCTTTGGGGAGTCCTGGCACATAGGCACGAGGTAAATATTCTGCTGATTCATAAGCTTACCTATATTCTGGCCGTTTGCGCCCATAGCGTCATTGCTTGCAAGGGCAATCACTATGGGGCCTCCGTTTCTCAAGTGTGCCTTTACCGCCATGAGCACGGGAGTGTCGGTTATTCCGTTTGCGAGTTTAGCCGCCGAATTTCCCGTACACGGCGCAACGACAACCGCGTCAAGAAGTTTTTTAGGTCCTATCGGTTCGGCATCATAAATGGTAGTGATAGGTTCTCTCCCCGCCGCGGCAGACACCATATCATAAAAATCCTTCGCTTTTACGAATCTGGTGTCATAATTTTTAACGGCAAACGAAAAAACGGGATATATCTGTGCGCCGAGTTCGCACAGCTTCACCATCTGTTCATATGCCGAAATAATGGTACAGAATGAGCCTGTAAAAGCAAATCCTATACGTTTATCTTTAAGATCCATATCTAATTCCTTTCTTACATCAAAGAGCATACATCTAGCAAGAGTTTTTCGGCAAAATCAGGCGTGTTCCGCTATTATAGACGATATGATTTTATACATATTTTCGCCCGAGCTTTTCGGAGCGTACACGTCGGGCAAAGACAGATACAATTTTGCGTTGATACCGTTTTGACGTGCAAAATCAAAATCACAGCCGCCGGGACGCGATGCAAGATCTATTATCATGCACTGTTTTTTCACTTTGCCGAGAGCATTTTTATCGAGCACAAGAGCCGGGCACGTATTGAAAATAACGTCCTGCCACGGCACCTTCTCCGCGACTCTTTCAATATTTACGGTAGCGCATCCGAGAAGCTCAGCCTCGTAAAGATCCGACTCTTTTCTTGCGGCAACCGTAACATTGCACCCGAACCCTTTCAGAAGCCTTACAAGATGCTTGGCAATGCACCCGTATCCGCATACAAGCGCATTGCGTCCCCACATAGTGCGCTCTGTATTTTCCATTGCTATCGACACCGCCGCCTCGGCAGTCGGGATCGCGTTCAGTATCTTGAATCTCTTGTCTTCATTAATGTCTATATATTCAAAACCCATTCTCGAAGCGAGATCAATAAACGTATTGTCCGCCCGCCCGAGGATTATAATATTTGTATCGCTTAATTTTGCTGAAATATCCGAAAGAAACAGGTCTGTCCCCTTTATTTTGCCCGAGGCATCCTTGTACGGTATCGGAAGAATAATAATGTCCGTAAGGCAAGCGTTTTGAAGCTCCTCCCTGCAGGTGACAGCGGCAATATTGTATCCGTCCTTCAAAAGCAAGCTGTATACTGTTGCAGTGCGGTTATCATGCCCTATTACAGTGATATTTCTATTGACCACAGGTAATCTCCTTTCATGTATTTTACTGCATTATATGAATTGTGTCTCGTTAAAGTTAATGATTTTTGTTTGGCAGATTCAAAGCGTATGTTGTAGATTAACCGGCAATTTTATGATATAATTTTATTTTGCGAAAAAAACTGAAAATCGATGTTTACTTAATAACGAAACTGTGGTATAATATAATATCAAATTGAAAGGGGTTTTGACATCATATGTCTGATATAAAATACTTTGACCATGCTGCAACGACAAAGATGAGCAAGGAAGTGCTTGATGCAATGATGCCGTACCTTACGGATTATTACGGCAATGCTTCATCGGTTTACAGCATAGGCAGAAAATCAAGAGAGGCTGTCGAGGCGGCGCGTGAAAAGGTTGCCGCCGCAATAAGTGCAAAGGCAAAAGAAATATATTTCACCGCAGGAGGCTCCGAAAGCGACAACACAATAATAAAGGGAGTTGCAAAAGCCAAAAAGAGCAAGGGGAATCATATAATAACATCAAAAATCGAGCATCCGGCTGTTCTTGAGACCTGCAAACAGCTCGAAAAAGAAGGTTTTGAGGTAACCTACCTTGACGTTGATTCAAGAGGCGTTGTAGACCTCGAGCAGCTTAAGGCTTCGATAAAACCCGAAACTATCCTTATTTCCATTATGTTCGCAAATAACGAAATAGGCACAATACAGCCTATAAAGGAAATAGGAGCAATCGCAAAAGAGAATCATGTTCTCTTCCATACAGACGCCGTACAGGCAGTAGGTAACACGCCCATAGACGTAAAAGAAATGAATATTGATTTTCTTTCAATGTCTGCGCATAAATTCTACGGTCCGAAGGGTGTCGGCGCAATGTACATCAGGACAGGCGTTGTTATAGACAAGCTCATTGCCGGCGGTCATCAGGAGCGCAGTAAGCGTGCCGGAACGGAAAACGTTCCCGGTATCGTAGGTATGGGCAAAGCCATTGAGACTGCTTGCTCATCGATAGAGAAAAATGCCGCATACTTGTCCGGTCTCAGGAACTACTTCATGGACGAGGTTGGCAAGCGCATACCTCATATAAGGAAAAACAGCAACACGGATTGTTGTCTGCCGGGCACAGCAAACATATCATTCAAATATATTGAAGGCGAATCGCTTCTCTTCATGCTCGACGCAAAAGGAATATGTGCTTCAAGCGGCAGTGCCTGCACGTCAGGCTCGCTCGACCCGTCGCACGTACTGCTTGCGATAGGTGTACCTGTCGAGGTAGCTCACGGCTCGCTGAGAATATCGATAGGCCTTGAAAATACAAAGGAAGACATAGATTATCTGCTCGACTGCCTCTCGGAGATAGTCGAGAGACTGCGTTCGATGTCTCCGCTGTATGAAGATTTTTTAAACGGAAAATATAAATTATAAAGAAAGGTAATAAATATGTATACAGAAAAGGTAATAGATCATTTTACCAATCCGCGCAATGTAGGAGAACTTGCAGATGCAAACGCCGTCGGACAGGTAGGCAATCCTGTGTGCGGCGATATAATGAAGATGTATCTTAAAATAGAAGACGGCATAATCAAGGATGCAAAATTCAAAACATTCGGATGCTGTGCCGCAATAGCCACAAGCAGTGTTTCAACGGAGCTTATCAAGGGCAGAACGATAGATGACGCCTTAAAGCTTACAAACAAAGAAGTAATAGACGAGCTCGGCGGTCTGCCGCCTCAAAAAATACACTGCTCCGTGCTTGCAGAGGAAGCAATAAAGAAGGCTCTTTCCGATTATTATATCCGTCAGGGTATGTCAGAAGAAGAAGCCGACAAGCTTTGCGGCGTAACAGAGACGTCTTGCGACCACTGCCACGCTAAGGAATAAGAAATGCCCGTTAACGCAAAGCAAAAGGTAGTAATGGGAATGAGCGGCGGCGTCGACAGTTCGGTTGCCGCCATGCTTTTACAGGAACAAGGCTATGAAGTAATAGGCGTGACAATGAAGCTCTGGCACGACAGCAGATATGATAGCATCACCGAAGACAATTCAGCCGATGCGAAAAAAATATGTGATCTGCTCGGCATACAGCATTACACGCTTGACCTTGCCGACGAATTCAAGAAATACGTCGTAGATAATTTTATAGAATGCTATGCGCGTGCCTTGACACCCAATCCGTGCGTGGAATGTAACAAGCATCTGAAGTTCGGAGCAATGTTTGAATTTGCCGATAAGCTCGGTGCCGAATTTGTCGCAACGGGGCACTATGCCAAAAGATGCTACGACGAAAAATTCGGTATGCAGGTAATAAAAAAATCGAATTCTCTCAAAAAAGACCAGTCGTACGTGCTTTATGTAATAAAAAAGGAATATGTTCCCCGCGTGCTGTTTCCTTTGGGTGAGTTCGAGAGTAAGGAACAAATACGTGCAATAGCCGCAAAAAACGGATTCATATCAGCCAAAAAGCCCGACAGTCAGGAAATATGCTTCATTCCCGACAACGATACGGCAGGCTTTCTCGATATGTACATCAAGCCCAAGTGCGGGGATATACTCAATAAAAGCGGAAACGTTTTAGGCAGACATACGGGGCTTGCTCATTACACCATCGGTCAGCGCAAGGGGCTCGGCATTTCAGCACCGCAACCGCTTTTCGTAACGGATATTGACGCCGAGACAAATACGGTTTCCGTAGGTAGCAACAGTGACCTCTTTTCTAACGTTCTTTACGCCGAAAACATGAATTGGCTCATATTCGATGACATGAAAGCATCTTTGAGGGCGTATGCCAAAATACGCTATGCGGCAAATGAAGTGCCTGCTCGGATAATCCCCTGCGGTAGGGGAAAAGTAAAGGTAATTTTTGATGAACCTCAGCGCGCGGCAACGCCCGGTCAGTCGGTTGTTTTCTACATAAACGACTGCGTAATCGGAGGCGGCATTATAACAAAACGTAAAAGCGAACAATAATCATTTTTATAAATATTTATGCGAGTATTGCAGTTTACATATCGGCAAGCGGAACGGTTCTGTTTGCCGATAATATTTTTTAAATTAACGTTAAAAAGGTATTGACAAATAGTTAATTATAGTTTATACTAAAACAGTAAAAAATTGTAAGGTAGAGGCGCAGCTTTCAAAAGTAACGAGACCGTTTAATTCCGATGAAAAGGCTCGCGAAAGGGGACGCTGCCGAAGCGCTGTGTTTGCGGAAGGGCACAGCCGCTGGTATACGGCATAATATGCCCTGTACTGTCACGTAATGTGGAGAGCTATCGTGTTTTGTATATAACCACGGTATATCCGTGGTTTTTTTATTAAATGACGGAGGATATTTTATGTCAAAGAAAAAGAGAATTTTTCTCGGCGCCGGAATCATTGTCGTAACGCTTATACTTTGCGTTGCAACGGCATTGGCTGACGACGGGAGCGAAACGGTAAGCCGTTTTGCGGGAACTATATGGTCCCTCGTGCCACCGGTAATAGCAATAGGACTCGCGCTCATAACAAAAGAAGTATACAGCTCACTGTTCATAGGAATAGTTGTCGGAGCGTTGCTCGCGTCAAATTTCTCATTCACAGGCACTGTGGATATGGCAGTTCAAAACGGTATTGTTGCCGCAATCAAGGATACAGCCGGTATATTTGCATTTCTTGTAATACTCGGAATATTTGTCGCTCTGATGAATATGGCGGGAGGCTCTGCCGCGTTCGGCCGCTGGGCACAGGTACATATCAAATCAAAAATAGGTGCTTCGCTTGCCACGTTCGTTCTCGGTGTGCTTATATTTATAGATGACTACTTCAACTGTCTTACGGTAGGCTCGGTTATGCGCCCTGTAACAGATACGCACAAAGTATCACGTGCAAAGCTTGCATATCTCATCGATGCAACAGCGGCACCTATCTGTATGATAGCGCCGATTTCATCATGGGCGGCGGCAGTTGCAATCTATGTTGAAAGCACCGAATATTCGGGGCTTGAGCTTTTCGTGAGAGCTATTCCGTTCAATTTCTATTCGCTTCTTACTTTTGTATTCATAATTGCATTAACGCTCATGAAGTTTGATTACGGTCCGATGCGTATTCACGAGGTTAACGCAAGAGAAAAGGGCGATCTTTTCACGACAGGCGAATCCTCAAACAAGGGCGAAGAGGGTGAATTCAATCCCAATGGCAGAGTAATAGACCTTGTTTTGCCTATAATTCTTCTCATCGTATTGAATGTAATTGCACTTGCTTATTCAGGCGGTTTCTTTGACGCTTCAAGCTCCTGCTACATGGATTTCATAGGCGCAATCGGTGACACAGTTGCTACCGCGGCTCTTCCGTGGGGCAGCATCCTCGCATTGATAATCACAATAATATACATGATTTGCAGAAGAATCGTTACATTCAAGGACGCAATGAAGTGCATTCCGAAGGGCTTCGTTGCAATGGTTCCGGCAATACTCATTCTTACGTTTGCAACAGCACTCAAAAATATGACAGGCGAGCTTAACGCCGCAGGATACGTAAAGGGAATTATGGACGGCGCTGCCGCAGGACTTTCAAACTTCCTGCCTGCAATAATATTCATAGTTGCCTGCTTCCTCGCGTTTGCAACGGGAACATCATGGGGCACATTCGGTATTCTCATTCCGATTGTAACCAATATATTTGAGGCAACAGATCCTCTCCTCTTCGTCGGCATT
Source organism: uncultured Clostridia bacterium (assembly GCA_945918795.1). Taxonomy (GTDB): domain Bacteria; phylum Bacillota; class Clostridia; order HGM11327; family HGM11327; genus SIG351. Next base: position 1,888 of record CAMEIT010000085.1, on the reverse strand, counting down.
TCCGCATGCCTTGCAGGTGCCGTATGCGGAGACCACTGCTCACCTATTTCGGATACGACAATCATGTCATCCGCAGGCGCTCAGTGCGACCACCTCAACCACGTATCGACTCAGCTTCCGTATTCAATAAGCGTTGCCGCAATATCGTTCGTAATGTTTATTATATCAGGCTTTATACCGAATGCTTTTATTGTTCTGCCTATCGGTATTGTCTTGACAGTGCTTTTCCTGTTCGTGGCAAAGCTTATTATGAAAGCAAAGTATAAAGAGCATATCTGATAAATCAAAAATTTGTACCAAAAGTGCCCGAGCAGGAGAAAAATCCTGTTCTCGGGCACTTTTGTTTTCCGTTAAAATCATACTCATTTTATACAATCGCATTATCTGTCCTTGAGGCTTACGTATTCCTTTTCCGACTTTACGTTTTTATACGCAGGGCGTATAATCTTCCCTGCATTCTGAATCTCTTCAATGCGGTGCGCGCTCCAGCCGGCTATTCTCGAAACAGCAAATATAGGTGTGAACAATTCATAAGGCAATCCGAGCATACGGTATATGAGCCCCGAATAAAAATCCACATTTGCGCTTACGCCTTTGTACATTTTTCTCTTTTCCGCTATTATTTCGGGTGCCATTGTTGCTACCGTTTCATAAAGCTCGTACTCATCCTCAAAGCCCTTTGCAACAGACAATTCCTTCGCACAGCCCATAAGAATATCCGCTCTCGGGTCCGACAGCGAATATACCGCGTGACCCATGCCGTATATAAGTCCTGCCTTATCAAATGCCTGCTTATCGAGCAATCGCACAAGATAATCCTTTATTGCGCCCTTGTCTTTCGTATCGATGCTGTTTTTCATGTCGTCAAACATACGCACGACCTTTACGTTTGCACCGCCGTGACGCGGACCCTTAAGTGAGCCGAGCGCCGCCGCAACGGAAGAATATGTATCCGTTCCCGATGATGTGACAACGTGCGTTGTGAATGTCGAATTGTTTCCGCCGCCGTGCTCCGCATGAAGCACAAGCGCAAGGTCGAGTATTTTCGCTTCAAGATGCGAATATTCTCCGCTCTCTCTTAAAATATGAAGCAGATTCTCGGCAGTCCCAAGCTCGGGGTCCGGCAGATGAATAAACAAGCTCTTATTTTTATGGTAGTGCCTGAACGACTGATAACCGTAAACAGCCAAAAGTGGGAATACGGAAATAAGCTGCAAGCTTTGCCTTAATATGTTGGCAGTCGATATATCATCGGGATTTTCATCATATGTGTATAATGCAAGCACACTGCGCGAAAGTATGTTCATCATATCCTTGCCCGGTGCCTTGAGTATCATGTCCCTTACAAATGACGTCGGCAGACTGCGGTACTCCGCCAACTCCTGCGTGAATCGCTCAAGCTCATCTTTGTTCGGCAGCTCGGAAAATAACAAAAGATATACCGTCTCCTCAAACCCGAACCTGTCGTCACTCATAAAGCCGTTAACAATGTCTCTTATGTTTATTCCTCTGTAATACAGCTCGCCCTTGCACGGTATGATGTTGCCGTCGGCATCCTTCTCCTTTGCTTTTATGTTGGATATTTCGGTAAGCCCCGTAACAACTCCGTTTCCGTTCACGTCCCTTAATCCGCGGTATACATGGTGCTTTGTGTACATCTCCGGTATTATGTTGTTGTTGCGGTCGGCAAGCCCCGCTAATTCCGATATGTATGGCGTTATCTCCGAATAAGATTCTCTCATTTTTGTTCTCCTTTCATATTTCTTGGGGGATTCTTGGGGACTTTTAGGAAAGTCCCCAAACCCTCTTGGGAGCTTTTGAAAAAGCTCCCAAGCCCGAAAACTTTAAAACGCTTTGCGGTTCCTCATCTCCTCGCCAAGAGTACGGC
>CAMEIT010000084.1 GCA_945918795.1 uncultured Clostridia bacterium | reverse complement strand
GAGCATCTGCCTTACAAGCAGAGGGTCATAGGTTCGAGCCCTATTGTTCCCACCATATAAGTAAAATCCGAGTCTTGCGTTAATCGACGCAGATTCGGATTTTATTATTATACCCTCTCAAATCGATGTATCTTGTACTGTATTACGTTTTTTCATTACCGTATGTTTGATTTATATGAATAGTTTTATAATAAAATCCCGAAGAGTGAGTTGGTGAAATCAATGACAGAAGCCGAAAAATTTACAGATGTGCTTATCAAACGATTAGAAGAATGCGCAAAGTCGTTTTATAATGAAACGAATGCTCTTTCCTTTGAAGTAAAAACAAACTATAACAGCAAGCTTGAAGCAGCGGATAATATACTGTCTCATGAGATTGATATATACTACAATGAGCATATTGTAAGATTTTCATATTACCCTCATATTCCGCTTTCAACATCACACAGCATTTTGACCTGCTATGTTTCGTTAAGCAAATCGGATTCTCAAAGGCTGTTTTATCCGTTATCGCAAATATACGGATTCTTGGGTGTTACCCCGTCATATGCGTTAACTCTCCCCTTGATTTTATCCGCAGATTCCATGACCGAATGCTTTGAATGTATAGCCGATTCCTTGACGGCAATACATTCCGATATTAAGGCATTGTCATGCAGCCAAGGGGAAAAGGACGCTCTGTTTGATGCAGAATTCGGTTCTGCTTGTGATTACTTCAAAAGCCGATTCCCGACAACGGACGATATTAAATCAGAAATCGATAAGTCTCGGGAAGAATGGTATGGGTACTTTATTTCCGATACATACGAACAGCCTCTTTCACCCGAGGACGAGACAAATACACAATCGGGCTTTGAGCAAATACTCTTGCGTATTAATGATGAAGCACAATCAATGCTGTTGGCAGATAAGCAAAAATTTTTAACATTTTATTTCCGACAGCTTTTGAGTCGCTCTCTCAGCAGCGGCTTTGAAGCTTATATGGTCGGCAACTATCCTGCCGCAATCAAAAAACTAAAAAAGCTTAAAAATAAAACGCAGTACGAAAATCTCTTAATCGATTACATGGAAAACGCCGAATCGCCACGGCGGCATATTCCGGAGTCTATATACAAGAATCTGACTGAGCTTTATAAAAACGGCATTTCAAAAAACAATTTCAAAGAAGCCCTTGCAATTGCTCCTGCAATGATTATATTCGGAGCACCCTGGGCAGCGCTGTTTTTACTTATATACTTTTTATTTTTCTACTTTGAAAATAAAAATTCGATTTATCTGCTCGGTCCGCTTGAAAACGCACCATGTGTAATTCTCCCCGCATTGATTATGGGAATCGTTACGGTCTCTTTCAATATGGATAAGTTTTACAAATTGTTCTTCAGAAAGAATTCCGAAAAATTAACAGCACTTCAAACCGCAGCCTCTTCCCGATCTGCGCTCAAATTTATGAAGGGGCTGAGCGCGGTTCTGCTGATATGCTCGACAGCATTTTTATTCCTTACGGTTCATCAGAACTTAAAGTTGACAGAAAACGGATTCTATGATAATACTGCATTTTTCAGCATTAACGGTCCTTTCTATGAGTACGAGGATGTTGAAAGGCTTCATTATCAACAGCAGACACCAAACGGTAATGGGGGAACGTTCCCATATCCGTCTTATGCAATAATACTGAAGAACGGCGAAAGGATCGATATTGATCACTTTGATTCCTGCAACGAAAAGTTTTTGGATGTGTTCAAAGACAAAGGCGTTGAGGTTGAGCAAAAATACAATTAACATCCGCTCTCGCCTCAAAATGTCATGTGATTTTTCATTTTCGCCTGTTTTTGCTTCTTTGGGTAAATTTTCAGTCCTTTTTATTCAAAAAGCCTCAAAAACAACCGTCGGTTGTTGAAAAAACGCCTTTTGGTTGATTAAAAAGAGTCGTAAAACACCGAACAGTTGCTTGTTTTTGCCCACAAATGTGGTATAATTAAAGCTGTCAAAGGAACTGCCGGCGTTCCTCCGCACAAATTCATTTCAAAGAAAGGTTGACATATAAACATGAGCAACAATACACTTGGGCAACGCATTGCCTATTATCGAGGATTGAAAAATTTAAAGCAGAATGAACTTGCAGACATACTCGGTGTCAGCGCGCAGGCAGTAAGTAAGTGTGAAAACGATATTTCCTGCCCGGATATAAGCATTTTACCTATGCTCGCTCAAACGTTGAACGTGACCATTGAGGAACTGCTGACAGGAGCACCCAAAGAGCCTGTCGTTCGTCAGTTGACAGCAGAAGAGCAGAAGCAGAAAAAAGACAGAATATTGCGCATCATCGTGGACGACCTTGAGGACGGTGACAAGATTCGCGTCAATCTGCCTATCGCGCTTGTCCGCGTGGGGCTTGAAATGGGGCTGAATATGAATGATATAACGGCAAACAAAGGTGACGACGACGGAAAAAAATCGAGCAAAATGGATATGATGAAGAATATCAATTTGGATCAGCTCATGTGTCTTATCGACGAGGGTGCTATCGGCAAGCTGGTTGAAGTAGAAAGCAACGATGCGCGCGTGGAAATATTTGTGGAATGAGAGTCTATGTAAAAGAAGAGGGCAAAAAACACGGCATTTTTGTTCCCATTCCGTCCATTCTGATATTTAACCATATAAACGCTTTACTTGTGCCGTTGGTTTTTCGCCGTTCTGCCGCCAAACGCGGCGTCAACATCAATATACGCCTCGCCATGCGCCTTGTCAATGCATATTGGCACTGTCGCATCCGCTATCCGGGCTGGAAGCTGGTGGATATAAAATCAGGCGAAGACAGAGTCCTTGTAAAGCTGTAATTATAAAAAACCTTGACACATATTATTATATATGATATACTTTGCCCGTTGTAATGATAATACGCTTTGACAATCGGGTAATAAGCAACAAACGCTCGGTTTTTAACCGAGTATTTTTTTGCCCTCAAGGCAATATTTAATACCCGAGGCGAAAGGAATAATAAATGAAAATACAGCTGTCCGAACATTTTACATATAAAAAGCTATTGAGGTTTGTAATCCCGTCAATAATAATGATGATATTCACATCTGTATACGGCGTGGTGGACGGACTTTTTGTATCCAATTTTGCAGGTAAAGAAGCTTTTTCCGCAATTAATATCATTATGCCTTTCCTGATGATACTCGGCACGATAGGCTTCATGCTCGGCGCAGGTGGAAGTGCAATAGTTTCCAAAACGCTCGGCGAGGGCGACAAGCAAAAAGCACGTGAATATTTTTCCATGTTTGTATATATATCCGTAATACTCGGCGTTATATTCAGCATAGCAGGCATAATTTTCTTAAGACCCATATCAATTCTGCTCGGTGCCTCGGAAAGCATGATAGATAACTGTGTGCTTTACGGGCGCATCATATTAATATCACTTACCGCATTTATTCTGCAAAACATATTCCAGAGCTTTCTTGTAACTGCGGAAAGGCCAAAGATAGGACTGCTTATTACCACCGCCGCAGGAGTAACAAATATGGTGCTTGATTTTCTGTTTGTGGGCGTATTCAAATGGGGAATAACGGGTGCGGCAGTAGCAACATCTATAAGCCAGCTCGTCGGAGGAATAGTGCCGCTCATATATTTTGCATCAAGAAACAGCAGTCTCCTGCGTCTTACAAAAGCAAAATTCAACATAAAAATTTTCACAAAGGCTTGTACAAACGGTTCCTCCGAGCTTATGACAAACGTATCGCTTTCACTTGTGAATATGCTTTACAATTTTCAGCTTATGCGCATCGATCCCGAAAACGGTGTCGCCGCATACGGAGTAATAATGTATGCGGGATTTATATTTGTTTCAATATTCATAGGCTATTCAATAGGCATGGCGCCGCTTGCAGGCTACAATTACGGGGCACAAAATCACAACGAGCTGAAAAACATATTCAGAAAAAGCCTCGTTATTATATCGCTCTCCTCCGTGGCAATGACTCTCATGGCAGAGCTTGCGGCTTATCCGCTTGCAAAAATATTTGTGGGGTATGACAGCGCGCTGCTTGAGCTTTCAATACGCTCGTTCAGAATATATTCAATATCTTTTCTTTTGTGCGGAATGAATATATTTGGCTCGGCATTCTTTACCGCGCTCGGCAACGGCGCCGTTTCAGCCGCAATATCATTCCTGAGAACATTGCTGTTCCAGGTAATTTGCGTGCTCTTTCTCCCCGAAATATTGGCAGAGGACGGAATCTGGCTCTCATCTGCCGCGGCAGAGCTTTTATCTCTTGCAGTCACGTCAATATGCCTTGTCAAATACAAAAGCCGATATAAATACGCATAAAAAAGAGGGACTGTAATTACAGCCCCTCAAAAATTATTCGAAGCATTCCGCAAACTGCGGTTCTGCTTTTATGAGTTTTTTTAATTCCTCGGGGAAAGCTTCTATCCAACCGTGCCAGAATGTTTTGCTTAAAGGCGGAAAGCTTTCGCTCGGAGATGCTACCTTTGCCACAAGCGGTGCGGTATATCGGTATTCGCCGCCACCTGCAATAGAATCATATAGCTTTTTGTGTTTGAAGCCTTCGCAAAAGTATTCAAACGCCTGAATAACATCTTTCTTGCCGAATCGTGCTTCATATATTGCGGCGTGTAAATATAATTCCGAGATATGAAAATGTGCAATGCCGCAACGCCCGTCGCTGAAAACAGACTCGTACAAGTGTGCAAGGTCTTCAAAGAGCTTTACGCTTTCGGTATTTGTCGCCGATGAAACCTTTGTACCCACGGAGTCTGCAATTACATTTTTCAGTTCGCTTAAAAGAGCAATAATCGCCTCTCCCTGATACTTATCCCGTTCCTCTGCCTCCGTTGCTTTGGGCATAAGCAATTCGCGGCTCACAATAATTGAGTTTTGCTTTGAAGCCAAAGATTTCGCTTTGTCGTTATAACCCATTTTGCAATACGCCGTGACCGTCATCATTGTAATAAGGTCGCGGTCCTCAGGCGGAATATCCATTCCCAATACTTTTTCAAATACACGTATTTCTTCCTGCCAATATACGTTATCTGCATTATATGCGGTATCTTCAAAGGCATAATCCGACCCGTCTTTGGTATAACAGCGAGCACCGTATTTTTTCCATCCGTAAATATTCAGCGCGTGTCCGAGCTTGATGAGAATATGCGGCTCCGAAGGAAATTCGTTTGCGGCAGAGCGAAGCATTTCAATGCACTCTGTCAAGTCACCCTGCGCGTTTATCTCTCTTTCCGCTGTATCCAATATGGATTTTAACTTTTCCTGTCTGTCCCTGCTGTACCCGAAAAGCTCGTCAATGCTTATGTTAAAATAATTCGCAATAGACGGAATAATCTCCATATCGGGATATCCGCCGTTTGCTTCCCACCGGGAGACGGCTTGCGGACTGACGCCGAGCGCGTTTGCCAATTCCTCCTGCTTCCTGCCGTCACGCTGGCGAAGCTGCTTTATCTTATCGCCTATCATTAAATTCATACACTGTCCTCCATTTAGCTGTCAATATCACCGGTGTGATTATATTTTATCACACAAGAGCGTGGGAATCAATTATCAATCTGTTGTTTGGCAATCAAGCAATACTTGTTTTGCCGCAAATGCAATTCCGAATTGTTGCCTTAATACCTTTGAAGCCGCAAAGCCTAATATAAAATAAACAAAAGGTGCTCATGGCTTGAACCCGCCGTGAACACCCGATTAAAAATCATAGGCAATAAATTCTTCATTATAATATTAATCCACGCTCTCACGATTTACTCTTTTTGCGTTTGCCCGTAATCGATATAATCTCCACTTTCCAGATTGCCGTCACTGAAAGGCTTCTTTTGATTGCTTCATCAAAATTCGCCATATTTGAGGGCGTATGTCGTTCGCACAGCAATCGCAGTGCTTTGATTTTTTCTTCATCGGACTCAACCTCAAAAACCGTTCCTTTTATTATTGCCGACTCATACTCCGTCGTGAACTTATCCTCAAGCCGCCTCGTATCTCCAACGCACACAACGCATACATTATTATTGCATTTCATTATGTCGTTTTTTGTGCCTTCCTTTGCGGAATGAAAATAAATGTATTTTCCGTCCCTTGCAATCGTTATCGGAACAGCATACGGCATACCGCTTGAATCCGTCATTGCAATCAGAGCATATTCGCACTTATCCGCAACCGAAAGCGCAAATTCCTCCGGCATCTCCCTGTCTTTTCTTCTCATTGCAAAATCTCCTTCGGTGTATTGTTACTGCTGCCTGTTTTTGCCGCACTCCGTGCACAGTGTGTAGCCTTCCTCTTCAAGCCGACTTATCGTGCCGTCAATATCGAGTGTGTAAATTTCCCTTCTGTTTTTATCCGCAATGCTTTCGGCAAATCGGCAATCCGACATATGAATCTTCTTTGTGCTCGTATTAAGAATCAGCATTACCTCTTCGCCGACATCGGGCGTTGCATCTGCAAGCCCCGTATCAGGCGGTAAATCGGGTGTCATATCGGCAGAGCCGTGCGGTGTATGCTCGACAATATCGTTTGAGCTTTCATTTGACCTTTTGTCATACGAGATTTTCTCAAACCCGACTCCCATGCCTCTTGCCGCAAGCGGAATCACTATTACAAGCACCGCCGCGAGTATCCACGGCAGAAACTCTTTTATAAACCTATTCTTCTTCGTCGTCTTCATCACATTCTTCATCTTCCGAAGGCATCTCGAGGCATTCCTTTTCGTATATTACGTAAGCCTGGCAATAAACGGCAAACGGCTTGAAAAGTATCACGACAGTACATACAATCAACAGCGCACAAATAAGCGCGCAAAGCCATGAGCCGGAAAAAATTATAAGTCCGAGCAAAAATACGCAAACTACCGCCGCACAGAATATGTATACAAAATACATCTTCAGCTGAATAAGCCCCACTTTTACCTCCGTGTTGCGTTCCTCGCTCAGATGCGGCATATTAAAAAACAGCGAACCGGGAAGCAGCAAAAGCAACACAGCCTTTACTGCCCCGAGTGCTGATTTAAGCTTATATTCAAACATAATGCTCATTGGATTCCGATAGTCGTATACCTTATTTTTTCTTGCTCTTTCAGTCTCGTCGGCTTCATCGTATTCTTTCAGGCACAGTCTGAGATATTTACGGTATTCAAGCATTATACAGTATGATATCGGCAGACCTATTATCGTAATTCCGATGAAAAACGCATATAACATATAAAGCGCGTCAGGCTTGAGGTCTCTTCCCGATGTGATCCTTGCAGCTTTTTTCTTCAGCGCCGAATAACCCATTCCACAAAATTCTCCTTTTGTTATTATCATGGAAATGATACCACAAATATACCTTAATGTCAATCAATCTTTCAGTTATTGTGCTTATTGACTTCCGCGGCAATTATCGCAAGATTATTCAATATTCTCTCGTCATTCGGAGCAAGACTTGCCGCCATTCTCGCCGCTTCAAGCGACAGACCATAACGCCCCGTATAAAAATATCCAAGCGAAATAAGATCATACGGCTCGGCTCCCCATGATTGTGCCTCCGTTATATATGATTCCGTCCTCTCTTTTATTGCAAGCGCACACTTACACATATATACTATTCCGTCCCATTCCTCGCTCAGATACAAAAGCTGTGCCATATCCATATACGGCTCTCTTAAATACGGTGCTTCCGCTATCGCCCTGTAAAGCCAGCTCTTTGCGCTTTCAATATCTCCTTTTTGTTCATAGCACCTTGCAATATAACGCATTGACGCGCATTTTTCGTCCGGCCACTCAGCTCTCGGCATTGCAATGTGCTTACGGAGTGTTTCTATGCTTTCATCCCACATACCATAATACATATATTCCCTGCCGAGATAGTGCATATTTCTGTCATCATCAGGGTCCTCTCTTACAGCCATTTCAAGCAGCGGTAAATACGATGAACGCGATTTTGTCACATCTGCATAATGATTCAGCTGCATTCCCGTAACGCTTATCTTATTTTCCGGTTCGTCCCCTACATATTCCAGCACCTCATGCACCGGATGCTTCCATACAAAGCCGTGACGCGCGTGTATCTTTTCTATCCAGAATACATATCCCTCGCTCCCGTCATCGTTAAAATTCCATGTGTATCTGTATCGCGCCTGAGTCACCCCGTCGCTCCACGCATTTTCGAGTTTTTCCCTCCAGCCGCTCTCAAAAACCTCATCCAAGTCCGTACATACGCAAATATCGGTATCGTCGGGTATCAGCTCCATTGACGCATTTCTCGCGTGGTCAAAACGCCACGGCGAAATGATCTTCTCTTCAACAGTTACGCCGAGATTCCTCAATATCTCCACCGTGTTATCCTCAGACCCCGTGTCCAGCACCACAATATAATCCGCCTCTTTCATGGACGATACCCACCTTGCCGCAAATTTCTCTTCATTCTTGCAAATAGCGTATACGCAAACCTTATATCCCATAAATAATTTCACTGCCTCCCGATTTTTACCTTTTTATGTACGGAGTGTGAAACCACACTCCGCATTTTCAATACATCAGCTTTCCGCAATAAATCCTGCGTCTTTGAGAACACCGATCAGTTCGTTGATCTTATTTATCACGTCAACCGAAGTAGCACAATTACTCAATTCATCTACCGTTGCGGCAGGTATTATTACCGCATCTTCTCCGTCTTCGCCGTCCTCGCCTCTCGGGCCTGTCGGACCGGTCGGGCCCGTTGCACCCGTAGGACCCGTTGCGCCTGTAGGACCCGTTGCACCCGTAGGACCCGTTGCGCCGGTTGGGCCTGTTGCGCCCGTAGGACCTGTTGCACCTGTAGGACCTGTTGCGCCCGTAGGACCTGTTGCACCCGT
>CAMEIT010000083.1 GCA_945918795.1 uncultured Clostridia bacterium | reverse complement strand
CCAATGCTGTGAAGCATTGTTCTTCCATTCGGTGCCGAAGCTATGCGTATGAACCGCATTTACCGTAACATTAAATGTTGTCGTCTTGCCCTGATATGTAACGGTTATCGTCTGAGTTCCCGTAGTATTGAGCGTCGTGGGCGAGAACGTCATTTCGGAGAAATTATTACCGGCAAGGTATCCGCCGTCGGACATATGCAGCTTTAATACAAGTCCTGTCGGGTCAAATGTTTCGCCCTGCTTATAAACAACCTTTGTGGGAAGCTCCCAAACCTCGATTCTTGTGAGGACTATCTTTTCCGAGAATGTAACCGCAACAAGATTTGAATATACAAACGATGTTGCCTTCTTGCCGTTTTTGGTAACAGTGTTTGTCACCATTACGCAATAATACGTCGTGCCGACAGTCTGCTCCGGTACAAACGAAGCCTTTGTTCCGTAGCTTGCGTCAGACTCCTTATATATTGCCATTATTGTCGAAATATCGTTTACAGTTGTCTTATACCACTGATAGCTGAGTGTGCCGCCGTCGGTAACGCTCGCTTTAACCGAGAGCGTAACGCTGTCGCCCACATAGTAGCTTCCGCCCTTCGGCTGAGTGCTTATTGTAGGTGTCTGAGCCGTAACAGGCAATTCAGCTGCAACGAAATCATACGCAATACAAATCTGATTTGACCCTGTCATCGTTACCGTTGCGGTCTTGCCGTTTATCTTTCCGCTGATGCTTGATGCGTCAAGGAATTCATAGCCTGTTGATGCCTCAAGATAAATGTTGCATCTGTATGCTGTTCCCGCAACAAACTTTTCTGTTGAAGCCATATAATTCAATGTATCGAGGTTAAGCCACTTAACACTCGCAACGCTCATGCCCGACTCGGCAATAGTCGGTATGCTGAAATTGGGAACATTTCCCTCCAAAGGAGCCGTTACTCCGGTTGCGGTTATAGTTGAAATCTGATAAGGAACAACAATGTTATTTATTGTAACCTGCAAGCAGCCCTCACTGTCATCTATAGCATAACCATTTTCATAAACTACTTTCACGTTGCTTGAGGCGACGGTGATGCCGTTGAAAGTTACTGTACCTGTGTACGGAACAAGTCCGTTACCCGAATATGTACCGTATGGGAAATAATATCCATTGCTGATCGGCTTAAAGAGCATTATTAACGTGTATTCATGACCTGCAATAAACTTCGTTCCGGCATCAAGCCCATATGTGTTTGCAGTAATATCACTCCACACGAGATATGTGCAAACAGACTTTGCATCTTTTGCAGAATATGAAGATTTACTGTAAATCGTATCCCCATTGGAAGGTGTAGGTCCGCTAATGTCAATAGAATTCAGCGTCGTTCCCGGGCAGGTAAACGTGTACTCGATATAACGCCAGTCTACGTAATTCGAATCGTAATAGTCTTCCAATTTAACCTGGCAATTTGCTGTCCTTTTATTTGTTTTGAGCGTTCCCGTCATATCATCTGCGTATGCAAAATCATAACCGGTATCTGCTTCAACATAAACGCGAAGAGTATATATTCCGCCCGCCTTAAATGAAAACGTCGTGTCCGACTCAGATATGTACTTATGGTTTTTCTCGTCAATCCACTTGATAAGCACAACATCATAGTCGGAAGTAGCTGTTGAAATATCCCAATCCGGTTTGCTGCCGGAAGCCGGTTCCGTAACGTCTGTTATGCTTATACTGTCGTATACATAGTTTACCGCGGTGAATATACAAGAAACGCAGCGTTGCCTCGAATTGCCGTCGACAGCCGTAAAAGTTGCTGCCTTATTATTTATTTTGCCCGTCATATTAGCGGCATCATCAAAATAATATGAGTCACTACTCGGCTCTATAATTATCTCTACCTGGTAATCATATGAACCTGTAAATAGTCCGTTATCGGGTATTGCAAATGGGACCTTTACACCGTCTAACACCCAATACCAATTTGTGCTTATTATTTTTACATCGCCGCTTACAATTGAAGGATTCTTATCCGGGGTGCTATTGCCCATAGGCACTGTTACCTTAAAGCTTGCACTGTTTTTAATAGGGCCCGACACAGTAAACGTTCTTGAAAGCACACGGTATGAAGAGTTTGATGCCGGTGTAGTTATGGTTGCAGACACACCGTTTATTGTGCCTGTTAAATCCGAGCCGAGCTTATACACATATTCCCCATGATTGGGCAGCGGTGCTACGGTTATATCAACGCGGTAAGTGCCGTTTCCGTAGAATTTGTCGGATGATGACATTTTAGTGCCGGTTTTAACGTCGTACCACTCAACGTTGTTAATTGTTACATTCGTTGGGGCACCTGTAATCGTCGTCACAGGATGACTTCCTGCTGAAGGCTCTGTAACACCACTTATGTAGACGCTGTGTGTTGTAACTGTTACTGTTGCGGCATCTGCAGACGTATTCACTGCTGTTGCAAACACAAGCGCCAAACAAAGCGGCAGCATAAAAAGTATCACCCTTTTGATGAATTGCTTCATTTTTTGTTCTCCTTATTAAATAATAAATATCTTCTGTACAGATTCTAATTCAACTCCCGATGTACAGGTCTCGGGAGAGGTATGTGCTGTGTGTTCTCAAAAAAATGTTTTACAATGTATCCATGAGTGCAACAAGATAATTTGCGCTTATAGAGCCATAAATAAATTGATCGATACGTCCGTCTTTTTTTGCCTGTCTGACCTGCCTTGCCGCTTCCTTTTCGGAATTTTCATCCACGACAATTACGATCTTGCAGTTCGGATTAATCTTTTTCACTGCGTCACGGATTTTCAGGCGTTCCTCGAGCACATAAGGCGGATAGCCCGTCACCTCCATCAGTACGGCATAAGGATCACACAATCTGCTGTACTGCTCAATTTCCTCCGGCGCCGTCACTCTCTGCACTGTAAAATCGCTGTTTTTATCCGCTTGCAGAGATTGTGCAACCGCGTCTGCGAAAATATAGTCTTTCATGTTTACAATGATCCTGCGCATGCTTCTCACCCACTTTCTTATTTATAAATAGGCGTATTTCCACTGATACAATTATAATTATACGGATATTGAAAAAAAAGACACTACCCGATTGGGTAGTTTTTTCGAGCAATTTCATCAAATTAAAACAAAAAATCCGCACCCGTTACGAGTGCAGATTTAATAATCACTTAATTTCGGTTCATTTATAAGCCCGGTACTATAAATTCCTTATTTATTACGTCACCTACAAGCGAGACTCTGTTTGTATAGCCCGTCTTTTCGAAAAGCTCCTTTATGTGCCATTTTACGTCGTTTACGCTTATATGAAGCTCTGCGGCAATAGCCGGATTGCTGTATCCCTTTACCATAAGCCGCAATATTTCAAGCTGCATGGGCGTAACCTCGGTAGAGGCGGCATTGCCTATCTGAATTACGGGTGTCGTATCGGGATAAATCGACTCACCTGCCATTGTTTTGTCCATGACAGTGAGCAGCTCCTCATCACCCGCCTCCTTGTACCAGAAGCTGTCAACACCGGCACTGCGAGCTCTGTCGATAAGGTCTATCGATGTCATGCTTGTTATTATTATGATTTTTATTTTAGGCATATTCCGCTTTATGACAGCCGAAGCGGAAATACCGTCCTCATTGTTTTCGGTGCGGTAGTCCATAAGAATAAGATCGATAGGCATACGCATACAAGTCATTTCCGCCATGCCTGCATTTGTAATAACGGCAGAAAGAGTATAGTGGTCGCTCGACTTTATGTAGCCCGAAATGCAATCTCTGCCCATTTTTGTATCTTCAACCAAAAGTACGTTTATCATATGGTTTCTCCTTTCGTGGGAACGTCACAATGAGTCTGAACTCGGGCGTGCTTTCAACGATCATTTTGCCGCCGTAATTTTCCACGCTTCTGCGCAAGCCCGAAAGCCCCGTTCCCTCGATTATTTTGCCCTCGGGCTTTTTGCCGTTATTTGTAATACGCACAGTATCAGCCATATATGTATGTATGATGTTAACCGTCATTTCACTTCCGTCTGCATGGCGCACCGTATTCGTTGCGCACTCGCGCATTGCGGCTATCATAAGATAAGCAAGCTCTTCTGAGCGCGGCAAAGTGCCCTCCACAATGACCTTGACGCCTATATCCGCCGATGCCGAAATAAGCTCGTCAAGTGCCGAATAAGCATTGCATACGTTTTCCCTTGAATTGCTTCTGTCGGCAACGCTTATTATATCAAGCACCTTTTTCCAGCGCTGTGTGCATTTTGCAAAATCCTCAAGAGTGCTGTCCTGCACGAGCAGATTGCGCGACGCAAGCAGACACAGACCCATATCATCGTGAACCCGCATTTTCATTGCAAGCGTTTCTCTTTCCCTTACGTTCCTGTCAATATCGGCATAAAGCCTTTTTGCCCTTGCGTTTGCCTCTTCAAGCGCTTTGTTTTCAGTTGCAAGCTCTGTGCTTTTTTCGTGCAGCTCGGTCACGTCAATCGCCTGCACCTGAGTATAAACATTTCCGTCCGAATCCAAAACAGAGCTTTCCGCAAACTGCCAGAATCTGTTTGACGGGAAGCAATAAATATAAGCATCCTTATCCACAATCCTCACGCCCGATTTTGGCTGATTAAGCGCATGGCGCAATTCAAAAATGTGCTGAAGATCCGTTTCCATGATAATGTGGCACAAGCGGCTCATCTGACGGTTGCAAAGAATCACAGTTCCGTTGTTATCCGCAAAGCATATGCCCGAAGGTAGATTGTCAAAACCCTCTTTTACGGCGGCTCTGCCGAGCCAGCGTCTGAATCGAAATAAACTCATGACTTTGCCACCTCACTTCCGACATTGATACTGCAATACCATACATCTTCATCCTTTTCGGCAGTAGCACCTGCAAATCTGTCTGCAAGCGCCGAAAGATGAGCTTCGCACCGAAGCATAAGCGTCATGCGGAACATATCCTGTTCTTTTGATACGACAACATTGATTCCCTGCAAATTATCCCATGACAATTCAAGCGCCGCCTCAAAAAAATCATACAGCACTCCTGCCGTATCGCCGTCCATATCACCGTCAACATCAAGTTTAACAGCACCCGAGATCCCCAAAAGATGCAGATTGGAAATCGATTCATTCAAACAAAGCAAAAGCTCTCTTGCGTCCACCGTTCCCGTCTGGTCAGCAAGGAACACGAGATTACTGCGTCGTTTTATGTATGCGCCTGTAACTGTAACCTTTCCGTGCAATTTTTTAGCCGATTCAATATCATCGGTATTACCGAGCTGTTCAATAATGACGTTCAGCTGTTCCATTGCAGGCAAAACAGATTTCTGCATTGCATCAAACAAACGTTTTTGTTCTTCAAGCTCGCGTTGACGCTGTTTCTGTTTGTTTTCCTCTTCAAGCAGAGCGCCGTAATCTTTTAGCTCCTCTTGAGTGTTGTTAAGTTCCTCGAGGACCGCAAGAAGCTTCGATATGTCCTCCTGCCAGAAGATATAGCCTCCGCTTATGGGTGCCGAGCAAAGGCGTGTGCCGTCTTTGAGCATAACGGGACCTGATTCTGTTTGGCGCATAGTCTCAAGCGGCACGATTTTTGCCATTTTTGACGATAGGCAGACATTGTATTCTTCATCCGTTATCGCTGCACTTACATTTGACGCATCAAACAGTTCTCTGTAATGTGTATTTGACTGGATAAAACGGCACTGTATGCAAAGTTCAAACGCTATTACATAAAGCAGACATATCACAGCCGTTATATCGCCTGCAATATATCTCAGCCAATCGATTTTCAAGTTATAAAGTACACAATAAACAAGCAATACAACAATTGGTATGCACGGCAGTAATATGCGTCTTTTACTTCCCGGAATCCTGCATTTGTTGTAAAGCACAAACAGCATCATTACAACGCAAACTATCATCCATGCGACTATCATGTAATATCCGACAGAATATTTATAATCGCCACTCAAGGGGACATTAGTGCTCCCCGTAAAAGTGAATACGAGCTGATGCAAATCGTTTGTTATTACAAGCAGGAACAGAAGTACAGTGGGTATGTAAAGAAGCTCCGTTTTTTTGGGCAGATGATAATTTTCGGGTTTGCCGATAGATAATGCTATCAACACACCGAGCTGAGGAATAAAAAGCATTCCGAGGTAATAATTGTACCAAAGGTAGCGCTCCCACACGGGCATGGTATCATCCGGAATAAAATGATAGTTAATTGTCCTGATAAGAAACCAAAATACTATCAGTATAGAGACGGTGGTCATATAGTGGCGCACCTGATTCTGAATAATACGATTTCTTACCGATATTCCCCATGAAATGTACAGACCGATATATATAAATGAGCGCAAAATGCCGCACACCCTCGGGAACGAATTGACGATGATTGTATCCGGCAGACGTAATACGTACGCAACGGCAATAAGCAACATGACAATCAAAATAATGCTCAAATCACGTTTATTTATTTTTGTCACGGCAGTTCTCCTCTCTTTTTGTTCAAGCAGAATTGTTTTTGCATATAATCCGTCAATTAATGCACTGATATGGGTAAATTATAACATAAATCAAATTAAATTTCAATCAAAGGCAATATTTTCACGCAGTAGACGCTTTAAGCATAAAAAAATAACCATTCCGCCGAATCACTTAAAGCCTTGACGAAATGGTTATATATATCTTTTCTTTTATGTATGAATCACTTTTTGCGCTCTGTATAATCATCAATGGATATGCAATAAAACAGCTTTATAATATCTCTGACTGCGCAGTCGGCATCACTCATCTCTCTGCCCGACAAAATATTCTCCATATCCTTTTGTACGCACTCTTCGACGCATACTCTCACAGCATCGGTGTCAACGCCCATTTTTTCCGCAATTTTGCCATACCTTTTTTCCATTTTTACTTCTCCTTTTTCAATTTATGATATTTATAATCGCAAAACGTATTATTTCATCGCGAATCAACAATTTTGGAATAATTATAACATAAATCCCGATAAAAAGAATGTCTGTTTTTGTCGTAAAAAGGGAAGTTTTGCGGCATATATGAGAACCGCCCGAACATATTGTTCGGGCGAGCTTGATATTAATCATAAGTCAGTTCAAATTACTCAATTTCTTCTGTTCTGTATGAAATATTATTGTTTTCCGCGTACTCCTGAGCTGTCGAGCCGACAGAGCACTGAATATATAACTGTGTACTGCAATTGACAAACGCGCCGTCGCCTATTTCGCTTACGGAATCGGGTATAATAACGCCCTCAAGGAAGCGCATCTGGTTGAAAGCGTTGCCGTTTATTTTTTGGCAGCCGTCATTTATCGCAACAGATTTAATATCCTGCCTGTCAAAGAATGCTCCGCCTGCTATGACTCTTATGTACTCGGGAAGCACAACATCGCCCGAGCCGAAGTGTCTTATCAGTATTCCGTTTATCTGAACTATTCCGTCACTGTCAACACCCGTCACATTTTCGAAATAAGTCTCTTTGAACGCCTGATTGCCTATTTCTTCAATGGCGCTCTCGTCGGCAAATTCAACCGTTTTAAGATTCAACGCCCCATAGAAGCACTTATCACCTATCTTCTTGACAGTAGCGGGAATCCATACATATTCAATATCCTTTCCCACAAAGCACTCATCACCTATTACTTCAACGGGGACGTTTTCTATCACAGCCGGTATTATTACCTTTTTGTTGCTTCCTATGTATTCGTTGAGCTGAGCATAACCGTCTTTTATCTCGTATACAAAATCCGTCTCCATAAGCTCGATGTCAAGCCCATGCTCTTCGGCATATTTTTCGGCGAAAGAGTCTTTATAGCACTTTATCGTTATTTCGGCATCCTCTGAGAACGCTTCAGGATCTATGCTTGTAACAGAGCCGGGAATGTATACCCATTCAAGAAGCATCATATCGGCAAACGCTTCATAGCCTATATACGTGCATCCTGCGCTTACCGTTACCGAGGTTATTTCATCATTGCCGCAAAAAGCACCGCCTGCAATCATGCGTATGTTTTCTTCCAGAACAACATCGCCCTTTGAGCGCGAGCCTGCCAGAATGTTGTTTATAATAACGAGGCCCTGCTCATCTGCCAAAGCACTCAGCAGTCCGCTCTCAGCAAAAGCACTGTTTCCGATCGATTCGATCGAGGACTCGTTTTCAAACGTTATCCGAGTTAAGTTAGGTGTATTTTCAAATGCTCCGTTACCTATTATCGTTACGCCGGACGGCACAAATACAGACTCAATAAGCGTACCCGCAAAGCAGCCCTCGCCTATTTCCACAACGGGTGTGCCGCCTATATCAGACGGGATTATTACATCAAGCGCATCCGAATTGTATTTTTCGAGCGTTATTTTTCCGTCGTTTACGCTGTAATTCCATTCAAACTCATCATTTTCAATTACATAATCGATGTTATTTCTTATTGCGTACTGTTCGGCATAGGAGCCCGCATTGCACTTTATGTATGCCGACGTGCCGTCAAATGCGCCGTCGCCTATTGAGGTTACCGAATCCGGTATGAATACCCACTTAAGGCTTGCGGCATACGCAAAAGCAAGTGCATCTATTCTCTGACAGCCTTCATTTACGGTTACGGAAATTACGTTATTGTTTGAATTAAACGCGCTTCCCGATATTACCTTTATTCCGCTTTCAAGCTCTACATCGCCTCCGGCTGTGCTCTTTGTAATGATATTTCCCACAACCGACAATCCGTCAGCCCCCATATTGGTCACGTTTTCAAATTCGGTTCCCTTGAAAGCGTCCTTTGCAATATTCTCAATTACAAATGCGTCCTCAAATATAACCGTTTTCAGTTGAGCGCCGCATATGTTCGCACCTATATTTGTAATGTTTGACGGCACATACATAAACGTTACATTCTTGCCTGCAAAGCAGCCCTCGCCTATATATGCCACTTCATATCCGTCAATAAATCTCGGCAGCTGTACCTCGGTATCTGTTCCCGTGTATTCTGTAAGCACGGCATATGTTTTGCCGTTTTCCGAATATGTGCTGTATACAAACGCATTGTCCACAACATCATATTTATATCCGCTCATCTGTGCGTATTCAAGTGCCGTGGAATTGTTATGGCATCTTATAAGTGCATTCTCATTTGTCGCCAACATAATGTCGGGGGAAATATCCGTTGCGCCGTCGGGAATGTATACCCATTCAAGCAGCTCCATACCCCCAAACACGCCTGGACCTATCGATGTACAGCCCTCATTTATTTTTACCGCAACAGCTTCACAGCCTGT
>CAMEIT010000082.1 GCA_945918795.1 uncultured Clostridia bacterium | reverse complement strand
AGTTATTTGTGAATGTTTAGGTGTTGCACTTGCTTGACAATTTGCCCTGGCGTCGTAGACGACTGAAGGAGAGTGCGGTACAATAAAGTCAATCTTAGTTTACTATAACGCGAGTCTCCTTCCACCGCTAACGCTTATCCCCCTCCCTCCCGGAGGACGGCGTGCCGTATATTAACATTCTGCCGTAAAAAACCTTAAATAAACGTGTAAAGTAAATCCTCATCTCCGAAGCCGTACTCTTGGCGAGGAGATGAGGAACCGCAAAGCGTTTTAAAGTTTTCGGGTTTGGACGCTTTTCTAAAAGCGTCCAAGAAAAAAATCATATACCGAGTTTTTCTACGAGTTCGGGTCTGACTTCCAATGTTTTTTTAATACTCTGTTCGGTACGCCACTCATCGATAAGGGCATGATTACCGGAGAGGAGCACATCAGGGACCTTAAGGCCTCTGAATTCTGCGGGGCGGGTATACTGAGGGTATTCGAGGAGTCCATTAGAGAAGCTTTCATCCTGAGCCGACTCACTTTTACCGAGCACGCCGGGAATAAATCTCGACAAGCAATCCATGAGCACCATAGCAGGCAATTCGCCGCCCGTAAGCACATAATCGCCAATGGAAATTTCTTCATCAACGTAAGTATCGATAACTCTCTGATCAACGCCCTCATAATGCCCGCACAGAATAATTATCCTGTCGAGCGCGGAAAGCTCTGCCGCCTTATCATGAGTAAGCGTTCTTCCCTGCGGCGACATATAAATGCACCTCGGTTTTACTTCGGCGTCCCCGATAACAGCGTCGAACGCATCAAAAAGCGGCTGAGGCGACATAACCATGCCTGCGCCTCCGCCGAAAGGATAATCATCCGTATGCCTGTGTTTGTCAAGAGTATAATCGCGTATATCATGAACACGTATATCCAGAATACCGTTTTTTACAGCTCTGCCGAACACGCTTGCCTGTGTTACCGATTCAAACATATCCGGGAAAAGCGTCAATATATCAATCCTCATCCGGAAGAATCTCCTCCAAACCTTTCCTGTGAATATACACAGTATTATGTTCCGCATCAACAGTGACATATATCTTCAATGCGGGAATAAGAACATCGTCCTTATCCGTCTTTACGACGTACACGTCATTGCTTTTCGTATCGATAATGGAATCTATAACTCCGAGTTTTTTGCCGTTGTCCGAAAATACGGCGTCACAGCCTATAATATCTGCCCAATAATATTCGCCGTCCTCAAGCTTTCTGCCTTCGGACCTCGGAATATACAGATATTTGCTTCTGAAACGTTCCGCGTCATCGACCGTGTCAACGCCGTCAAGCTTCAGAAGCACCACAGACGGAGCAATGCTCCGCCCTGTAATCTTGTATTTAATATAATTACCCGCTTCTTCTGTCAAAACATATTTAATGTTTTTGAAACGGGTAATATCGTCCGTCAAAGGCTCCACTTTAATCATGCCTCTGACGCCGTGCGGCTTTGTAACATAGCCGACAGTCAAATAATCTTTCATATCAAAGAATTTCCACGCTTACGTGCTTGTCCTGTCTGTTTGCAGCAGCCTTGACAACCATACGTATTGCGCGCGCAATCTTTCCGTGCTTGCCGATGACCTTACCCATATCTTCGGGTGCCACCTTAAGCTCAATGATTATGTCGTCGCCATCGTTTTTTTCATTTACAACAACCTGCTGAGGGAAATCAACAAGGCTTTGTGCAATAAATTTTACCAATTCGCCCATAATTTAACCGTACTGCCGCAAAAAATGCGGCTCTCCTTTCTTCGGCAATGCCAAATTCGGCGGCAAAGCCGTTCCTTCGCGTAAATTGCCTATTATTCTACGCCGTTCTTTTTGAGAAGTGCCTTTACAGTATCTGTCGGCTGAGCGCCGTTTTTGATCCACTGAGCAGCCTTTTCAGCATCAATCTTGATTTCAGCCGGTTCAGTCATAGGATTGTATGTTCCTATAAGGTCAATATAAGCGCTGTTTCTGGGCGCCTTAGAGTCTGCAACAACCACCTTGTAATACGGAGCCTTTTTAGCGCCGATTCTCATTAAACGAATTTTAACAGCCATTGTGTTAAATCCTCCTAAATTAAAAATATATCATAAATCCTTTATAAGGATCAATGTCCTGAAAATAAATCAAAGTCAAAGCATCAGAATCGGAAATTTCTTCCGAACGGATTCATGCCCTTGCCCTTTTTCATTTTGCCTCCCGAAAGCTGCTTCATCATGCGATTCATTTCATCAAAAGACTTCAGCAGTCTGTTTACGTCCGCAATATCGAGTCCGCATCCGGCGGCAATACGTTTTTTTCTGTTGTAATTGATTATTTCGGGATTTGCGCGTTCTTTCGGCGTCATCGAATGTATTATTGCCTTAGTGCGCGAAATCTGCTTTTCATCAACGGAAAGCCCCGAGAGCTTTTTGGAATTCATGCCGGGAATCATTTTGATTATGTCGTTGAGATCCCCCATATTCTGCATTGCATCCATCTGCTCCAGAAAATCGTTAAGGTCCATTTTCTGACTTCTGATTTTCTGTTCAAGCTCAGCCGCCTTTTTCTCGTCGAACATCTTCTCGGCTTTATCGATTATGGTGAGAATGTCGCCCATGCCGAGTATTCTGGAAGCCATTCTGTCCGGATAAAACGGTTCAAGAGCATCGGCATCAACCTTTTCGCCCGACGATATGAACTTTATGGGCTTGCCCGTGACCGCCTTCGCGGAAAGTGCCGCACCACCTCTTGTATCGCCGTCCATTTTTGTCATTATAATGCCGTCCATGCCAATCTGTTCATTGAACGACTTTGCAACCGTAACCGCATCTTGTCCTGTCATAGCGTCAACAACAAGGAGCGTTTCATCAGGATGAACTGTATCTCTTATTTTTACCATTTCATCCATCATATCCTCATCGATATGCAGACGTCCGGCGGTATCTATAATAATCGTATCAAAGCCGTTTGACTTTGCGTACTGTATGGATTCCTCAGCTGTTTTGACGGGGTTCTGAGTGCCTCTTTCAAATACGGGAACATTCACCTTTTCGCCTATTATCTGAAGCTGTTTAATAGCGGCCGGTCTGTAAATATCGCATGCGACAAGAAGAGGTTTTTTGCCTTCTTTTTTCAGCATAGCTGCGAGCTTTGCACTTGTGGTCGTTTTACCTGTACCCTGAAGACCGCACATAAGAATTACAGTCGGCGGATTGTTCGATACAGCAAGCTTAGCTCTTTCTCCGCCCATAAGCAGGCACAACTCGTCTCTGACTATTTTTATAATATGCTGGCCTGCCGACAAGCTTTCCAATATTTCTTCGCCAACTGCTTTTTCGCTTACTTTGGCTATAAAATCCTTTACAACGGCATAATTGACGTCCGCTTCAAGCAAAGCAAGCTTTACCGTACGCATTGCCGCCTTAACGTCCGCCGCGGATACCTTGCCGCCTCCTGTTAATTTTTTGAATGCTGCCTGTAATTTTTCAGCTAAGCTTTCAAACGCCATATATAAATTCTCCCGTTATAATTCATTAATTATCAGCGACAGCATTTCCGCCGCACGCTGTGCCGTGCATTCTCCGGATTCAGCCGCATCCCTTACCGTTATGAGCTTTTTCTCCAGCGTCTCATATTTTTCGATCATATGAAGTTGTGATTCAAGCCTTTGTATTTTCTCTTCGGCATTCTTCACGGCATAATGCACCGCCTGCCGCGAAACATTGTGATTCTCGGCTATTTCCTCAAGCGTGAGATCTCTGCAGTAATACGAATCGAGAATGTCATACTGTTTTTCCGTCAATATTCCGCCGTAAATATCCAGCATTCTCGCATACTTAACAATGTCTTTCATTATTATGCCCGCAACATATTGTTTATAGTAAAGTATTTTTACTTGACAATATTATACAACAAGCACATCATTTTGTCAAGCACTATTTGTGCTTTGCTTGCAGCTCAAATTGCATTTTAATGACCGATGTCTTATATATATGCAGACTTTTTGAGCCATTATTTACAAATTTTGGGTAATTATGGTTGTTAAATATTGAAAAAAGTGGTATAATATTCAATAAGGCATTTTTTCGCTTTGAGAGCGTAAATATTTTTGAATTAAATTACAATTACATATAAATCTATTATTTGAAAGGAAAGAATTAATTGGCTAGGAAAAAGAAGCAAATAAAAGTGATTCCGCTCGGCGGCGTCGGCGAGATAGGTAAAAATATTACCGTTATCGAATATAACGACGATATTATTATAATCGACTGCGGTATGTCCTTCCCCGAAAACTATATGCTCGGCATAGACGCAGTCATACCGGATTTCACATATCTGGAAGAAAACAGAGAAAAAATAAAATGTCTGCTCTTGACTCACGGTCATGACGACCACATAGGAGCAATACCGTATTTCTTAAAAAAGTTTCCCGAGGTTCCCGTTTACGGAACAGGGCTTACGCTTGGGCTTGTAAGCAACAAAATATCACAGTATGAGGATATTACAAGCGCAAACCTTGTAAGATTCAACGCAGGCGATACGTTGGAATTCGGATGCTTCAAGGTAAAAGCGATAAAGGTCAATCACAGCGTTGCGGACAGTGTTGCATTTGCGGTACACACACCTCTCGGCGTTATAGTGTTCACAGGCGACTTCAAGGTTGATTTCACTCCGGTAGACGACGAAATTATCGACCTTGCCGAATTTGCGGCACTCGGAAGATCCGGCGTGCTTGCACTTTTCATGGAAAGCACCAATATCGAGCGTGACGGATACACAATGTCCGAAAAAACAATAGGCAAAAAGTTCGAGAACATATTCGACCACGCCGAGGGACGTATAATAGTTACCACATTCGCATCAAATATCCACAGAATCCAGCAGATAATCGACGCATCTATAAAAAACAAAAGAAAAGTCTGCATTATGGGCTTCAGTATGCTCAACGTAGCAAAGGTTGCGCGCGAGCTCGGATATCTGCATTGCCCCGATGACTGTCTGATAGAAATTGACCGCGTAAACAAACAGCCGGCAAATGAAGTCACAATAATAACGACCGGAAGTCAGGGTGAGCCTATGTCTGCCCTTTCAAGAATGGCAACGTCCGATTATAAAAACTTCAACATAATCCCCGGCGATACAGTCGTTATTTCCGCTACTCCCGTTCCGGGCAACGAAAAAATGGTTTCCGGCGTTGTAAACAAGCTCTTTGAAAAGGGTGCGACCGTTATTTACAGTGCTCTTGAAGATATACACGTTTCCGGACACGCCTGCCGCGAGGAGCTTAAGCTCATGTATTCGCTCGTAAAGCCTAAATTCTTTGTCCCCGTTCACGGTGAACAAAGACATCTTGTGCTTAACGCACGCATGGTACAGGAGCTTGGCATGAATGAGAATCACATAGTTCTGCCCTCTATCGGAAAAACAATACTCATTGATTCAAGCGGCATTTCGCTCGGCGATGAGGTTCATGCCGGCATGACGCTTGTTGACGGTCTCGGCATAGGCGATGTGGGAAGCGTTGTTCTTAAGGACAGGCAGGTGCTTTCCGAGGACGGACTTATTATTACAATAATCACACTCGATGATAACAAGCACGTCATAGCAGGACCCGAGGTAATATCGCGCGGCTTCGTTTACGTTAAAGAATCGGAAGAGCTTATACAGAAAATAAAGGATATAGTGCTGAATTCAGTGGAAATGTCCGCCGACAGAAAGAAAGCAGACATTATGCAGATGAAAAATGCAATCCGCGACAGAATAAAGAGCTATATATATATGAAAACGCAAAGACGCCCAATGATAATTCCCGTTATTATGGAGGGCAAATACGATACGGAGCTCAGTGATTTCTCGGTAGAGGATTTCCTCAAGGGCAATAAAAAATAAAAATCAGAATCGACTTTCGCTCAAAGGGACGGCATTAATTCCGTCCCTTTTTTATAAATTTTTTTATTTTCCCTATTTACTTTTTTCGATTTTGGTTGTATAATATAAACAGTTAGTTCACTAACTAATTTAAATATTCGTTTTGTGAAAAGGAGAAAACTATGTTCGGACCTATGGGCGGACCACCGCCGCAAATGAAGGAAAGAGTGAAAGAACCGTTTCCCAAGCATTTCAATGAAATAATGCCGTATTTAAAAAAGGTATTGGGAGGCTTCTTCAAAAGGCTTTTTTACATATATAAGCTTGTATGGGAAACACGTCCGTGGATACTGTTTGTTATGCTTGCAAT
Organism: uncultured Clostridia bacterium; assembly: GCA_945918795.1. Classification (GTDB taxonomy): domain Bacteria; phylum Bacillota; class Clostridia; order HGM11327; family HGM11327; genus SIG351. Next base: position 3,378 of record CAMEIT010000082.1, on the reverse strand, counting down.
ATCCGTATTTGAAGGTATAATGCCTATTATTGGCGCATTGATAAGCAAGGATTTGCTCAACGCGATAGTTGACGGCGTAACAAACAAAGCCCCAAACAGCTTCAGCGCAATAACTTATCTTCTTATATTGCAGTTTGTATATATTTTTGCAACAAGACTCGTTTCAAGCGTTAGCAATATGATAAACAGAATTGCAGGCGAGCTTGTAACCAATCACATAAAGCTCAAAATATGCACGAAAGCAAAGGATGTCGATTTAAAAAGCTTCGATATGCCTGATTTTTATGAGCGTCTCGAGAACGCAAACAGAGAGGCGGGCAACAGACCTTTGCAGATACTCAACTCAACGCTTTCCATGATGAGCACCATAATCAGTATGGTAAGCTTTATAGCAGTCCTCTGGGCGGTAGCTCCGATAGCTCCTTTTATAATCGCATTGACGGCAATTCCGTCCGCCATTATCAATTTTAAATACAGAAGAAAGAATGTTATGTATATGCGTTGGCATTCCAAGGAACGCAGACAGATGACATACTATTCCGACGTTCTCGTAAACAAAGATATGGTAAAGGAAGTAAAGCTGTTCGGGCTTACGGATAAATTCATAGCCAAATACAAGGAAGTGTTCGCAAAATATTTCGGCGGAATGAAAAAGCTTATTTATAAGGAAAACGCTCTGAATTTGTGCGTTACGGTATTCAATGTTGCCGTTAACTGCGGAATGTTTTTGTGGATAGCATACATGGTAACTCATGGCGATATGACTGTCGGCGACTACTCATTGTATACGGGAGCGCTCAATACAATTTCAAGCAGCATCGTATCGCTTATAAGCACAACAGCAACAATATATGAGGGCACGCTCTTCATCGACAACATGATAATGTTCATGAATGAGAAAAAGACAATTGCTCCGATATTGGCAGAGCCTATCCACATTCAGAAGCATACGGAGCATGAGATCGTGCTTGAAAACGTAAGCTTCCGTTATCCGGGAATGACTCATGACGTTTTGCACGATATAAACCTTACAATCAAATCGGGAGAATCGATAGTCCTTGTCGGACTTAACGGTGCCGGCAAAACGACACTCATTAAATTGATTACACGTTTGTACGACCCGACGGGCGGAAGAATTTTGCTCGACGGAAGAGACATAAGAGAATATGATGTAAGAGAGCTTTACTCGCTGTTCGGAATTATATTCCAGGATTTCGGCAAGTATGCCGTAAGCGTAAAGGAAAACATTGAGTTCGGAGATGTATCAAGACCCGAAAATGAAGACGACGTCAAAAAAGCCGCACATCAGAGTAATGCCGATGTTTTCATAGAAAAGCTTGCAGACGGCTACAATACGCCGCTTATGAGATATTTCGAGACAGAGGGAAAAGAGCTTTCCATAGGTCAGTGGCAGAAAATCGCAGTTGCAAGAGCTTTTTACGGGGACTCGGATATACTTATTCTCGATGAACCGACGGCATCTCTTGACGCCATTGCAGAACAGGAGATTTTCAGTCAGTTTGAAGAGCTTCGTAAAGGCAAGCTTACAGTATTTGTATCGCACAGGCTTTCAAGCGCCGTAACGGCGTCCCGGATAGTCGTAATATCCGACGGAACGATAATCGAAAAGGGAACTCACAACGAGCTTATCAAAAAAGGCGGAGTATATCACGATCTTTTCCTCACTCAGGCAGAAAGATACATTGCCACGGCACAGGATGACGCCGACAAGGGTGCTCACGAAAAAGAATCCGAAAACAAAGCTCCCGAGCACTCCTTTGATCCATTTGATGACAGCCAAACACCCATGTTCGGAATGAAGCCTCCCGAGGGCGACAACGGCAGACCGCCTCAAAAACGGGATATGCCGCCGTTTGACAACAGAAACGGTCGTATGCCGCCACCGGACAGCAGAAACGGTCAAATGATGCCAAGATAAAAAATGCCTTATCGGCTGCAAACAAAATACAATATTAATTAAAGCAAAAGCGCCCGTGATTTTGATGCCGGGCGCTTTTTGTATTTATTTGCCTATATTTTCAAGCTCTATCCATGTTTTCCTGCCGTCCTCCCACGGAACAAAATGCTCTGCCATGAGCTGAGGCCAATCCTGTCTTATTGGCGTGTAAGGTCTTCCCTCTATGTCCTGCCACGTTATTGACTCAACGGGAGACTCGCCGTATATTATTCCTATATTTCCGTAAAGGAATATTGAGAAAAACTTGTCGCAGTTATACTGATTGTCGCGCTGAAGCTGCTGATGATAATATATATAGCTTGCAACCTTGTCCATATATATTTTGTTTATACGGAATTGAGGCGTTTTGTTTTCTGTTTTGCGCACCCATTCCTCATCGTTTTTAGGTGTGAAAAAGTGGAATATTTCAACCATTTCAGCCCAAAGTCCGCCATCGGGGAACGGCTTCATATTTCCCTTTGCAACGTCATTTATACCGAGAGCTTCGTTTTTGCTTTCAAAGTAAACAAATATCATGTTCCCGTACACCGCCGCGGAAGAGGTGATAATTTCATCGTTTTCAAGTAACTCAACACTGCGGCAATCGGAATATCCGCAGTACATATGCTTGTATATCATAGCTGTCTCCGTTCGTATTTTATTTGTTTATCGGAATTATACATCAAAACATATGCCGTGTCAATATATTAAAAACAATATCATACTAAAGCGTGATGTTCTTATCGGAAAAACCATAAAATATCTCGTTCTTATAAGAAATTTTGCATATATGGCGCGGATTTTGCTCTGCAATAAACAAAGAATTAACTCGACAGATTTTCTGCCGGGACTTTCTGCTCGATAAATTCCGGTTTATCGTTCTTTTTGCCCATACCTCTATTCGTCTGTATATAATTCGTCATAGTACCAACGAATTGTGTTTTCATAAATGTATTTTATTATTTCCTCATAATCCTCTCTGCCTCGGATTATATGCTCAAACAGTATCTGTTATCGTAGGGCGGGGGCTTGCTCCGCCGCATCTCTAAAATCAAAACAACGCAGATGTGGTTTGGCATAATTACATATTGATTAATCGATAAATATTCATATCCGTCTTCGAACGATAACAGCCGTTGCTCTGCAATCTTTCTAAATAATATATTTTACGATTTCCTCATAATCCTCTCTGCCTCGGATTATATGCTCAAACAATGTCTGTGATCGTAGGGCGGGGGCTTGCTACGCCTCAATCTCTAAAATCAAAACAACGTAGATGCGGTTTGGCATAATTACATATTTATCAACCGATAAATATGAATATTGGGCTTCGAGCAATAATAGCCGTTGCTCTGCAATCTTTCTGAATAATATATTTTACGATTTCCTCATAATCCTCTCTGCCTCGGATTATATGCTCA
>CAMEIT010000081.1 GCA_945918795.1 uncultured Clostridia bacterium | reverse complement strand
ATCACACCGCTGAAACCCGAAAGGGTGTTGCCGTACAATATCTGACGGCATAACCACTATAAAACACAACAAAACAAAAAGGAGCAGGCGAACCTGTTCCGATACATAACCAAGGAACGAAAATAACTACTTTAACATAAAGAAATCGAGTGTCCATAACTCAAATCCGTTATGAACACTCGATATGGTGCGGGTAGCAGGACTTGAACCTGTATGAAGAAATCCTCACTAGAACCTGAATCTAGCGCGTCTGCCAATTCCGCCATACCCGCATTATGATAAGGATTGAATACGTGAAGAACAGTACATATTTAATCCGTAACAACGGTAATATGATAACATAAATTCACAATTTTGTCAATACGGTTTATGTAAATATTTTATGTTGCACACTATTCACATTGCTTTGATTCTTGATAGAACACACCGAGTGTTCCGACGTAATTGTCTTTACACGGCTTATTTTTGCCGCAATAAAGGATAATTACTCCGTTTTCGCGCTCCCAGGAAACGTCTATTTTCTTGTGCGACAGATCAGCATTGTAAACGACGAGTATTCTGTCGCTTAAGTTATAACGCAACGTGTCAACCACCTTTACCTTATCGCCGTACAATGCCGTCAGTATATCCTGATCGGGCAGAATGAGCGAATTTTTCCGCTTGTTTGCGTAATCGCAAATCTCTTTGAAGTCAAGATTCTCACGCAGTAACGGGAGATTGAGTAAAAGCACTCCGGAGTTGATATATGAAACCGCTTTCGGCGACTGCAATCTCATCTGATTTATTTTCGTTAAAAATTTGCGTGTATGCGTACATCCTATATAATAATTGCCGTCAAACTCCATTTCGTAAAGCTCTTTCAGCGGATTTATTACAACCGTATCAACATCAAGGTAAAGAATGCGGTCAAGCTCCTGCGGCAAAACAAGAGGCGCCGCCAATCTGTAATAAATCTCCTTTGGATAGCGTTCTGTTTCGGGAAACCCGTTGAACATATCGTTTGACATTTCGATAAAATGAAAATAAACGGTACCGTTAAAAGTGTTCTCGAGCATTTCAATATAAGTCTTATCAAAATCCGAATGCAGAACATAAGCGTCGTATCGATCATATCCGCCGTTTGCTGTAATAGATCGAATACAATTCAAAAATAACGACTCGAGCTTTTTGTTAACGCAAAAGAGTAAGTTCATAATTCCTCCGGATAAACCGGCAAAAGGCTTGCAAACAATATGCGTTATCCGCAAGCCTTTTGCTCTTTAATGTCAATATTATTGCAGCATCAAGCCGCATACAAGGTCGCTTACCTCAGACGGATTTTCTATTGAGAGTCCGCTTACAAGGCGCGCCTGTGCATAAAGCACTTTGCTGTAATTCTTGAGCTTATCTTTGTCTGATTCAAACAGCTCTTTCAATTTTGCGGCAATAGGATGATTCAGATTGATTTCAAGCACAAGCTCTGCCTTTATTCTGTCCGAATCATTGCCCGGATTCTTGCTGAGCACTTTTTCCATGTTGGCTGATACTGCGCCCTCACTTGAAAGGCAAGCCGCATGATTCTGCAATGTATTTGTGAAGCGAACCGAATTGAGATTCTCTCCGATGCTGTCCTTTATAAATTCAAACATATCCTTTGCTTTCTCGTTTTCTTGCTTAAGGCTTTCTTTTTCTTCATCGGTTGAAATGTCAAGATCGTCCTTGCAAACATTTGAAAATTCCTTTTCGGAATATGTTCTGAGCATCTGCAAAGCAAATTCATCAACGTCTTCCGTAAGATAAAGAACCTCATAGCCATGTGCAATAACGGATTCAACCTGAGGAAGCAGAGAAATCTTTTCAACGCTCTCCCCTGATGCAAAATATATTTTCTTTGAATCCTCTTTCATTCTGGAGACGTACTCTTTGAGCGTTACATACTTGCCTTCATATGATGATTTGAACATGATCAGATCCTGCAAAACATCCTTGTGCATACCGTAATCGTTGTATATACCCCACTTGAGCTGAGTACCGAACTCTTTATAGAACTGCTCGTACTTTTCGCGTTCGTTTTCGAGCATTTTACCAAGCTCGGAAGCTATCTTCTTTTCGACAGCCTTTGCAATTGACTTGAGCTGGCGGTCATGCTGAAGCATTTCTCTTGATATATTCAAAGAAAGATCAGAGCTGTCAACAATGCCTCTTACAAAGCTGAAATAGTCAGGAAGAAGATCCTTGCAGTGCTCCATTATCATAACGCCGCTTGAATAAAGCTGAAGTCCTTTCTCATAATCGCGGCTGTAATAATTGAACGGTGCGTGAGACGGTATGAAGAGAAGTGATTCAAAATTGGAGACGCCTTCTGTTTTCTGACGTATAACCTTAAGCGGTGCTTCCCAATCGTAGAATTTCTCCTGATAGAAATTATTGTATTCCTCATCTGTTACATCGGATGATTTCTTTTTCCAAATGGGAACCATGCTGTTAAGAGTTTCATCCTCGGTAACGGTTTCGTACTCGTCTTTGCTGCCCTCTTTCAGATGCTCATGCTCTGTGAGCATACGGATAGGATAACGAATATAGTCGCTGTACTTTTTAACGAGAGCCTGAATACGATAATCCTCAAGGTACTCGCTGTATTTCTCATCATCGGTGTCCTCTTTGATGTGGAGCTTTATTACAGTACCTGCGGATTCCTTTTCACAAGCATCGATCGTATATCCGTCTGCACCTGTGGACTCCCAGCGGTATGCCTCGTCTGAACCGTATGCGCGGCTCTCAACGGTTATCTTGTCCGAAACCATGAATGCCGAATAAAATCCGACGCCGAATTGACCTATAATATCGATCTGTTCTTTGTCCTTATTGGACGGATCATTTTTGAAATCAAATGAACCGCTTTTTGCGATAGTGCCGAGGTTGTTTTCCAGCTCTTCCTTTGTCATACCGCAACCGTTATCCGAAAGCGTCAAAACTCTTGCGTCTTTGTCCACGGAAATACGAATCTCGTAATCCTCACGCTTTGTTTTAATGCTGTCATCTGTAAGTGAACGGAAATAGAGCTTGTCTATTGCATCGCTTGCGTTTGAAATCAGCTCACGCAGGAAAATTTCTTTGTGAGTATAGATGGAATTGACCATCATGTCAAGTAATTTTTTCGATTCGGTTTTAAATTGTTTTTTTGCCATTTTAATGCACCTCTTTACTGATTATTAACAATTAAACTATTTAATACCGCAACACAGCCGTCGATTCCGAGAACGCCGCTGTCGAGAACGAGAGCGTAATTCCTGAAATCATCCCATTTTTTCGCAGTGTTTGCGTAATAATAATTTGCCCTTTTTTTGTTGTATTTTTTTCTGACTCTGTTTGCATCGGACACTGGAATCCCGTAATCCTCCACAATACGCTTTTTCTTTTCAGCCTCATTACTGCATCGGATAAACACTTTTACAACGCCGCTTTTATCTTTAAGCGCTTCTGAAGCGCAATGCCCGAGAAAATTGAAAACGATTGCACTTTATGGAAAAGTCTGCCTCTCAACGTAAGTCCAAGCCCTGTTGCAAGCCTCGATGCGCAAAGAGATGTTGCAACTGTTGCCGCAAGGCTTCCAAGCGCATATAGGAGCATTTTGCCTCCTGCAATAAGAATATCGCGCATCTGACTTCCCGGAGTTTGCACAAGCATGGTTATTTCGGACATATAATCCGGTATTGACAGCTCCATCCATACAGATACAATGATAAATACCATTGCCGCCAAAGCCAGCGCCCACTCCTGTTTCTTAAAATTCTTAAGTATTTTCAGCATTAATTATTCTCCTTGAAGTGATTATGAATTGAGAATATTCATAAACTCACTGCCGGTTATTGTTTCGTGCTCGTAGAGATATTTTGCAAGCTCGTCCAATTTCCGGCGGTTCTCGGTCAATATTTCAACAGCCTTTTCGTGCTGTTTTTTGATAAGCTCCACAACCTTACGGTCAATTTCAGACTGAGTTTCAGCCGAGCAAGCAAGCGAAGCGTCGCCTCCGAGATATTGATTTGTAACGGTTTCAAGCGCAACCATGCCGAACTCATCGTTCATTCCGAAGCGCGTGATCATTGCGCGTGCAAGCTTTGTTGCCTGTTCGATATCATTCGAAGCACCCGTTGTTATACTGCCTATCGCTATTTCTTCGGCAGCACGTCCGCCTGTAAAAGTAGCGATTTTATTTTCGATTTCTTCCTTTGTCATAAGATAATGGTTGCCCTCATCCACCTGCATTGTGTAACCGAGAGCTCCCGATGTACGTGGTACAATTGTTATTTTCTGTACAGGCGCAGAATTTGTTTGCTTTGCGGCTACAAGTGCATGACCTATTTCGTGGTAAGCAACAACGAGTTTTTCTTTATCTGTAAGGATCGCATTTTTCTTCTGGTAGCCTGCAATAACGACTTCAATGCTTTCCTCAAGGTCTGCCTGCGAGGCTGCTTTTCTGCCTGATCTGACTGCTCTCAAAGCCGCTTCGTTTACAATGTTTGCAAGCTCGGCACCCGATGCACCCGACGCCATACGCGCTATATGCGTAAAGTCAACGCCCGGCTCTACCTTTATCTTCTTTGCATGAACACGGAGAATTTCTTCCCTGCCTTTAAGATCCGGAAGCTCTACGGGCACTCTTCTGTCAAAACGTCCCGGACGGGTAAGCGCAGGGTCGAGTGTTTCCGGGCGGTTCGTTGCGGCAAGTATTATTACGCCGGTGTTACCTTCAAAGCCATCCATTTCAGTGAGCAGCTGATTGAGAGTCTGTTCTCTTTCATCGTTGCGGCTCATGCCGTCACGCTTCTGACCGATAGCATCGATTTCATCAATAAATATGATGCACGGTGCTTTTTCCTTTGCCTGCTTGAACAAGTCTCTGACCTTTGAAGCACCCATACCTACAAACATTTCCACAAATTCGGAACCCGACATTGAAAAGAACGGAACGTTTGCTTCGCCCGCAACTGCCTTTGCAAGCATTGTCTTACCTGTTCCCGGAGGTCCTACAAGCAAAAGACCTTTCGGCATTTTTGCGCCTATTTCCTCATACTTCCTTGGGTTGTGCAGATAATCCACTATCTCAGTAAGGCTTTCCTTTGCCTCATCCTCACCTGCCACATCGGAAAATTTTATTCCGTTAGACGACTGAACATAAACCTTCGCGTTGCTTTTGCCCATGTTGAACATCATGGAATTTGCGCCGCCGGCTTTTTTCATTATCTGCTTTGAAATAATCTGACCTATTACAAAAAACAGTACGATAGGAAGCACCCAGCTGAAAAGAAATGTTGCTATCGGAGACGCTTCCTCTATTATCTCTCTTGAAAACGTTGCGCCCGAAGCATAAAGTCTTTCCGTGAGACCCGGATCGTCCATTAAGCCTGTCTTATATATTTTTTCCTGTGCCTTATCTGTAAATACGATCTGATTATCCTGAATTTCAACAAGACCTATATTCTGCTCTTCGGTCATGCTTATAAATGTTCCGTAATCTACTTCTTTAACCCTTGCCTTTGCAATGGAAGGCATTATAAAAAGGTTAAAAAACAGTATCAAGCACAAAACAATTATATAAAATGTAAAAATCTGTTTTTTCGGCTTTTTAACTTCGTTCATAAATGTAAATAACTCCTCTTTATTTTCTGTATTATTCGGTTTTGGTTGTTCTTAAGTAATTAACGCAAACGGCATTACTGTTGCGTTAAAGCCTCATATCCCATGCAGAAAAGCGCTTCTGATTTCATTGGAAATTAAAATAAAATCCATCATTCTTTCAATACCGACTTTATCGATCACTTTGCTGACCTCGGCATATATTTCGTCATGTATTTGTCTTATTTTTTCTTCTCCTTTCGGAGATATATGTACTATGGTAATACGTGCATCATCAGCGTCGTCCTCTTTTGTTACAAGACCTTGCACTGCCATTTTTTTCAGAAGAACGGCTACCCTCGCCGTACTGACGTGCAAATATTTGCTTATGTTTCCTGCTGTAACATCTCCTTCGGCTTCATTCAGGTAACGCAGTACTGCTCCGATGCCTGCGTTTTCTTCGTTTAATGTCTTAAAAAATTCAGCAGGGTGTACTTCCTGCAAATTTTCCAAAATCAATTCCACTTCATCCTGTGTCGCCATTTTAACTCCTTTCCAAGCATTAAATTAATGACTAACCCTGTTAGCTGTTTTTACAAAAATTATGAAGGAACTCAATACATTGAAAGCCCTTCATATTCTTACGGTAAAATTATACCACAAATTGTTAGCACTGTCAACGAGTGAGTGCTAAATTATTATTAAATAATCGTTATTAAAGATTTAATTTTTCTATCAATCTTTTCCCTGACGAGAAAAAAGCGCTCCCAATACAACAAAAGCGGCATTTGCATATCGCTCATGCCGCCTTTGTGTGAGGTTAATCATCAATCTGAATAAGGTTTTTCTGTTCGATTTGTGCAGAAGCAGGAACCTTCGGAATGAAAAGATGAAGGACGCCTTGTTCAAACTTAGCTTTAATGTCCTCTTTTCTTATCTGCGGTCCTACATAAAAGCTGCGCTTAAAGGAGCCGACAAAACGTTCACGACGCAGGTATTTGCCTGTAGTTTCAGTTTCACTCTCTTTCTTCTGACCAACAGTAGCGCTTATAACCAAATGACCATCATTCAATTCAGCACTGAGATCTTCACGCTTTACTCCCGGAAGGTCAATAGCCAATTCATAGCCGTCATCATGTTCTTTGATGTCTGTATTCATTATACCGCTTGTTGCACGATTACCGAGTGCAGAATCAAAGACCTCATCAAACATATTTCTTGCAATAACATAAGGTGTTAACATAAAACATATCTCCTTTCGTTTTCGATTTATACAATGCCTTGTGTTCAGCTTGTAAGCGTATTATAGCACAAGCTTTTAGCACTGTCAAGATGAGAGTGCTAAATTATTAAGTTAATTTTATTATAATCAATAAGTATTGCCTATTAATAGAGAATGTAAATTAAGAAAAACGCTTTCAATAAGCAGATTGAGCATGATTCTATTCTCCCTCAAAAGTGCTCCGAGAGTTTTTTTCTATTCTCAAAGCACATCAAATGACGTCTCTCATATTATGAAGTAAAACTATATTTCGGTAACAAATGCGGGCAAATACGATCCGACAGAACGCGCTTGTTGAATTTGTCCCCACACCGTCATGATAGTTTTAATATATTAAAATTGCGAAGCTTTCAATTACAATATTATAAAAGTATACCGCCGAAAGGAGCTGTTGGCATGAAAAGTACAATGAGGCTTTCATATATACCGCACGACAAAACAGTAACAGTAAAAAAACTCGATTCTAACGGAGCATTAAGGCGCAGACTGCTTGACCTTGGGTTTGTGTGCGGAAATTCCGTTATGCCGTTGTTTTCGGATTTCAAGAATAATATTACTGCGTATCGTGTCAACGGTGCGGTGATAGCACTAAGGCGAGACGACGCGAACAGTATTTTTGTTGAAGTCGATGAGGAGTTTTGAAATGAATGAAAAAATATACAGAATCGCTTTGGCAGGCAATCCGAACGTTGGCAAAAGCACTATTTTCAATGCACTTACCGGTCTGCATCAGCATACGGGCAATTGGACGGGAAAAACAGTCGAAACTGCAATGGGGACGGTAAAGGGTTCTCACGGTGAAGTTCAGCTTATTGATTTGCCCGGCACGTATTCCCTGCTTGCCCATTCGGCCGAGGAGGAATGTGCAAGGGATTACATTTGCTTTGAAAAACCGGATTGCACAATAGTCGTATGTGACGCCTCATGTCTTGAGAGAAATCTGAATCTTGTTCTCCAGATAACCGAAATAACCGACAAGGTAGTAGTATGTGTGAATCTGCTTGACGAAGCTGAAAAAAAGAGCGTTAAAATCGACCTTACCTCGCTTGAAAAACAGCTCGGGGTACCTGTTGTCGGTACAGCCGCGAGGTCAAACAAGGGCTTGAATGAGCTTATCGAGGCGGCTGAAACTATCAATTCGTACCGAACAAAGCCGACAAAGCCAAAATATCCGCAGATAATAAACGACGCCGCGGGAGAAATTGCTCAAGTATTAAACCTCGAAAATGCCGAATGGATAGCGCACAGACTTCTTGAAAACGACGAATGCACAATAAACCGTATCAAGTCCATGCTCACGCCCGTAGAATACGAAAAAATAACCGCGCTTACCCATACTCTTTCGGATATGCTTTTGCGCCACAATATATCGCTTGACGCTCTTAATGATATAACCGTAACGTCAATATCGCTTAGAGCATCGGAAATTGCAAAGCGTACCGTTACCGTGGAAAATACCGACAAGCTTTACAGGGACAGAAAAATCGATAATATTCTTGTGAACAAATGGACCGGAATACCTGTTATGTTCCTGCTTCTTGCAGCTATATTCTGGATAACAATAGCAGGAGCCAACTATCCGTCGTCGTTTTTAATGGAACAGCTTTTCAGGCTTGAAGATATTATTGCGTCATTTTTTTACAATACAGGTATCTCCGACACAATAACGGGCTTACTCGTACACGGCGCATACAGAACGCTTGCATGGGTTATATCGGTAATGCTGCCGCCCATGGCAATATTTTTTCCGCTCTTCACGATACTTGAGGATATGGGTTATCTGCCGAGAGTTGCATTTAATCTTGACAGTGCATTCAAAAAAGCAAATGCGTGCGGAAAACAATCCCTCACGACCTGCATGGGTTTTGGGTGCAACGCTGTCGGAGTGACGGGCTGCCGTATAATAGATTCGCCGCGTGAACGCCTTATTGCCATACTGACTAATTCATTTGTTCCGTGCAACGGCAGATTTCCGCTCATAATAACAGTAACGGGACTTTTTATGATAACATCGGTAGGGTGGAAAAAGGATATTCTTTCTGCCATTGTGCTCGCGCTCATAATCGTATTTGCAATTGCCGTTACGCTCTTAATGTCAAAGCTCCTTTCAAAAACTGTCCTCAAGGGTATTCCCTCTTCCTTTACGCTCGAATTGCCTCCGTACAGAATGCCGCAGTTCGGCAAAGTGATCGTAAGGTCCGTGCTTGATAGAACGATTTTTGTGCTCGGCAGAGCCGCTATTGTTGCTTTCCCTGCAGGTATCGTGATATGGCTTCTCGCCAACACATATTCGGGCGGCGCAAGCCTACTTTCAATTTGCTCTGATTTCCTCGAGCCTTTCGGTAATATCCTCGGACTTGACGGTGTGATTCTGCTCGCTTTTATATTGGGCTTCCCGGCAAATGAAATAGTTATTCCCATTATTATTATGTGCTATACCGCTTCCGGTACACTCAGCGATATGAACTCCCTCGCTGACTTGAAATTGCTACTCGCAAATAATGGCTGGACTCTCCTCACCGCAATTAATACCGTGATTTTGTCACTTAACCATTTCCCTTGCTCCACTACTTGCCTTACCATAAAAAAGGAAACTAAAAGCGTTAAATGGACTCTCCTGGCTATGCTCCTCCCCCTCGCCGTCGGCATATCCCTGTGCTTGCTCACAAACCTCTTGTCGTTGTGTGTCGGATTTATTCGTACCTTTTTCTGAAGAAAAAGGTACCCAAAAAGACTTTAAACTACTTTGTATAAGGCAATCAGCCTCGCCGGTGGTCGTCGAGTCAGA
>CAMEIT010000080.1 GCA_945918795.1 uncultured Clostridia bacterium | reverse complement strand
GCAGAATTTCAACAGGCGTTCTGAACGACGCAATACGTCAGGCAACTATACTTACGGAACCGCCGTCCAAAAACGGCAGACAACTCAAAATTTATTTTGCGACGCAGGTCGCCGTACAGCCGCCTACATTTGTTTTATCTGTAAACAGCACGGAACTGTTTCATTTTTCATACGAACGCTTTATCATCAATCATTTGAGACGCACGTTTGAATTTGATATGGTACCTATTAAAATAATACCGAGAGGTAAGGGCGAAGAATAAGATGTGGATTAAATTTGTAATCATTTTTGTAATCGGATATTTGCTCGGTTCTTTTTCCCCGGCATATTTCATAGGCAAGTATGCCAAGAATATAGATTTGCGCAGCAAGGGCAGCGGAAACCTCGGCAGCACTAACGTTATGCGCGTGCTGGGCGCAAAAAGCGCTCTGATAACGTTCGTAATTGACGTGCTTAAGGGATTTCTTGCTATGTATATCAGCGATATAATGTTCTCGGATGTTTATTCGAGCTGGGGCGCTGTGGGTATGCTCGTCGGTGGCGTGGCTGTCGTTCTGGGACATAATTTCCCCTTTTACCTCAATTTTAAGGGCGGAAAGGGTATTGCTACTTCTTTCGGCGTCGCTTTGTATATTAATCCGTTCGGCGCTTTGTGTATGCTCCTCTGCGAATGGCTTGTTACACTCACAACGGGCTATGTTTCACTCGCTTCCGTAATAAACTGTATCGCTCTGCCTTTTTTCATAAACCTTTTCCATTTCGGACCGTATGTTACTAATATTTATACTTGGATTTTGTGTATTATTTTGGGCGTGATCGCTTTGATTAGACATATTCCGAATATAAAACGCCTCCTTAAAGGTAAGGAAAATCGCTTTATGCTTAAAAGCACAATAAAAGAGAAAAAACCTGTCTTTAATGATAAAGATAATGCAGAAAACCATTGATTTTTTTGTTTTTTCTTGGACGCTTTTGGAAAAGCGTCCAAACCCGAAAACTTTAAACTGCTTTGCATCTGCTCATCTTCCCGCCGAGAGTATGGCGGCAAGATGAGCATTTAATTTACGTTTCTCTTTAAGTTTTTTTACGGAGGAATTTTAACATACGGCACATTTCAAATAAATAGAAGCGTAAAGCAAATGGCAATCTGACTCGACGACCACCGGCGAGGCTGATTGCCTTATACAAAGTAGTTTAAAGTTTCGGTCAAGCCTTTTCAAAGGCTTGGCGGGGCGCAGGGCGGCAGCCCCGAGAAAGGCTTGCGGAGTGTGAGGCAGAGCCTCACGAAAAAAGGCTTGTGGGGTTCGGGGCAAAGCTCCGAAAAAATTCGGAGTTTTTACGGGTTGGTATTTGACAATACGAAAAGAATATGTTAAAATAAAAGAAAGAAAATCAAGGGATTTTTGAAAAAACAAAAGAGAGAACAAGGATGGTGGGAAGAATGAACTTTTTCAACAACAGGCAAAACGGCGTTACAAATGCGGGCACGAACGACATCGAGTACAATCAATGCTTATCGAAGTACGCGACAGCGCGGTGGAATCTGCTTAGCGTATTCGGCTTTACAATGCTGAACATAGTTTTGGCGATACTCAATGCAAACATATACATGCTGTTTTCGGCGCAGATACCGTACGCCTTTGCGTATATGGGCTTTCTTGAAGCTGTCGAGTATGGCAACACGTCATATCTGATAACGGGAGCTGTAATAGCGGTGGCAATCGCGCTTCCGTATTTATTATTATGGGTATTTTCAAAGAAGCATTACGGCTGCATGATTGCGGCATTGGTATATTTTATACTCGATACTTTGGCATTGGCATATTTATTGCTCGATTTTGAGCAACTCCTTTCGACTTTCGGAGTTGATTTCATTGTAAATATTTTATACCACATTTGGATCATGTATTATCTTGTAATGGGTGTCAGGTACGGAAAGCTTCTGAAAAACAAATATGATTTTCCGAACTGCTTGAATGAACAAAAAAATGTAAATTATTCAGGCGTAGACGAAAGCTTCACATCGGAAAATGACGACGACAACAATCTCAACAATAATTGACAAGCAAAAGGCATAGGCTCGATTATCGTATATGAAAGCATATGCTGTATTTGAAATAAACTCTGAATTTATTCGGAAAAAATAATATTTTGCTTGACAATACTCAGATTGTATGTTACAATTATCCCTGTAAATGCGATGATAAGGAAGAGTATTCACAGTATGTTTTCAGCGAGAAGCCGGCGGTGCAAGGGCTTTAACCGATGCTGTGCAGAAAATCACCTTTGAGCAGCCTGCCGAAATTATTAAGCAGTGCCGCAGGATATGCGTTAAATATCGGCTGTGTTGGCAGTAAGAAGCGTTTATTCGCTTAACGTGGGTGGTATACCGCGGACTTATATGCAAGTTCGTCCCGTAAGTTTGGCTTACGGGATTTTTTATATAGAGTATCGAAAGGAAAAGTTAAATTAAATGGCTCAATTTAAGAATCTATCAAATGATGTTACAGAATGTGAAGCGTCTGTCGCAAAATATTGGGACGAGATAAACATCCTCAAGCGTACTGTTGATGACAGAGAGGGAAGTAAACCGTTTATTTTCTTCGAAGGACCTCCGACGGCAAACGGTCGGCCGGGTATACATCATGTTATGGCGAGAGCACTTAAGGATGCTGTATGCCGTTACAAAACTATGCAGAATTACCAGGTTAAGCGTAAAGCCGGCTGGGATACGCATGGTTTGCCGGTTGAAATAGAAGTTGAAAAGAAGCTCGGTCTGCACGACAAGAATGATATAGAAGTATACGGAATAAAGGAATTCTGCGAAAAATGCAGGGAATCTGTATTTGAGTACGAGGGAATGTGGAGAGAGATGACCAAGCGTATGGCTTATCTTATCGACCTCGAGCATCCGTATATTACTCTTGACAACAATTATATCGAATCTGCATGGTGGGCTCTTGATAAATTCTACAAAGCGGGACTTATGTATGAAGGTCATAAAATATTGCCTTACTGCACACGCTGCGGAACAGGTCTTGCTTCGCATGAGGTAGCTCAGGGCTACAAGGAAATTAAAACGACGTCTGTTACGGTTAAGTTCAAGCGCAAGGATGCGGATGAATATTTCCTCGTATGGACAACAACGCCGTGGACGCTCCCGTCAAACACAGCACTTACGGTTCACCCTGACGTAACATATATCAAGGCGCGGAAGGATTCAACGGTATATTATATATGCAAGGAGCTTGCAGGCAAGGCTCTCGGAGACGATTATGAGGTGCTTGCCGAATACAAGGGCAAAGAGCTTGAATATATTGAGTATGAGCAGATGATGCCGTTTGTAAAGACAGATAAGAAAGCGTTTTACGTTACGTGTGCCGACTATGTTACTACCGAGGACGGCACAGGTATAGTTCATACAGCGGGCGCATTCGGTGACGACGACTATGCTACCTGCCGCCGTTACGGTTTGCCGATTCTTCAGCCTGTCGCGGAAAACGGCTTGTTTACCGAGACACCTTGGAAGGGCAAATTCGTAATGGATGCGGATCCTGATATTATAGAATGGTTGCATGAAAACGGTAAGCTGTTCAAGAAAGAAAAGATAGTGCATAATTATCCTCATTGTTGGAGATGCGGTACGCCTTTGCTTTATTATGCAAAGCCGAGCTGGTATATTCAGATGACAAAGCTCAAGGATCAGCTCGTTGCAAACAACAATACGGTTGAATGGTATCCACCTTATGTCGGTGAGGGTCGCTTCGGAAACTGGCTTGCAAATGTCAATGACTGGGCTATTTCGAGAAGCCGTTATTGGGGCACGCCACTCAACATATGGAGATGCGAGTGCGGTCATATAGAAACTGTCGGTTCACGTAAGGAGCTTGTTGAAAAGGCGGTTGAGGATATCGATGAGTCTGTTGAACTTCACAGACCGTATGTTGATGAAATTCACATTAAGTGTCCCGAGTGCGGAAAGCTTATGACGAGAGTTAAAGATGTTATCGACTGTTGGTTTGACAGCGGTATGATGCCGTTTGCTCAGCATCATTATCCGTTTGAGAATAAAGAAAACTTTGATGAGCTTTATCCGGCAGATTTTATATGCGAGGGTATCGATCAGACGAGAGGGTGGTTCTATTCTCTCATGGCAATATCAACATTTATAATGGGCAAATCTCCGTATAAGAGGGTTCTCGTAAATGACCTTCTGCTCGATAAGGACGGCATGAAGATGTCGAAATCAAAGGGCAATACCGTAAATCCGTTTGAAATGTTCGATAAGTACGGTGCGGACGCACTCAGGTGGTATTTGTACTATGTTTCGCCGGCATGGCAGCCGACGCGCTTTGACGAACAGGGCGGCTTGAAGGAAATAACAGGTAAGTTCTTCATGACGATGAAAAACGTATACAGCTTCTTTGCTATGTACGCAAATATGGACGGACTTGACCCGAGAGAATTCTTTGTTGAGTATAAGGACAGACCTGAAATTGACAGATGGATGCTTTCAAGACTCAATAGCCTTATAAAATATACGAGAGAATCTCTTGACGCATACGATATTACAAAGGCAGTAAGAGAGATACAGAATTTTGTAACGGAAGATGTATCGAATTGGTATATAAGACGTTGCAGGAGACGTTTCTGGGCATCTGAAATTGACGATGACAAAAAGGCTGTTTACAACACGACATTTGAAGTGCTGAAAACCGTTGCACAGCTGATTGCGCCTATGGCTCCGTTCTTCTCGGAAGAGCTTTACAGAACGCTCACAGGCGAGGAATCGGTACATCTGAGTATGTATCCGAGCGTAAACGAAGAACTTATAGACCCTGCGCTTGAAGAGAGAATGAACATAGTTACGACAGTAGTAACAATGGGCAGAGCTTTGCGTGAAAAGGTTAAGTTAAAGGTACGTCAGCCGTTGTCGCACGTTATGCTCGACGGAAAGTATGCCGAACAGCTCAGCGGACTTGAGCCTCTTATCATGGAAGAGCTTAACGTAAAGGATGTTGTGTTTGTACATGAAATGTCGGATTATATCAATTATTCGCTTAAGCCGAATTTCAGAGTTGCAGGCGCAAAGGTCGGCAAAAACATGGGTGCTTTCACGAATGCTCTTAAAAATGCCGACGCACTTAAGGTTATAGCGGCTCTTCAAAACGGCGGTAGCTATAAGTTTGATCTTGCAGGTGTTGAGTTTAATGCTGTTGAGGAGGATATTCAGATACAGTACACTGTAAAAGCCGGCTTTGATATGATAATGGAAAACAACTTTATTGTATTGCTCGACACAACGCTTACACCCGAGCTTATTGAAGAGGGGCTTCTCAGAGAGCTTCTCAGTAAGGTTCAGAACACAAGAAAAACAACGGGCTTTGATGTAAACGATATGATTACGCTTTACGTTGAGGGCGATGACGAAGTCATGGCAATGGTAAAGAAGTATGACGATTATATCAAAACGGAAGTTCTTGCGACAGATATAATCTATTCTGTTGACGGGGTTGACTATTCAACGGAGGATATAAACGGTCACAGTACAAAAATAGCGGTTATTAAAAATTAATAAAGCTTTACTGCCCCGTGCTGTATGACGCAGCATGGGGCTTTTAACATTATTTTTGATATGAAAGGGGAGGAGTTAATATGAGACTTGATAAATTCCTTAAAATTTCACGCATTATAAAGCGCAGAACGATTGCAAACGAGGCGTGCGATAACGGACGTGTTTCCATAAACGGAAAAATCGCAAAGGCTTCGAGCGAAATCAAGGAAGGCGATATAATAGAAATTCAGTTTGGCGACACTCCGAAGAAATTCGAGGTTCTTGAGGTAAAGGAAATTGTCGGCAAGAACGGCTCTGCGGATATGTATAAAATAATCGAATGACTATGTTCTATTTGATTTGACGGGCGCATATGAATTAGTACATCCCAAAAAGGACGCGGGTATTGAGCTTAAGCAAAATTAACAAATACCGCGTTGTATATACGGCGGCAAAATAATCGTTTACGAGGAAAGGATTCGTTATAAGCCCATGAATTATCAGATAGAAGACAAAAGTATGCCTCAGACAGGTACGCATACAATAAAGCTGGAAAACAGAAAAATTATGTCAATAACAGGCGTTATTGACGTAGACGGATTTGACGAGCACACGATAGTATTGGCAACATCGTATGGAATTATGACAATACACGGAAATGAATTGCATATCAACAAGCTCAACATTGAAGAAGGATGCCTTAATATTGACGGCGATGTGGCGGCAATACAATACAGCGATGCTGACGTATCTTCAAAGGGAAGCTGGCTGTCAAAAATGTTTAAGTGACGATGCAGGGAAATTTAGCGGATATTTTCGGCTTAACGCCTGTCGGGAAGCAGCTTTTGCTGTTTGTTGTCAGTTTTTTTATCGGAGTGCTGATAATACTGTTGTATACGGCGTATTCTGCTGTTATTGATAAGCGTTATAAGCAAAAGGGCTTTAAGCGGAAATTTGTTTTTTCCGTATCCGATATTGTTTTTTGGATATTGACGGCATTTGCGGCTTTTGTTGTTTATTATAAACTTGATAATGCCGATATAAGGCTGTACTATTTTATATTCATTTTCTGCGGAATCCTTGTTGCGTACAATATTAAACTGAAAATCATAAAAAATAAAAAGAATCTTTGAGCGCATCCGGACCTTTTCAATACCGAAAGGCCCGGAATTAACTATGCTTTGAACTGAAAAATCCTTACCTTCCGTGCCGTACTTATCGGCAGGAAGATAAGGAAATTGCAAAGGCATTTCGGAATTTTAATGCTCGGTGAGTATTTTCGGGAAAACTCACGGTTTCGGATAAAAATATTATTCTTCAATGGCAGCCTTTGCGGACATAATTTTTCTTAATGCTTCTGTATCAAATTTGGGCTTTCTGTCGTAAGTGTAAAGTCCGTTTTGCTCCTGCTCTATATCCGTCAGCTGTGTGTAGCACAGACCTATCATTGACGGATTGTTGAGGAGTGCTTCTGTCAGACCTTTGAAGCGTGCGATAAATTCTTCTTCCGATAACGGTGTTGCGCCGTATCCCCAGCCGTTTTCAGTGCTCATCGACGCACCGCCGTATTCGCTCACAAAGCAAGCCTCGCCGTTATATGATTCTTTGTCCGGGAAAGGGTCATACAGCTCGCCGTCGCTTGCAAGCTTGTCATAACGCGGCTTGAACACAGCCGGATTCTGCTCATAATCGTGTACGCAGTAAACATCCGTTTTAACATGATAGCCACCGCTCGTATCGATGCACGGTCTTGTGGGGTCGAGCTTTTTTGTTATCTCATACAGAAGAAGTATTGCGTCGTCATATTGAGTTTTGTTGCGCTCTGCCTTCGGACAGTTTGGAGCCCATGTTTCGTTATGCGGACACCAGCCTATTATTGCGGGGTGATTGAAATCGCGCTTTATTTCTTCTGCCCATTCGGGGAGAATTGAATACACCGACGCAGGATTGGTATGGTCCATTCCCCAGTCGGGATATTCGCCCCATACGATGTAGCCGTGTCTGTCGGCGTGATATAAAAAGCGTTCTTCGAATATTTTCTCGTGAAGCCTTGCACCGTTGAAGCCGACAGCCATTGAAAGCTTTATGTCGTTTTCCAGCGCCTCGTCTGACGGTGCTGTATATATTCCGTCGGGATAAAAGCCTTGGTCAAGAACCCAGCGCCCGAATACGGCTTTGTTATTTATTAGAAGCTTTTTGCCGTCTATGCGGACATTGCGAAGACCGAAATAGCTTTTTACCTCATCTTTGCCGAACTTAAACTTTACATCATACAGTCTGCCTTTGCCGACTTCCCAAAGCTCTGTTCTGGAAAGCTTTATGGTAAAGCTTATTACACCCGAAGCAGAATTTGTGCTGTGACTGCCAACAAGCTCGCCGTCGTAAAATATGTCTGCATTGAAAGCACCTGTTCCGTTCAGCAAAGCAGTGATTGTTATGCTTGAATCATTTACATTCGGGTAATATTTTACCAATTCTATGTATTCCTCGGGAATAAATTCAAGCCATACGGTCTGCCATATGCCCGTTGTGCGCGTGTAAAGACAGCCGTATGATTCATATTTGTCGCTCTGTTTGCCTGAGGGGATAAGGGGAGACAATGTATCGTCAGAGCAATACACGCAAATCTCGTTTTCACCTTTTCTGATGAGAGAGGATATATCAAAGCTGAAAGAAATATATCCGCCCTTGTGCTCGCCTGCCAAAGTGCCGTTTACATATATTCGGCAGATGTAGTCGGCAGCACCGAAGTGAATAAATATTTTACTCGATGTATCGGGAATATTAATTGTGCGCTTGTACCATACGCCCTTTATGAAGTCCTTGTGTTCAACTCCCGAAAGCCTGCTTTCAGGGCAAAACGGTACGTTTATTGTGCCGCAAAGAGGCACACCCTCTTTATAAAGCGCTCTTGCTTCGCCGGAAGCGTCATTGTCAATTTCAAATTGCCACAGTCCGTTAAGATTCATCCAATCTCTGCGCTCAAACTGCGGACGCGGATATTCTTGTCTCGGTATATTCATATTTACACTAAAACCGACTTGCACAGCAAGCGGAATCCTTTCTGTTTATATATATATTATATTAAATTTACGAGTATATTAAATATCTTTTTTTATTATAAAATTGACTTATCCTACTGTTTTGTGTATAATATTATATATAACGGGAATTTGAGGGAAAGGATAGTTTTTGCTTTATGGAGGTTATTTTGATACGTCACGACTGGCCCGAAAAGGCGGGCTTTATAATAGACAGACCGTGCGGCAGAGAAGATTACACATTTTTGCACTTTATGTCTTATGCGGATATATCGGTTAACGGCAAAATGTATTCTGTAAAACCGGGCGCGTGCATATTTTATTCTCCCGAAACACCTCAGTGGTTCAAAGCAAAGGATCCGCTTCTGCATAATTGGGTTCATATTGACAGCTCGCTCAATACCGTTCTCAAAAGCTTTGATATTCCTCAAAATGAGATACTTTATCCTCAGAATACGTCTTTTATTTCCGAAATATTCGGAAAAGCGGAGGCTGAATTCTTTTCGGACGGAATTTTCCGCTCGCGTATGCTTAATACATATATGCTGGAGTTCCTGATAAAATTTTCACGGGCAATAAACCAGCCGCGCGTGAACAGCATTCCCGATAAAAACGAACGTGAAATCGTGAGCAAGCTTAGACGAAAAATCCTTTCGGAGCCTGAAAAGAAATGGACGGTTGCAGAAATGGCGTCTATGATGTCAATAAGTCCGTCAAGATTTCATGCGCTGTATAAATCTATTTTCGGTACGTCTCCCATGAGCGATGTTATCGGAGCGCGGATTTATTATGCACAATCCCTGCTTGTTTCCGACAAAAACAGCAGTATATACGAAATTGCGGAAAGACTCGGGTATTCGGATCAATATCATTTCATACGCCAATTCAAGAAGCTCACAGGCGAGACTCCCGCGGCATACAGAAAAAAGAGGAGGCAAAATTGATTTTTTACATAACAAAAAAGCGTGCCCTGAATTTCTCTGTTGTCCTTAACGGAGAATTGGCAAGCACAAAAATATCGGCGGAGAGACTGTTTTCCTCTGTCGATTCGTGATATAATGATATGGGTGATGAAAATGGATAAAGAAAAAGAATTACCGCAAAGAAAGCATCCTCGTCTTGAC
>CAMEIT010000079.1 GCA_945918795.1 uncultured Clostridia bacterium | reverse complement strand
CATGCATACGTTGATTGAACAATTGGAGCTCCATGCAAGAGAAAATCCGAAGTAGACCGTACTGTTTGACGAAACGGTCACAAAGGGTATTACGTACGAAGACTTAAACGAGCTGAGCAGCAGGGTGTATGCGTGGCTCAAGCAAAAGGGTATCGGCAAGGAAGATTTTGTTTTAATTAATTTGACGCGCGGTGTGCTTCCGGTTGTTGCCATAGTCGGCATTTAAAAAGCCGGGGCAGCGTTCGCATTGGTTGAAGAAAATTATGCCCCCGAAAGAATTGAGTATATAAGGAAAGATTGCGGTTGCAGATCCGAAATCAACCGTGACGCATGGGAAGAAATATTAAAATGCGAACCGCTTGACGGTCATGAGCAAACGGATGATCACGATGCCGCATACGCCATTTATACTTCCGGAACGACCGGAAATCCCAAGGGTGTGCTTCACGAATACGGAAATATTGAAGAATGCATAAAATCCGTTAATTACGAAGGGAATCCGCTCCTTTCCGATAAAGACGGAGGCGCCCTCCTGGCTCCCATGAATTTTGTGGCATCTATTATGGTGCTTTTCTATGTGCTGTACTACGGCGGATGCAAAATTTTTATTGCTTCTTATAAAACCATTAAAAATCCGTTGCTCCTTAAAAAAATGTTTCTTAAAAAACGTATCAGTATTACATTTCTGACCCCATCCTATGTTCGTATGCTCGGTGGACAGACCGGACCGTTCCTCAAAAATCTGGTGGTCGGCAGTGAACCGGCAAACAACATTTATTTGGATAAAGTCGATATTTACAATATGTATGCGATGAGTGAAAGCGGATTTGTAGTCGGTGTTTTCAGAATTGACAAGCTGTATATCACATGCCCCATTGGTAAGCCGCAGTTTGACCTTGAGTATATGTTGCTTGACGAGGACGGCAATCCGGTGCCGGATAATGAAACCGGGGAGCTTTGCTTCCGTAATGAATATGTAAGGGGATATATGAATCTTCCGGAGGAAACCGGAAAAGCGTTTGTAAACGGAATCTATCACAGCGGCGACCTTGCTAAAAAATTGCCGGACGGGAATCTCGTGCTTCTCGGAAGAAGTAACGATATGATTAAAATAAACGGCAACCGCATTGAGCCTGCTGAAATCGAGGCGGCGGTGAAGAATGCTCTCGGAATTGACTGGGTAGCCGCAAAAGGCTTTGAAAACGGCAGCCAATCCTCCCTCTGCGCTTACTATACCGCAGATGTGGAAATCGACGCGGAAAAGCTACGGGCAGAACTCCTGAAAAAATTGCCGTATTATATGATCCTGTCCTATTACATCCATATTGATTCCGTTCCGCTTAAACCTAATGGTAAATTTGACCGCAAGGCACTGCCGGAACCTGCACATCATGATTTAAGCTCGCAGTATGCCGAGCCGACCAATGAAACCGAAAAGGCGCTTTGCGATGCCTTTGCCAAGGTTTTAAAACTCGAAAGAGTCAGTATTCATGATGATTTCTACGAAATGGGCGGAGATTCTCTCGGCTCGATAGAGGCTATTGTTGAGAGCGGACTAAATTTATAGGTGCCTGATGCCGTAATAGATGCGGCTGCAGCTAATATATCTGTACTTAAATCACCTACTGTGTTGCGTCTTGAAGATGGCTCATTTTATGGTTGGGAGGGTGTTCGTGAAAAAGAAGGCTCTTGCCCGGGAACCTGTCAGCATGTGTGGAATTACGCATATGCAATGTGTTTTTTGTTTCCTGATTTAGAACGGTCAATAAGAGATTTGGAATTCAAATACAGCACAGATAAAAATGGCAGAATGGGATTTAGGTTAATGCTTCCTGTTGGAAGAAAAATGTCGGATTTTCGTGCTTGTGTTGACGGACAAATGGGTGCAGTGATAAAATGTTATCGTGAATGGAAAATATCCGGTAACAATAAATGGCTTGCGGATAACTGGGAAAATATAAAAAAGGTTTTGGAATATGCCTGGAGTGACGAAAACCCTGACGCATGGGATTTTGATAAGGACGGTGTGCTTGAAGGCCGTCAGCATCACACTCTTGATATGGAACTGTTCGGCCCGTCCTCATGGCTTGAGGGAATGTATCTTGCGGCACTTAAGGCCGCCGCTGAGATGGGTGAATTTTTAGGAGATAAAGAGAAAGCTCAGGAATACCGTGAATTATTTAATAAAGGTTTTAGCTGGACAAAGAAAAATCTATTTAACGGCAAATATTTTTTTCATAAGATAGATATAACGGACAAAAATATTACTGATAGATTTTCGGCATCGGATACCTACTGGAATGAGGAAACAAAGGAGTTAAAATATCAGATTGCAGAAGGTTCGTCAATAGATCAGATGCTTGCCCAATGGCATGCGGATATAATAGGTCTTGGGGATATATTTGACAGAGAACAGGTATCTACGGCTCTTAAAGAGATGATGAAGAACAATTATAAACCCAGTATGAGAGATTTTGTCAACCCCTGGAGGATTTTTTCTCTTAATGATGAATCGGGGACTGTTATATGCAATTATCCCGGCGATATAAACAAGCCAAAGATACCTGTCCCATATTGTGAAGAAACAATGACAGGTTTTGAATATTCATTTGCCGGGCTTCTGTGTTCAAGAAATATGGTTGATGAAGGTGTAAAGGTTGCCTCGGCTGTAAGGGATAGATTTGATGGCAAGAAACGAAATCCCTGGAACGAATTTGAATGTGGAAGTAACTATGCTCGTTCTATGGCAAGCTATGCGCTGATACCGATACTTTGCGGCTTTGAATTTGATATGCCAAACAAATATATTGGCTTTAACCCGTATGTAACAGATAAATTCAGAAGCATTTGGAGTGTTGACGGTGCATGGGGCGAATTTGTACTTGATGAAGATAAAGTGGTTATTTCTATAAAAGAGGGCGAAATTCTGTTGTCATCTTTGGGCTTGAAATTTTGCAAGAGCATTTCGGTATTGAAAATTGACGGTAGGATGATTGACTTTAACTTTGAAAATGGTATAATACATTTCGATGAAATGAAAATTTTTCAAAATATGGAGATTTTTCCATGAAACATCTGAAAATAACAACTTCAGAACTTTCAAAGATATGCGGAGTATCTCAAGGTACAGTTGACAGAGCACTGAATAACCGGTCAGACATTCGTGCAGAAACAAAAAAGAGGATTATTAACATTGCCAAACAGTATGGTTATCGTGAATATGTAGACAGTAACAGTGAAAATAAAATTATTGGTCAGGTTGGAATTATCGTATTTAATTTGAATAATGAATATTTTTCTAAGCTCATAACGGAAACAGAACTTGTTTTACACAAGCTTGGGCTTAGCGCCGTAATTATGATAACACATTATGATAAACAGTACGAAATCGAGTGCATCAGAAATATGTACAATATGGGCGTTCAGGGAATTGTACTCTGTTCCTGAAATAGCAAGATTGGCGGTTGATATTATAGTCGGCAAGAGAGGTAGTGGCGTTATTATAAAACATAGTATCATAGAGCATACAGAAAAGTAACGGCATCTATATCGTATATGAGAGCCATAATGGGGCAACAATTTTACACCCTAACACGAAAAGTCCTTGAATTTCAAGGGCTTTTCGTGTTTTTAGGGCAAATTTTTTGACCTTTTGTTTTTTGCAACTTTTTTCGAGCCTTATGGACTTGAACCCGCGACTTGCGATTGAGAAATGTATTGTAATATTTGCGATTGTGTGTTATAATGATTACAAGAAAGGCGGTGGTCTTATCAAAAATTTTTGTTTTACCATTGATGATAACATTCGTTTTTTGAAAGAAATAACCGAAAATCACTATCAGAGTATGTTTGATCACCCGTATCTTGCTATGTATCAACGTCTCCATGAAGAGTTTGGATTGAAGGTGCAGCTGAATTTATTTTACCGAATGGAAGATTTCGATCTTTCGCAAACGAGCGAGGCTTATTATGATGAATGGGAAGCGAACTCGGATTGGCTCAAGCTTTCTTTTCACTCGAAACTGGAAAATGTCAAGCCTTATGAAAGTTCTGATTATGATGAGGTTTACGAGGATTGCAAACGGGTGCATGAGCAGATTAAGCGCTTTGCCTCCTCTGCGGCATTGGCAAACACAACAACGATTCATTATTGCTTATTGACCGAAGACGGTCTGAAGGCAATGGAGGACAACCGCGTTTTCGGATTGTTAGGACTATTCGGCAGCAATCAAAATCCGCGTACCTCATACGGTATCGAAGAAAGCAATGCCGAGAAAATCCGCAACGGCGAGATCCTGAAAATTGGCAAAATCTCGTTTGCCTCCATTGATATTGTCTTAAATTGCTTTTCAATAAAGGAAATTTTAGAACGACTGAGGCACATGAGGCAACGTAACTGCATACGGGTTATGATTCATGAGCAGTACTTTTATGGAGATTATAGACATTATCAACCTGAGTTTGAGGAAAAACTCCGATCAGCCTTTTCTTTTTTTTTTCGAGCATGGCTATCAAAGCAGTTTTTATGAGAACTTGATATCATAACGGATGATAGAAAGGTTCAAAATTGTTGGAGTAACTCATCCCGATGCTACAAAAGGGAAACTCGCAAAAAGACCACAAGAGATTGTGGTCTTTTTGCTATTCTAAAGCCGTTTTTTAATATCTTGTGTTTGGCTGTTCAAAAGAGTCTTGCGTTAATTTAGGGAAACTTTTTTGACCTTTTTAGACTTGAACTTACAACATTTTCTCCTTTTACATAGGAATACGATATCAGACCGTAATTCAGAAATGAACTACGGTCTTTTTTTGT
The DNA here is from genome assembly GCA_945918795.1 of uncultured Clostridia bacterium. Lineage (GTDB taxonomy): Bacteria > Bacillota > Clostridia > HGM11327 > HGM11327 > SIG351. Next base: position 4,944 of record CAMEIT010000079.1, on the reverse strand, counting down.
TTCCTAAATACATTCAGGAGGAAAGTCCGTGGACGAAAACAAAGAAGTAAATTCAACTGATCCGAAGCGAGAGAAAGTTCGGGTAATTCCGTTGTCAGCCATTGACGATGCGCCCGACTACCCGTTTGGGGTGCGTGATGATGAGAAAATGGCAGAGCTTGTGGAAAGCATTTCAACATTCGGGGTTGTCAATCCGGTTATCGTGAGAAAAGGTGATAACTTGCATAGAGAACATATCCTACCTTCTGAAAGAGCCAAAGGCATATCATTAAGCGTTGACGAGATTGCGAATTCAACATTTTACAAAGCCTTCGGCAATTATGCGGATGCCCTTATAATGATGCTGCTCTATAGGCGACAGTTCTGTCGTAAATTTGTAAAAACCTTTTGGAAAGAATACTCTTTTTTCCGGATCAGCTATTTGGATTTTTGTTTCATAATTCGTGTGATTTCCTCAAAGGACACATTAAAGTTACTTTTGTCCGTATTTATTATTGAAATATGAATGGCTTTATTATATAATGAAAAAAAGTCAACCCAAAGAGAGGAATTATCATGAAAGTTGAACTGATCGGCAAGCCTCAAATTATTATGAGCAATCAAGAAAGCAGGTTTAATTATTTTGCCTGGCCTACGATTGTAAAGATGAAAAACAACAAAATCGCGGTTGGCGCTTCAGGCTTCAGAATGTATCATATATGTCCGTTTGGTAAAGCCGTTATTTCTTTTAGCGAGGATGGCGGTAAAACATTTACTGCACCCGCACCGGTTATTGATACATTTCTCGATGACCGCGATACCGGCTTATGTCCATTCGGCAAAAGCGGATTGATCGTAACCTCATTTAATAATACCGTAAAATTCCAGATGGAACAGAATATAAATGTTCGCGGTAGTCAAGATGAAAAAGCTTTTATTGACGCTTATCTTGATATGATACCCCCTGATAAAGAAAAAGAAGCTCTTGGCGCGACATTCAGAATCAGCACTAACTGCGGGGTAACATTCGGCAAACTCAACAAAAGTCCCATAACCTCTCCGCACGGTCCTATAGAGTTAAATGACGGTACGATTTTGTGGGTCGGTGCAACTTTCAGAGAAGATGACGCATTCGGTAAGGGGAAAGACCTTATAGAAGCGTATAAAATCAACCCGGATGGGAATATGGAGAAAATAGGTGAGATAAAAGAAATTTACAAAGATGGTATCAAGATCCACTCATGTGAACCTTATGCGATACAGCTCTCGGACGGAACGATACTGTGCCATATCCGCACAGAGCCTAAATTTACAACATATCAATCAAAATCGACTGACGGCGGAAAAACATGGTCTGTTCCCGAAAAAATACTTCCCGATCATGGAGGTGCTCCGGCTCATCTTATAGAACATTCTTCCGGCGTTCTGATAAGTCTTTACGGATATAGGCAAAAACCAAATTTCGGCATACGGGCAATGTTCAGCAAAGACGGCGGAGAAACATGGGATATTGATAATATTATATACGAAAATGTCGTCAGTGCGGATTAGGATATCCTTCGACAGTGGAGCTTGATGACGGAAATCTGCTTACCGTTTTCTATGCGCATCCCGAAAAAGATATGCCTGCGGTCATAATGAAACAAGAATGGCATTTTACAGATTAAATAAGTCATGATTGAATAACGTTTCTTTTCTTTCGTGGCGGTTGGGAAGAGAATGGGAGATAAACAGATGGGCATCACCTGTGTAACGGCAGAAAGAAGGCTGATCCCCCATGGTAAGGATCAGCAACTCTGCGCGCAATTCTGACGAGAGAAAAAGGAGTAAACGAGCCATGGGGTAGCTATGCTCGGCCATGCAATGATTGCACATAGGTTCAAGAAAATTCAATTAAGAAAACTGTCGATGATGCGGTCGGCAGTTTTTCTTTTCAATACATTGACAAAATTGTTGTTTCGTATTATAATATATTTGCTACACAAGTTGATATTGTTTACACGGTATAGGTGTGCTGTTTTTACTTTTGGTAAAAATGCATGCTCTTTTCGGCATACCTTATTATCGTGTGTGGAAAACTTGTGTAGCAACAATGGGAGCTATGCATTTTTCGGTGTGTAGCTTCGGCTACACACCTTTTTATTTCAGAAAGGAAACATCTCGGGAAAAATATCATTTTCCTGTAAAATTAATTGCATTTTTTCTGCTCGTTCTGCAATTGATTTGAATATTTATAAGGCTTTCTATCTTCTCAAAAAGCGACTTTGCTTTCCGCTCTGTATGAGCATGGGGATGCGGAGTGTGAGGATGATGCCTTTGGCATAAGAGCTTCTCTTGTACCGCCATATGGCTTATTCCGCCTCATTGGAAATTATCCCTTTCCGTGAATCTGAGTCAGGGATAATTCTTTTTTCATAAAATTCCATCACTATTGTATGTTCCTTGGTCTTGCACCTGATTCGGGCCGCAGATTATAATGTATTTGCTTAAAAGCTTTTTTGGGCACTTTTTATGTAAAGGTGTTCCGGCCTTTTCGCTTTTGATTTTCAGACGGAAAAACAGCCGTTTGAAAACAGTCCTTTCGGTTTGTTTTTTCGATTGCGTGGCTTTGCAAGGGGATCGCTGTCGCCGAAGAAACCGTTTGTTTTTCTCTTGTTTCAAGGGATGATAGCTGACTTGCTTGGCAACAAAACAAAAATTTACAGGGGGTGTTTCAATGGAAGAAAAAACACGCAGAAAATTAAAAATTGCAATCATAATCCTGGCGATTCTGTTGGTGATCAGCTTGCTTCTTCTTTTTCTGATACACAACTGCGATCGTTTTCCCGCTCTCCATTTTTTGGCAATCATAAAGGATAACATAATCAAGCCTGCGGGAAGCGGAACAGCGTCTCAGACGACCGAAACCCAAACCGAAACTCAGACCCAGACCCAGACCCAAACCCAGACCCAAACCCAGACCCAAACCGAAACTACCACGACAACTGCAACTACACCGGGTACCATTCCCGGCGGCCCGGATACAGGCGCAACCACACTTTCCCTTTATAACCGTAATGCAGATGACAATATACCTTTCAAGGTAGTCAATATGTTTCCCGGCGACAGAGAAACCCATAATTACTGCATCCGTGTTTTCCATAATGGAACAGTAATTCTTCGATTTCATGCGGACATCCGCGCCGGATACGAGAAGCTCGCCGAGGTGCTGTGTTGTCGGGTCGTGTTATCCGGCAGCGGCGAGGTGCTGTATGACGGACTGATGCGCGATATGCCCAATCCATTAACCCACCCTCTTTATTCGAACGCAAAAACAACAAGTTATGTCGATTACGAGATCACCGTTTACTTAAAAACAAGCGTTGGCAACGAGTATATGAATCAAAGACTGGTAGCCGATTTTCGTTGGTGGGTCGAGGAAAAGGGCAATCTCGACAAAAAGAGCAGATAGGAGGATTGAATTCAATGGTAAGCGATAATAAGACTGCTAAAAAACTGACCGGATATATTATCACTGTGATTATATTGGCTGTTTGCTTGTGTATAACCACCGGCGCCCTTATAGGGGCAATTGTTTCGGTAGAAAACAATTCATTTCAGACCGGCTCGATAAAGATCAACCTGAACAACGGCAAGCCTGTCATAGAAGAACGAGAATTTGTATTCGAGCCCGGTATGACGGTACAAAAAGATTTCTTTATAAAAAACGAAAGCACTTGGGATGTTTATTATAAGCTGTACTTCGACAATGTAACGGGAGGGTTAGCCGACGTACTCCAAATAACCATAAAGTCAGGAGATACAACATTGTATCACGGTACCTCTGCGGAACTTAGCCGTGCGAATGCGGGAGCAGCGGATGATATTCTCCGAAAAAATGAACGTAGGGAGTTGACTATTTACTTCTATTTCCCCACCGAAGCAGGAAACAGCACGCAGAATCTGACATTGACATTTGATATGTGTGCAGACGCGGTACAAACAAAGAACAATCCAAACAAATTGTTTGATTGAGGTTCATACAGTAAAAATCAGAGAACGTATTTGATATAAAGATGTCGGAATACGAAACTGAATTGTTACGGCAAATCACAAAAAAAGAACGCTGAGGCTCGTGTATATGAAAAAAAAGCTTACTATAATTAAAAATATATTTGTCTGGCTAATGGTGGCATTAGCGGTTTGTATGATGATATTTACGATAGTGGCGGTCAACACTTTTGATCGTTCCGACCGGAGCTTATTCGGATATAAGGCTTTTATCGTACTTACCGATTCAATGTCGAAAACCGATTTTTCCGCAGGCGATCTTGTACTGATAAAGGATGTTGACCCCTCTACCTTAAAGGAAGGCGATATCATCTCCTACACCTCACAGAATACCTCGAATTATGGCGAAACCGTAACTCATAAGATCAGAAAGCTGACTACCGATGCGCAAGGAGAGCCCGGTTTTATCACCTACGGTACGACAACCGATACTGATGACGAGATCGTGGTTACTTATCCCTATGTGCTGGGAAAATATCAAACACATATTCCGAAAGTGGGTACATTCTTTCAGTTTTTGAAAACCACACCGGGATATATCGTTTGTATTCTTATCCCCTTCCTTATATTAATATTAATGCAAGGAATTGATTGCGTAAAACTGTTCCGCCGTTATAAGAAAGAGCAGATCGAACAAATGAATGAGGAACGAGCAAAGATCGAAGAGGAACGCGCCGAAGCGCAAAAGATGATGGCAGAGCTAATGGCGCTGAAAGCACAGCTTGCTTCTCAGCAGGCAGAGAAAAACACAGCAAATGACGATACCGCAAACGATACCTCTGCGTCGAATGGAGAATGACAGATCGTTCTGCACAACCTGAAATCGTTGTAAACGGCGAAAAGCCGATTACATAGAGCTATTCCAAAAAACTAATTTTTAAGGAGGATAAACGATGAATAACTCAAAAATGACGA
>CAMEIT010000078.1 GCA_945918795.1 uncultured Clostridia bacterium | reverse complement strand
ATATGCGAGCGAATGGAGCTGATATTAAGTCAGAAAAACGATATTCTCCTCGACAAGCTTGCAAAAAAGCTCTCCGGTGAGGAGAAAAACGACATCTCTGTTTCCCTTTCCACAGAGTTCGGTGAAAAAACATTCCGTATACGGGATATAAAGTCGATAAGCCTTATTCTCGAAAACGGAGAAAAAAAGGACATCACAGAAACAATAAAAAATATTATCGAAAAAGGAGATTGAATTATGGACATGAGAATATCGGGTTCCGGAATGATCACATCCGGAGAATATGAAAACATAGGCATCAGCGGAAGCGCAAAAGGAGAAGGACTCATAAGCTGCAAAAATTTCTCCTGTTCAGGCTCCGCAAAATTAAACGGAGAGCTTCGCTGTGAAGGTAAAATAAGCGTTGCCGGCTCCCTTCATGCAGAAAAAAACATTTCCGCAGGAGAAATATCCATAAGCGGCTCGGTTAAAGCGGGCGGAGACTGCAAGGTTAAAGAAAAGCTCTCAGTATCAGGCTCATGCGTTTTTGAGGGAGATATAAAATGCAATGTTCTCAAAGCCTCCGGAGGAATATCCGCAAAAAATGTCGAAGCCGAAAATGCCGATATTAGGGGAAAGATAAACGCGGAGGGACTTATCAACGCAGAACAAATAAAAATAGAATTTGAAAACGACGGCAGTGCGGAAAACATAGGCGGCGGAAAGATAGTTATTTTCCCCCACACCCACTCAAAACCCATAGCCCGTCTCCCCCTCATATCAAAAATAATGGGAAAAGCGGGATCTGACTGCTTTACTGTAAAGGATTCGATAGAGGGAGACGAAATAGCGCTCGAAAACGTGACAGCCGAAAACGTTTCGGGGCGCGTCGTCGCCATAGGCGCAGGATGCAGGATTTCCTGTGTAAAATACGGAGAAACAATAGAGATTTCCCCTGACGCCGAGGTAGGAACATACGAAAAGATATAAAAGCAAAAGGTGCTGTCTCAATGCGGTGGATTTTGCTCTGCAAAATCAGAAATAAATGTTTTATGAAACGGGGGTATTATATGATAGTGAACGGATGGAATTATGATTTTGAATCATTGCCCTGCTGGGATAACAGGGAGAGGATGCCTTGGATTACCGATACTCTTTTTGAAAACAGTACATCTGATACAGCGTGCCTTATTTATTCGATTGCGGAAGCAAGCATGATGAATTATGTCGGCTTTTTAGCTATACTGAAAAATAAGCAAAGTCCTTATTTGTTTTTGAATATTATTGATTTTTGTTTTCCGAAGCAGGAGGTAGTATTTAACACTACAGGAAATTTGGTTTTCTTACAATCAAGCTTGTATAATGAATCCTCAAATGAATTGGCTCGTCCGTTGATTATTATCGACTGTAAAGAGAATCGTTTTTCATATTATAAAACGAATAACATTAATCCGTGCTATAAAATTATTGAGTTAGACAAGAACACATTCGGAATTAAAGCCGATGAATATCAAAAAAATAATGATAGACGGTTATTCGCTTTGAGTAAGAAAAAAATAAGGATTGACAGATTAAAATGGTATGATATTGAAGCTCTCTCAAATTTCAAGAATGACTATTTTGGTATAATTTGATAAGGTAAAAGTGAACATTGAAGAAGTGCGGTGAATTTTGCTTCGAAAAATCGGAAATATCGAAAAAGATATACTGATTTTGACCTGCTGTGCGGAATCGGACGGTAGAATTGACTTTTGACCTGTTTATTGAAATAATATATCGATAAATTGGTTTTTACGGAGAGGCGAAAATGGCATTACCGATTAAAAAAAAAGCATTGATTAAAACAGAACGGCTTATCATAAAGCCATTCTCCTCGAAGGATGTTGACGGGCTGGTCAACCTGCTTTTGAATCCCGAGATCACGAAAACTTTTATGGTACCGAAATTTGAATCCGTTGAGCAGATGAAGAATTTGGCTGAAAAATTGATTGATTTCAGTCGGGAAGAAGATACAACGCACCTTGAATACGGAATCTATCTGAATGGAAAAATCATCGATTTTTATAAACGACTGCGGAATAAAAGGCGAAGAAATAGAAATCGGATATGTCATTCATCCCGATCATCAGGGACATGGGTATGCAACGGAAGCTGTGCGGGCGATTATTTGCGAACTTCGAGAAATGGGCTTTCGCAAGGTGATCGCAGGTTACAGCCAGCCGTCGTGTAATGGAAAAATGCGGAATGAAGCAGACCTCTGTTACAGACGAAGAAGAATACCGCGGCAAGATTCATTTATGCCGTTATTGTGAAATTGTTTTTTGAAAATTCTATCTGCAAAAGTAACAATTTCCGTATCCGATGTCAACCCTGCCGCCATTTCCCGTATAGACATATCCGTAATAACCGTCTCATCAGAACAAATGCAATATTCTCACTGTTCTCCGCATCGCGTATGCTCTATTTTGCAGGCATAATAAAAGGCTTGTTCTTCCCAATCGGGAGCATGAACAAGCCTGTTTTTGTTTTATCTGTCCTCGCGGAAATAAGGTAGTCCGAGTGAGGCGGGAGGCTGATGCTCGCGCTTTTTACGGATGCTGGTCAATACAAGAACTACAATAGTAACCACATAAGGCAACATCTTGATAATTTCTCTTTGCGTGGAAGTAATATCCGGAATAACAAACGCCACGATGAAGCAAGCGCCAAACAGAAACGCACCGAAAATTGCAACATTGGGCTTCCAAAGTACGAATATAACAAGAGCTATTGCCAACCATCCGAATGCCTCAATTGTGGCGGCATTTTCCCAGCTGCCCTTGATATAATCCATGATGTAGTAAAATCCGCCAATGCCTGCGATTGCGCTTCCTGAAATTATAGCCACGTACTTATACAAAACCACGTTGATACCTGCCGCATCGGCAGTAGCCGGGCTCTCACCCACTGCCCTCAGATGAAGTCCGACGCGCGTCCTGTTCAGCACGATAGAGCAAACAACCGCCACCGCAATGGCAAGATACACATAAATTCCGTGTCCGAACACCACTTTGCCGAATCCGTCGAGATTATCGGCAAACGGCAATGAGGAAGAAATCAGTTTGCCTGCAGGATCAAAGTAAGTGCGGTCTACAAACGACATAATAAAGTTTGTAGCGCCGCCGCCGAAAACCGTAATGGCAAGTCCCGTAATATTCTGGTTACAACGAAGAGTTACTGTCAGCAGTGCATAGATACTTCCGAGTGCCGCCGCAAATGCCATGGAAAAGAGCAACGAAATAAGTATGAGAAGAATCCATGATGCGTTTTCGGGTGATGAAAGCGTACCCATATAAAGCGAAACGCCAAGACAACCGCCGGCAGTTCCCATGCACATAATTCCCGGTATGCCGAGATTCAGGTGTCCTGCCTTTTCGGTGATTATTTCACCGATACATCCGTACAAAAGTACGGTTGCTATTGAAATTGCAGATACAAAAAAGATTGTCATGCTCAATCAACTCCTTTCGCTTCATCGGTTTTTTTGCGTTTCGCGCCCGACTTGCGGAACACCACGCGGTATGTGATGAAGAAGCTGCACGCGATAACACAGAAATACACAAGGCCAATGACGATATTTGCAATGCTGTCGTTGGTAAATCCGAAGTTTCCTCTGACCTCCACCATACCCTTTGCAATAAAAATGATGAAGAAGCAAGTTCCTATCATCACGAGCGGATTGAAGGAAGCAAGCCATGCTGCCATTATGGCTGTAAAGCCCATATTATTTGCCGAGGCGGTACTTATAGTGTGATGTATGCCGCCTGCAAGGAAGAGTCCGACAACGCCTGAAAGTGCGCCGGAAATGATCATAGTGCGGATAATAACACGTTTAACGTCAATGCCGATATACTTTGCCGTATTGGGGCTGTCGCCTACTACCGCTATCTCGTATCCGTGCTTGGTATATTTAAGATAAATATACATCAGTATGGCAAGGATTAAGAAAACGAGCACCGTCAAAATATACTTATTGCCGAACAGAGCGGGGAAATTTCCCGAACTCAACGGTTCAAGCACGCCCGAGCCGCTCTTTACCCAAATAGTAATGAACATAGCCACAAGTCCCGTGGCGATGTAGTTGAGCATAAGTGTAAAAAGCGATTCGTTTGTTCCGAAATACGCTTTGAATATTGCCGGCAAAACACCCCATACCGCGCCTGCAATAATGCTTGCAACTGTCATAATCAGTATGAGCAAAGCGTCAGGAATTTTGCCTCCGAGGTAGAACATACACGAGATAGCCGCAAGACAACCGACAAGTATCTGTCCGTTACCGCCGAGGTTCCAAAACTTCATCTTAAATGCGGGAACAAGTGCTACTGCCACACCGAGAAGAAGCGCGGTATCCTGCAAAAGCAGCCAAATTCGGCGGGGCGAGCCAAATGCACCCGTAAACAGAGAAGTAAAAAACGCCAGCGGATTTTTAGAAGAAAACAGCGAGCATATAATTGCGGATAGCAAAAGGCTCGCGACAATCGCTATTGCGTAAATCAGAATGATCTTCCATGCCGGGAGCGCATCTCGCTTGACAATACGGAGCCAAGGCTCTTTTTTGATCTGTTCTTGTTTAGTTTGTTGCTTTTCCATAGACAAAACAGCTTTATAAGCTTCCTCCCTCTTGTTTTTCTATATCTTCAAGGGCAGTACCCATCATCATAAGTCCTATTTCTTCCTTCTTCGCCTTTCGTGCATCCACCGTACCCATAACCTTTCCACCTGCAAGGACTAAAATACGGTCGCAAAGCGACAACAGCACATCAAGATCCTCACCTACGAATATAACGGCAACGCCGTTCTTCTTTTGGTCTGTAAGAAGGTTGTAAATGGTGTAAGAGGAGTTAATATCAAGTCCGCGCACCGGGTATGCCGCCATAAGAACACGGGGACCTGCGGCAATCTCTCTGCCGACAAGCACCTTTTGAATGTTACCGCCCGAAAGACGGCGCACGGGAGTGTGTACGTCCGGGGTGACGACCTGAAGGCTTTCGATAATATCATTTGCAAGCTCCTCGGGCGTCTTTCTGTCAACAAACGCCGACTTACCTCTGCGATAGCTACGGAGCATCATATTGTCTGTGATGTCCATATTCGCAACCAATCCCATACCGAGACGATCCTCGGGAACAAAAGAAAATCTGACGCCAAGCTCGCGAATTTGCAAAGGCGTCTTTTCACGAAGGTTGATAACCTCATCTTCTTTGAAAAAGATCTCGCCTGCCTCGACCTGCCCACGAATAGTCTTCTTTGAAAGAGGCTTTCCTTTCTCGTCCTTGCCGGTGAAATCTCTTCCGTCGGCATAGCGGAGCATTCCGCTTCCTGCCAGCTCCATAACTCGCTCAAAGGTCTTATGGAAGAAAGTAATGGGCTTGTCTTTTTTGGGATTGTAATATGTAACACGTCCGCTTTGCAGATGATGCAGTCCGGCTATTGACTCAAGCAGTTCTCTTTGACCGGTTCCCGCAATACCTGCAATTCCGAGAATTTCGCCGCCGTATGCGGAAAAGCTCACATCATCAAGCAAAAGATGACCTTCGCTTCCCATAAGCGAAAGCCCCTCAACTTCAAGTCGAAGCTCTGGATTTTCGGGCATGGGACGATCGATATTGAGCGTAACCTTCTGTCCCACCATCATATCCGCAAGCTCTTTTTCGTTTGTTTCGGATGTGTTGACCGTCTTTATGTGTTCCCCCTTGCGAAGTACCGTCACGCGGTCGGAAATCTCCATAACCTCGTTGAGCTTATGCGTGATGATTATAACAGACTTGCCGTTCTCACGCATAGCACGAAGCACATCGAAAAGTCGGTCTATCTCCTGCGGAGTCAAAACTGCGGTAGGCTCGTCCAAAATAAGCACATCCGCACCTCGGTAAAGTGCCTTGACTATTTCTACCGTCTGCTTCTCCGAGACAGACATCTCATAGACTTTTTTATCTAAATCTATATGGAATCCGTATTTTTCGCTCATTTCGCGAATACGGTTTTTTGCCGATTTTATATCATATTTTCCGTCATCGTGCGTCCCGATAACGATGTTCTCCGCGGCAGTGAATACATCAATCAGCTTGAAGTGCTGATGTATCATACCTATATTATAATGAAAGGCATCCTTCGGTGAGCGTATGCTGACCTCCTCGCCGCGAATAAGGATAGTTCCCTCGTCGGGATAATAGATGCCTGCCAGCATATTCATAAGGGTGGTTTTTCCGCAACCGTTCTCGCCGAGAATAGAGAGGATCTCACCTTTTTTAACGTCTATTGAAACGTTTTTGTTTGCAACGATGCTTGCGCCAAAACGCTTTGTAATGCCGCGAAGCTCAATTACAGTCTGCTTTTTCACAAATTTTCTCCTTTATGTATGAGGTGTAAATATGGACATTTATCATATAAAGGGTTGCCGCAAAAACGACAACCCTTATGCCTGTAACAACACCGATCGCGGCTTTCGCTTTATGCGACCGTCAAAGAATAAATCACTTTACCTCTGTAATGCCGTCAATACGAATATCAAAGTAAGGAGCAGAACGGTATGCGCTCTCGTCAAAGAATGTAACGCCGTTCTCTGTCTTGATTACGTTTGTCTCGGGAACATAGTCGCCTGCATCGTCAACGTCTGCAAGGTACTCTGTAATGTGCTCGCCGTTAACCGTGAATGTTGAGCAATCAAATACCTTGAGAGAACCGTCTTTCAGCTTAGCGGCAATCTCGTCAAGCTTTGCCTGTGTGCCTTCTGCAGCAGCATCGCCGAGAGCTGTAATCTTAACAGCGCCGTTAGCAAGTGTGCCTGTCCAGTCGTCCTCGATGTCCTTGCCGTTCATTGTGCAATCAAGCATATGCTCAAAGTAAGGAACCCAGTCAATTCTTGATGCGATAACGAATGTGTTCTTGCCTGTTGTGCCGTTGTAAGCAACGTTTGGAATATTTGCGTTCTCACAAGCAGTAGGAGCGCCCATGGAGTCAGCGTGCTGAGAAATGAGCTTGCAGCCTGCATCGATAAGAGCTTCAGCTGTTGTCTTTTCAGCTGTTTCATCGTACCATGAATTTGTGTAACGAACTTCCATAGTTACGTTTTCAACTACGCTCTTTACGCCGAGGTAGAAAGAAGTATAACCCGAAACAACCTCTGCATAAGGATGAGCACCTACATAACCGATCTTTGCGTTTTCGTCGGAAACCTTACCGTCAGCGTCGCCGTAAAGTTCAACGAGCTTCAAGCCTGCAGCAACACCTGCAAGGTATCTGCCTTGGTAGATAGAAGCGAATGCGTTCTGATAGTTGCTAAGTCCTTCTGTATGTGCCTTTGTGCCTGTTGCGTGGCAGAACTGCACATCCGGGAATTCCTTTGCTGCCTTAATCATATAAGCCTCGTGACCGAATGAGTCAGCAAAAATAACGTTGTAGCCGTTGTCAGCAAAGTCAGCCGCCTTATCGTAGCACTCGGTACCCTCCGGGATATCGGTAATGATTGTGTAGTCTTCCTCGCTAAGACCCTTATTTGCACAAGCCTGCTTGAATGCTTCAATAAAGTTCTTGTCGTAGGTAGAACTGTCACCGTGCAGACAGATCAATGCTGCTTTGATGTCCTTCTTGTCATTGCCGCAAGCGGTGAGCGTGAAAGCAGAACCAACAAGCATAACAACTGCCAAAACCATAGATAAAATTTTCTTGGACATAATGGAGTTCCTCCTGAATAATAAAAATAAAAATTTATTTACAAGGGCAAGCCTTATAAATCAAAATAACAACCAAAGCAGTAATTTATTACTGCTCACGGAAAACTATTGTTTGAGTCGCCGCATCCATAGACTCAACTATGGCAAGAGACTCAAGACGGTAGCCTAGGTTTCGAATGCTTCTTCCGCCGTATTGGAAACCTTTTTCAATGGCAATGCCTATTCCCTCAACACTTGCGCCGGACAACTCGGCAATGGAGAGAAGCCCCTGAAGCGCACAACCGTTTGCCAGGAAATCGTCGACAATAAGAAGCTTGTCCTCGCTTGAGAGAAATCTCTTGGACACAATAACCTGGTTCCTGTTTTTATGTGTAAAAGATTCAACCTCGGTAGTGTACATATCTCCGTCTATGTTGATGCTCTGTGTCTTTTTGGCAAACACCATAGGAACATTAAAGCAACGTGCGACTGCATAAGCGATTGCGATGCCGGATGCTTCAATAGTCAAAACCTTTGTAATATTCAAATCCGCAAAACGTCTGTGAAATTCCTTGCCTATCTCGTCAAGAAGATTAACGTCCATCTGGTGATTGAGAAAGCTGTCAACCTTCAGTACGTTTCCTTCCTTAACAATTCCGTCCTTTAAAATGCGCTCTTCCAAAAAATTCATAACATTTACCTCAACTCGGAGATTATTACACTCACTATATTCATTATTCGACAAAAAAACAATTCGCTCTCTAATTATAGCACAAGCACAGTAATAAATCAAGTTTATTCTCAAAAAATCTTAACAAATCTTCAAAAAATCTTAACAAAGTTCAGTTACTTATATAAATAGACACAAGAATCAAAGAAGTCAAAAAAATATCGGCAAAGAACTTTGATTTTTTTGTTTATTTTATGGGAGCAATAATGCCGATGACGTTAAATTACCGGCACTGCCGACCTTTCCCCGGCAACAATCAAAAGGCGACTGTTCGGAATATCCGTCAGCCGCCTTTATTATATAATAGGGGATTATCGCCGTTGCATACGCTCCCCCCTTTTTTGCGTACTTTTACGGCAGTCCCGAATGATATTGTCACAATTTGCTTTATCGGCAGTATTGATAAAGCATTTTGTACCATTATATACGCTTTGATTATTGAGCAGGCGGCTGATTGCGCACCGCATCAATAAAAATGGCAGTCAAACCGATATATCCGACGAGAATCAGTGCTATTAGGGACAACAGTACTAGACAAATGATGCGCAGCTTCGGCTTTTTTCGCAAATACCGAAAGACAAGCACAATGCCCGCCACAGCGAGTGCCGGCAGAAAAACGGCCATTCCGAGTGTCATATGTTCGTCTCCTTCTTATAGAGGGTATCTTCCACGCGCAACGTGTCGACTATATCGGTGAACCAGCTCAGCTCACCCAAAAATTTCCGACGCAGTTCTTCCAGATCGGCATTGCTTTTTCCAAGCTCGAAGAAGTCGCGCCCTGTCTTGACTGCAACTTGCATCTTTCCGTCACGCAGGAAAGACATATATACATCGCCGCCGCTCTTGTCAGCCATTGTGAGAATATATTCCATCATGTGCGGCGTGAGTATGTAGAACGCCTCTTGCGCATTTTGGGCAGTGACGAGGAAGCGATTGTTGAAGGTCTCATTCTCCGGCTCCACGCTGTCGTTTTTGTGCTGCTTCAGCAGTTTTTTGTCGTTGGCAGAAAGACGAACTTCACCCGAGAGTTCCTTTCCGAAGTCACAGATGAGCCACTGTCCTTTAAAGCACGTAGTGCTGCTGTGCTGTGTGTTTCCCTCTTCGTCTGTGTAATCTTCTTCATTGATGAGCTCAATATCGCTCAGCTCAATGTTCAGTCCCTTGTAGTTTGCCTTGATATGATCACTGCCGAGCGCCTTATTATAAGAGAACGGAAACACCATATAGCCGGGTTCTACTCTTCCCCACGGATTATATTCCACAGTATCGCCTATGCCTCCTTCAGCACACCGCTGATGACATTGTCGCTGAGGAGCTTTTTAAGCGTACTGCTGTTTTTGGATGACAGATAAGCGAACACCAATGCGAATTTCCTTTTTCTTAAAGTCATTGACCGTTCTGACGCACCAGAGTGCGATGAGCAAAACAATAACCAAAATAATAATCATCGGAGTCATAATAGTTTTTCTTTTCTTGATTCATCTCGCGAAATGGTTATAATTTTTCGCAGGAATCCCGCAGAAGGTCGAGAAGTGCTGCCATGGTGGTAAGCGTAGCCGTGTAGCTCATGCGTATCC
>CAMEIT010000077.1 GCA_945918795.1 uncultured Clostridia bacterium | reverse complement strand
CTTCGAGATTATTACGCAAACCCCGAAAACTTAACCTGCTTTGCAGCTTGCTCATCTTCCCGCCGAGAGTATGGCGGCAAGATGAGCATTTAATTTTGCGACTTTATTTAAGTTTTTACGGTTAAATTCATATATTCGGCACATTTTACTTAATGAGAAACGTAAAGTAAATGGCAATCTGACTCGACGACCACCGGCGAGGCTGATTGCCTTATACAAAGTGTTTAAAGTTTCGGTCAAGCCTTTTCAAAGGCTTGGCGGGGGTACGGGGCGGCAGCCCCGAGAAAGCGCCTTGGCGGGGTACGGGGCGGCAGCCCCGAGAAAGCGCCTTGGCGGGGGTGCGGAGCGGCAGCCCCGAGAAAAAAGCTTGCGGAGTGTGAGGCGGAGCCTCACGAATCAATCATTATCGGACAAATGAACGTTAAGGACATTTTCTGCGAGTTCGAGGGGTTCATTTTCAGTTTTATCATTAAGCGATTTAATTTTATTAAATGTAGGCAGGAGTCGTTTATTATAGGAGTTAACGGCTTCGTTATATTTTGTGACGGCTTTACCCATATTTGCGCCTATATCTTCCATATATTTCATAAATCTGTCAAAGCGTTCGATAAGTTCGGCGCTGAGTTTAGAGATTTCCTTAGCATTTTCAGCCATATTATATTCAGACCAGCCAAGGGAAACAGACTTAAGGAAAGCATAAAACGTCATAGGCGACAATAGGAGAACATTTTTTTCGAGTGCGTACTGGAATATTCCCTGATCCGCTTCAAAAATAGCTGAAAGCCCGGATTCATAAGGCACAACCATTACGACAAACTGAACAGATCTTTCCGCGCTCTTCCAATATTCCTTTTTACCGAGTGCATCGATATGTCTTTTCACGGCGCGGATATGCTTATCCAAATGCGCAGCTCTTTCATTATTATCGGTACATTCCGCATAAAGCAGATATTCATCCATAGGCACCTTGCTGTCAACGGGAATAACTCTGTCGCCCGTCAGCATGACAGTCATATCAGGGCGTTTGCCGTCATCATTTACGTACTGTTCTTCAAAATCAATATGCTCTATCATTCCGGATAGCTCAGCTATCCTGCGAAGCTGTTCTTCGCCCCATTTTCCGCGTACAGACGAATTTCTCAATGCGCTGTTAAGAGAATGTGTTTCCGATTTCAATATATCATTTTGCTTGCGGAGTTCATCCACCGTCGTGAAAAGCCCGGAATATGCCGACGCACGTTTGTTTTCCATTTCAAAAACCTGCTTTTGCAGTTCCTTAAGCTGCTCTCCGACGGGGGTAACAATACTGCTTACATTCTTGCTCTCCCCTGCCATTTTCTGATCCAGCTTTGCGGCAAAATCGTTCAACTTATCATTAGCACGTTCCAAAAACAGGTTGTTGTTTTTATCGATTATATCCTTTGACAAAGCACTGAAAGCCTCTCTGAGGTTCTTGTCTGCCTGATCTACCCACTTTGTTTTTTCAGCCTCCGCCGCGCCCTCAGACATTGCCTTTTGAAGCTGTATATTGAGCTGTTCATTCTTTTGGGCAAGCTCGTCTCTTTCGGCAAAATATCGATTTTTTGCTTCTGTCTCGCTTTCAAGCTTTGCGGCAATACGCATATTGTCGGCTTTTAATGCTTCGGTTTTCTTATTCAGCAAAATATATGTAACGGCGCCTCCCGAAAAAACGCATACCACACATATTATTATCCAAAAAACAGTATCCACAGTTATTCCTCCTTGAGTGAACATCGAACTATACTATATTGTATCATATTTCAATCAAAATTTCCATATTTTTATAAATAAACCTTTGACGTGCTTGTGTTATTTAATACCGTGACATTTATAATTAATTGGGTATTGCAAAAAAACGCTTTTTCTTGTATAATATAGGGAGTTTATTATGATGGAGAATGATGCGCTCATCGTAAAAAACGCTTATCCATTATATTAATATGCAAGGATCTGCTTTTGGCAGATATCGGTTTAATTTATGAAAAAAACAAATGAACAAAATATAAATATCACTGAATCGGAAATCGAAAAAGATACTTTCACTCCCGAGGGCTTGTTGGAGGAGGCAAACAGAAGGCCTGCAAAATACACACTCGGCGGCGTGAAATATCCCGTAATAATGCTCAGAGGGCTTGTAATATTTCCGTATAACCATGTAAAATTCGACGTGAGCCGTCCGAAATCGATTGCCGCATTGACAGCCGCACAGCAGTCAAACAGCAAGATTATTGTCGTTGCTCAAAAAGACCCGTCAGCTTCGGACCCGACTTTTGATGAACTGTTTACTGTCGGTACTCTTTGTACGATCGAAAACATATCAAAAGAAAACGATTCAATGTACAGAGTTCTCGTTTCCGGAGAAAAGCGACAGAAAATAAATAAATTCGTTCTCAAAAAGAATTACGTTGAAGCGTTTGCAACCGACGTTATCGAGCAGACAAACAATCCCATTGTTGAGGAAACCTGTCTGCGCGTCATTATGCACATGATGGTGGAATACGTAAAGCTTGCGCCGCAAATGCCGCAGGATATGATTCCGATTTTCGCAGATACGGACAATCCGTCAGAATTTGCGGATATTATCGCGTCAAACATAATCGTCAAATTCGATGACGGACAATCATTGCTCGAAGAGTTTGTAATCGATAAACGTCTTGACAAATTGGCAAACATTCTTGCAAAAGAAATAGAGCTGTTAAAGGTTGAAAATAAAATAATGACCGAAGTCAAGCAGCAGATCGACAAATCGCAAAAGGAATATTTCCTGCGCGAACAGCTCAAAGCGATAGAACGTGAGCTTGGCGACGACGTTGACGACGATGATGACTCCGGTCTTTCGCCTGCCGCGGATTACAAAGCGAAAATCGAAAATTCCGATATGCCGCCTTATGCCCGCGAAAAAGCACTTGAAGAGGCAAAGAGGCTTCGTCATATGCAGTTCGGTTCTGCGGAAATATCCGTAATACAGAACTATCTCGACTGGTTGCTCTGCCTGCCGTGGACAAAAGAATCCGATGATAACATAGATCTGCAGAAAGCGCGTAAAATACTCGATAAGGACCACTACGGACTTGACAAGGTAAAACAGCGTCTCATTGAATTCCTCGCGGTAAAGGCACACACGGGAACAATGAAAGGCTCCATAATCTGCCTTGTTGGACCTCCCGGAGTAGGCAAAACGTCGATAGGAAGATCTCTTGCAAGAGCAATGAAGCGCGAATTTGTAAGGCTTTCACTCGGCGGTGTTCATGACGAGGCGGAAATAAGAGGACACAGGAAAACGTATATAGGCGCAATGCCCGGAAAAATCATTTCTTCGCTCAAAAATGCCAAAACGATAAATCCGCTTTTCCTGCTTGACGAAATAGATAAGCTCGGCAATGATTTCAGAGGTGACCCTGCGTCTGCGCTGCTCGAGGTGCTCGATTCCGAGCAAAACTGCACATATGTGGATCACTATATTGAGATTCCGTACGACCTCTCAAAAATAATGTTCATAATGACTGCAAATACTCTTGACACCATTCCGCCTGCTCTGCTCGACAGAATGGAAGTAATAGAGATCCCGGGATATACGGATGAAGAAAAGCTGAACATTGCAAAAAAACATCTACTGCCAAAGCAAAGAGAAATGCACGGACTTTCTGCGTCACAGTGTTCAATCAGCACAGACGTGATAAAATATATAATCGACCACTATACACGTGAGGCAGGCGTGCGCGCTCTTGAGCGCGAAATTGCCGCGCTTTGCAGAAAAGCGGTAGTCGAGCTTGAAGAGAATAAAGAGCTTGAAAAGGTGCGCTTCACTGTTGACAATATACCGCAATATCTCGGTTCACCGAAATATCTTTACGATGAGGTGGAAAACGAGAACAGAGTAGGCCTTGCAACAGGGCTTGCGTGGACTGCTGTTGGCGGTGAAACGCTGTCAATAGAAGTAGCCGCTGTTCCGGGAAACGGCGCGCTTGTACTCACAGGTCATCTGGGAGACGTTATGAAGGAATCCGCTACGGCAGGTATAACGCATATACGTTCCCGCGCGCACGAATTCGGCATTGAGGATTCATTCTTCAAGAGCAACGATATTCACATACACGTTCCCGAGGGTGCAATCCCCAAGGACGGACCTTCGGCAGGCATAACGATCACGACGGCGGTGCTTTCAAGACTTACGGGAATACCCGTTAAGAGCACTGTTGCAATGACAGGCGAAATTACGCTTTTAGGTCGTGTGTTGCCGATAGGCGGACTCAAAGAAAAGCTGCTCGCCGCCAAGCGTATGGGAATAAAAACTGTAATAGTTCCGCAGGACAACAAGAAGGATATAGATGAAATACCCGGGTCCGTAACGGAAAATATGCAGATAGTGTTTGCAAAAACGATCGATGACGTTTTAAGCGTTGCACTTGACGGAACACCCAAGCCAAAGCAGTAAAAAATATCAAAGAATTAACGGAGATGTATCATGGAAATAATACAAATGCGTTTTGAAACAAGCGCCGCAAAGCCGTCACAGTTTATAACAGACAATCTGCCGCAGATAGTTGTGACAGGCAAATCAAACGTAGGCAAATCATCGCTTATAAACTCAATAGGCAATAACGGCAAGCTTGCAAGAACCAGCTCTACACCGGGCAAAACGCGCCTTGTAAACTACTTCCTCGCCGATAATTCCTTTTATATAGTTGATCTGCCGGGGTACGGCTTTGCAAAGGCTCCGAAATCAGAGCAAGCGCAATGGCAGTCGCTCATGGACGGATTTTTCTCAAGCGGCTCTGCAAAAAAGGCTCTCATGCTTGTGGATATACGCCACGACCCTACAAACGAAGACAAGCTTATGCGCGATTATCTGCAATATTATAATTTCAATATAACGGTTGTCGCAACAAAAGCAGATAAAATCGCAAAGTCGAAAATAAACAATTACACTGCCGCAATAAGAAAATCACTCGGGTTCGGAAGCGACATTAAAATAATCCCGTTTTCATCGCTTACGGGCATGAATCGCGATTTTCTTGTTGAGACAATAAGACAGCTTGTATGTGAAGAGTAAAAATAAGCTTGAAAAATGTATTTTACAAATCCATTTAAATGTGTTATACTATAATAATGTTTTGTCATATAAAACCGATTAATATACGAGGAAAGGAGCTTCAATGCACCGTATTGAACGTGCATTGTTTACGGGGTCTGTTATGATAAAGTTTGACAGTCAATATCATTTGTATGATATTACGCCGTTGGAGAATATGTTTATTCAGCAATACCTTGTAAAGTCGCCCGGCGACTACGTCAAGGTATACATATACTGTCTGAACTGCTGCTATTATCCGGACGGAAGCAGAATTACATATGACTCCATTGCCTCCTCACTCAAGCTGAGCAATGATGATGTTCAGCGCGCTTTAAGATATTGGAGCCGTCTGGGTATAATGACGGTTGAAAACAAGGATGATTCGCTTGAAATAGAAATGCACAGCATGAAGGATATTTTCCTCAAGTGTGAGTTTTCCGATAAAATCGAGCTTTACAAATACGCCGACTTCAATAATGCGCTTTCCGAAGCATTTGCTCCGAGGATTCTCGATACACAGGATTATCTTTTGTACCAGGATATGATAACCATGTTTGACGTAAGCGAGGAATATGTCATCGAAGCCGTAAAATACAGCGTAAAAGCGACAAAAAATCCCGACGTTCCATACAAATACGTTGAAAAAGTAATAGAAGCATGGAAAAACGATAACATAAACGATGTAGATACCTTGAAAAAGTATCTTGAAAAGAGCGATACCGCTTATCGCGAAATATGCAGTATATTGCGCTATCTGGGTATGAATCGCGCGCCTACAATCCCCGAGCTTAATTGCTACAAAAAATGGACAGACGAATACCACTTTACATTTGAATCAATAAAGGAAGCGTGCAACGCCACTATAAGTGCAAACACTCCGACAATAAAGTATCTCGATTCTATCCTGACGAGCCTGCACGACAAAAAGGCAACAACGCCCGAACAGATAACGGCAATAAAAGAAAATACAGACAATTACCGCAACAAAGTCAGAAAGCTGTTGTATTATCTCGGACTGCGCGGCGCACCGTCTGCAATACAGATACAAAAATACATCAAGTGGGAAAAGGATTACGGTTATAATGAAGAAGCTGTTTCAATTGCGGCAAGCATGATAACAAACAGCAAAAACCCGTATGACGCACTCGACAATCTGCTCGAATCGTTTTACATGAACGGCATTTCGGACGCAAACGGTATGCTCGCATATATGAATCAGAAGCACATATATGACGATGATATTAAAAACATCAAAAAAGAGCTTGGAAGCACCGAGGAAATAGCCGAAAACGAGCGTGAATACATGAAGCGTTGGAGAGATACTTATAAAATGCCTCCCGATGTCATTTGTTTTGCTGCACAGCTTGCCTCAACTGCCGAAAAACCGTGGATATACATGAATAAGGTATTATCCACATGGAGCAAAAACAACATCACAACGCTTAAGGATGCACAGAATTACAACGACTCATTTAACGCAAGCAATTCTCACGCTCCTTCAACGCCCGAAAAGAAATATTCATTTACAAATATAGATAATCATTCATACAGCGCAGAGGATTATGACGCGATGTTTGATAATTTCGGAGGTTTTAACAATGGCTGAAGATATATATATGCTTGTTCAGAATAAATATATGCGTCTTCAGCGGCAGGCGGAGCAAAAATGCGCCGAAGCAATTGAAGCCGTATACAAACAGCATCCCGAGCTGAAGCAAATCACAGACGAAACCTCAAGCATAAACAGCGCTCTCATAAAAGCGTCATTAAAGCATTTGCCCGAGGCGGAGCTGGAGAGCCTCAAAGAACAGCTCTTGTCCTTCAAGCAAAAGCGTGATGATTATATGCAAAAAAACAACATTGACAAAAGCATATTCACTCCGCAGTACGTATGCAATGATTGCCGCGACACAGGTAAGCTGGATAACGGCATGAGGTGCCACTGCTTCAACGACTACTACTCTCAGTATAAATTCGGCGACGCCGATATGAAGATACTCGAGCGTGAGAATTTTTCAACCTTTGACTTAAGCATATTCCCCGAAAAAACGGCATCAGGCGTAAACCAAAGGGCGCAAATGGAGCATCTTAAGGCGGCACTTGAGGACTACTGCAAAAAATTCCCGCAGGTACCGAAAAAGAACATAATCATTTCCGGGCTTACGGGAACAGGCAAAAGCTTCCTTACAAACTGCATTGCAAAGGCTCTTGATGAACGTATGTTTTCTGTCATAAGGCTCAGCTCGTATAAAATGATAAACGATCTGTTTGATTTGTACATTTCGGACAGCACCGAATTCAATGCCGAGCTTGACAGGCTTTGCAGAGTTGACGTTCTTATAATTGACGACCTCGGCACAGAGCTTATGAAGGAAAACTTCACACTTAATACGATTTACTATCTGCTTGACAAAAGACTCGAGCTTGACAAGGCAGTTATTGTTTCGACAAATCTGTCCCCCAAAAAGCTTGAGGATAAATATTCGGACAGAATAATGTCAAGACTGTTTAATTCAAACACGGCAAATACAATTTTGCTTTCAGGCACGGATGTGCGTTTGAAGCGAAATAACAAAACCCAATCCGAAAACTAATTTCTGTATAAATATTACGGATAAATACGAAAGGAAAATAAAATGAGCAATATTAAAACACGTTTCGCACCAAGCCCTACCGGATATATGCACATAGGTAATCTGCGCACGGCGCTTTATTCTTACCTTATCGCAAAGTCAAACGGCGGTACTTTCATGCTCAGAATAGAAGATACAGACCAGAATCGCTTTGTTGAAGGCGCAATGGACGTCATTTACAGAACGCTCGAGCTGTGCGGTCTTAATTATGATGAGGGCCCGGACAAAGATATGGGCAACGGACCATATATACAGAGCCAGCGCAGGGATATATACATCAAATATGCAAAAAAATTAGTCGAACTCGGTCATGCGTACTACTGCTTCTGCAGCAAGGAACGTCTCGACGGGCTGAGAGAAGAGCTTGAAGCAAAAGGTCTGCCCTACGAATACGACGGTCACTGCAAAAATCTCTCGCCTGAGGAAATACAAAAAAAGCTCGACGCGGGAGAGCCTTACGTAATAAGACAGATCATGCCGAAAGAAGGCGTTTCCGAATATGACGACGCTGTTTACGGCAAAATCACAATCGAAAACAGCACTCTTGAAGAACAGATACTCTTAAAATCGGACGGTATGCCGACATACAATTTTGCAAATGTAGTAGACGATCATCTCATGGGCGTAACACACGTTGTGCGCGGAAACGAGTATATTACATCTACACCGAAATACAATCTTTTGTATGACGCATTCGGTTGGGAGCGTCCGTGTTATATCCACCTTCCGCTCATTACGAAAGAGGGCGGCAAAAAGCTTTCAAAGCGCGAGGGAGACGCTTCGTTTGAGGATTTCTACAATAAGGGATACCTCAAAGACGCAATTATCAATTATGTAGCACTTCTCGGTTGGAGTCCGGGCGGAGAAAGAGAAATATATTCGCTTAAGGAGCTTGAAGAAATTTTCTCCATAAAAGGCATAAACAATTCTCCCGCCGTATTTGATATGGCAAAATTCCGTTGGATGAACGGCGAATATATAAAAATGATGGCTCCGGAAGATTTCCATAAAGCGGCTCTTCCCTATTACGAAAAATGCCTCACACGTAAGCTTGACCTTAAAAGAATTTCCGAGCTTTTGCAGTCACGTGTCGAGGTTCTGTGCGATATACCCGACTATGTTGATTTCTTTGAAAACGTATGCGATTATGACGTATCGATGTACGTTCACAAGAAGATGAAAACAACAGTTGAAAGCTCGCTTGAAGCTCTTCAGAACGTTATCCCCGTTTTGGAATCGATTGATGACTGGCAGGAAGAAAAAATTCACTCCGCACTCATGGAGCATATAGCGCAAAAAGGCGTTAAGAACGGAATAGTACTTTGGCCGCTCAGAACGGCGCTTTCAGGCAAAATGTCAACACCGGGCGGCGCAGTTGAGATAGCGTATATTATCGGCAAGGAAGAAACGCTTGCAAGAGTAAACAATGCTGTAAATTTCATCAAGGCATCGCTGTGATGAATTTATATAAAAATTCAGACATCTTAACAAGGAGACTGACATGAAAAAAATCAATGTTACAGTTTGGAATGAAGGTTATCATGAAAGAGAAAGCGAAGAAGTCCGCAGAGTATATCCTGAGGGTATACAGGGATGTATCGCTTCATTCTTGAAGGAAGACGAAGAAATCGGAACAGTTCGTGCATTCACAATGTACGATGAAGAGCAGGGCTTCAAGGAAGAAGATCTCGCCGATACAGACGTTCTTATTTATTGGGCACATTGCTGCCACGGTTCTATTGAGGACAAATATGTTCAGAGAATTTGGGACCACGTTACAAATCGCGGAATGGGACTTATTCTTCTCCATTCAGCTCACGCTTCAAAGATATTCACAAAGCTCTGCGGCACAGATACAGGTGCTCTCAGATGGCGTGAATCGGGCGACAAAGAGCGTGTATGGGTTATGGAACCACAGCATCCGATTTGCAACAACATACCCGAATACTTTGAGTTGGAGCATGAGGAAACATACGGCGAACGTTTTGTAATACCTGCTCCTGATGATATTGTATTTATGAGCTGGTTCAGCGGCGGCGAAATATTCCGCAGCGGCGTATGCTACAACAGAGGCTACGGAAAGATATTCTACTTCAGACCGGGTCATGAAACATTCCCGACATATTACAACAAGACGATTCAGCAGGTTATAAAGAATGCCGTTAAGTGGGCAGCTCCCGTTAACTTCCCGAGAATGCAGACAGGCTGGACACCGTCACTCGAAAATCCGCAGAAGTAATTAATAATATTTCAAACAAAAGCGTACCCGTAAAAGTGTGAAGTTCTTATCGGAGAAATCATCAAACGATTCGTCTTCATAAACAAGTTAGTTTATTTTGTTCCGCAGTAAACAAATAGAAACCTCCCCGGCAGATTATTCATTGTCTGCCGGGGCTTTTTGCTCGATAAATCGGAATTTATCGTTCTG
>CAMEIT010000076.1 GCA_945918795.1 uncultured Clostridia bacterium | reverse complement strand
GACAATAATGCAATCAAAGAACTCAGGCGGATATTTTTCGTTATATACGACCTCTTTGGGTGCTTTCGATTCAGCAGTCACATACTCGTTAAAAGAAGATTCCTCGGTGGACTCATCGAGGTCTTCGCCTTTGAGTATGGAATACATTCTTTGAATTGTACTGATACAAATCTGAACATCGCCGGGGATGAAAGAGGATTTCAATCTGCTTACGCCATATATTTGCGAAAATGAGCGCGGATCATCATTGGGTGTATAAGCAAGGAACTCACGTTCTGCCTGCTCACCCAAACTTTTTGTATCAACCAAAAACAGGATGCGATTCATCTTGCCATATTTAAGCAAACGATAAGCCGCTGTAATTGCCGTAAATGTTTTACCTGCACCGGTAGCCATTTGCACCAGTGCTTTCGGGCGGTTGTCGGCAAAGGACTTGTCCAAATTTTCAATAGCTGCAATTTGGCACTTGCGAAAACCTGTAGAATCAAATGCCGGAAAATTCTTCAGATTGTTGCGAAGCGTGGTTGAACTTTTCAACAATTTTTGAAGAGTTTCAGGGCGATGAAAAGAGAAAACGGTACGGGATCTGTACTTGATATCCTCATAGTCGGTAAAACGAGTAAGTTTATCGGTAGCTTCATAAGCAAAGCGGATTTTATAATCGTTTTTAATCCACTTGAATGTGCTGTTGGCATATCGTGCCGACTGCGCTTCTACAGTAGTGATATTTTCACCCGCATCACTTTTCTTGGCCTCAACAACGCCTACAGGTGTGCCGTCTATGAAAAGAGCATAGTCTACAGGTCCTGTGCTTGTTGGAAATTCACGCACGGCAACGCCTAAAGAGGTGGATAAGTTTAAGGTTTTTACATCTTGAATTACCCAACCGGACTGTATTAACTTAGCATCAATTTTTATTCTTGCTTCTTGTTCTGGAGTCATTTTTTCACCCCATTTTTAACAACTTTTTCTATAGTTTCTTCACGATTAAATGTTTTCATCGGCTCTTTGTTGAAAGCTGTTCTAAGATCATTTTCTAAAGATTTTCCTGAGAGTATATCAAGTTCATCAAACTCAGCAACTTGGTGTCCGTCCAAATAGTTTGCCGTTCTTACTGAAGCGCGTGAAATGTGTCGTAAAGAACTTTCGATATTGTGAGTATCGAGATTTACATCTGCAAGAATTTTGCTATTATAAGCTGGCGCATAAGTAATAGTTCTCGTATAATTCACAGACTTTTTCGCTCCTAATTGCTTGTATGATACAATAAGCGTCAATTGAGGAAAGGCCTGAGAACAAATGGTGTCATAACAAAGAGCAACCTCAGTTTGCACAAGTTCTTCGGGATACAATTCAAAATCCGTAGCAAAAAGACCAGCTAAATTAATTTCATTATCGTTATCACCATTGTTTTTCAATGTTTTGGGTTTTATACGAATATCGGTTGCTACAGTTTTTCCAGTATTTTTTATCTGCAAATAGAGAACATTATTGAAATTAACAAGTTCCATGCTTAATTGAGGTTCTATACTTTTGCGATGTTGCTTGCGGTTCATTATATTTGCCCAAATGGCGGCAGCAGTGGAAATAGCCGCAATTAAGGCAGCTATCGCAGAAATCAAAATCGAGATTTTCTCTGGTGTATCGAAATAATCTAATAATTCTTTCATTATTAGTCCGTCCTTCTTAAAGATAAAACTTTTGTAATTTCCATGAGCTTATCTTTCTAATACCTTAAAGTAATCTTCAAATCTCGCATCTACATACTCTGCGATGAGTTCAATCATAGGCATAGCATCATCTTCTTTATAGTAAGCATCAAATGCTTCGTAGTAGCGTTTGCGGTCAGTAAACTTAACGTTGATAGGCGGGAAACCATTACGAATTAAATCAAGATTCATAATTAGACGTCCCGTTCTTCCATTACCATCAATAAACGGGTGTATCCCCTCAAACTCAAGGTGGAAGCGAGCAATACGTTCAATAATGTGCATTGACTGTTCGCGACCTTCGTTATTAGAAATAAGTTCAGCCATTTTAGGCTCAATCATATAAGGTTGAACCGGCTCGGTGTAGGCACCCATAATGCGAACAGGAATACGACGATATACGCCCTTATCATCCGGGCGATTCATCAATACTAAAGAGTGAATATTTCTGATAACCGACTCAGAGAGAGGGGTATCGTTTTGAGCAATGTCTTGCACATAGAGGAAGGCATCACGATGGCCTACTGCTTCCAAATGGTCTTTAAGCGGTTTTTGGTCAATGGTCATACCTTCTAATGCCATAGCGGTTTCTTTGAGCGTTAAAGTGTTTCCCTCAATAGCATTGGAATTGTAAGTAAACTCGACCATAAATTCTTCGCGCAAACGCTCAACCTCGCCTTCAGTCAAAGGACGAAGGTGAGACAATCTTTCCTTTTTAGCATCAATAACTGCAAAAATGGCAGGACGAGCTAAACGTCCATCAGCAGGCTTGATAGCATTTTCGGGAATCATATAAAGTTTTCCCTTGCGAATAACGCCGGGAATTTTGCCTTCGGCACAAAGAATACGCACACGGCGAGGGGAAATGCCCCAATTCTCAGCGGCTTTTGATACTTTTATATAACCCATTTGAGTTTACCTCCGGTTGATTATTCCTTAATTATAGGTAGTATATCATATTTTGGGAATAATATCAAGAGGTTTTATATAACGAATGATGCGTTAGTTATTCCCAAAATAAAAATCTCGGCTAAAATACGATTGGATGCGATTTTAGCCGAGATTCTTGTTATTTAATTTTGTTTATAGCTTTTTGACCTTCTTCTGTTTGTAGCCATTCTTCATACTCACGTTGTCCTTCTTCGGATTCAAAGAAAGCAATTATATCAGGATAAATGGCATGAGCAAAAGATTCAAGTGCTTCTTTGGGTATGGTGCAACTCATACATAAATCAACTCCTTATAAATAATCTCATTGATTCTGTCACGGATATTATTCATTTTACAAACCCAATCCATCTGATTCTCAGCTTTCAGTTGTTCGGTGATGCCCTCAATCTCGGTGTACTGTTTCATCAGCAGCTCGGACATTTCCTGTGCATCTTGATCAATATCACGCAGATACTGCTCAAGCGTTCCTTTCATCCGCATAACATTGATTACTGTCGGGCTGTGCTTTTTCAAGTAAGCATAGTGCCGCTGTCCCCAAACACCTATGTTCCTCACACATTCATCTTTCATACTCTCACACTCACTTTCTTTGACGGTGATTTAATGATTTTGAAAAGCAAAGCATCCACATCCTCAGTCGGTTTATTTTGCTCAAGATACATTGTTCTTGCGACATTGACACAACCGACGAGCAGGCGGTGCTCAAAATCATCAAGGGTTACTTTGTGCTTAACATCTTTAACTTTCATAATGCAAAATCCTCCTTTGCAAGTACATTGTACCGCAAAAGAGGATTATTGAAAAATGTGCGTTTTTGAGATATGATTGTACGTTAAATACTGTCCGGTTCACAGTAGCGTTTGGAAACCGCATCTTATGCTTAAAAGAGTTGTAACAGGTTTTGAAATTGATAACATCCACGCAGTATTCCTACTAAGAAAGAATCTTTAGTATTGTTGTCTTGAACCATTATACAGGTTAGGCTACGTTTTCTTATCGAAAATATGCCGCCGTTCTGAACATAAAAAAGCGGAGAACAATCCTATCGTATCGCTGTAAACCGCCGACGTGGCGCCATTCGTACAAAAATAGTCATATGTCCAATATTCAAAGCTTTGGCGAAGAAATGAAACGACTTGCTGATGTTCCTTCCTCATTTTTTAAGAACATTATGTAAAAAACGAGATTAACAAGTACATCGCCTCAGTTTGCTTTTTTGTGATAACATCACGGAAAATTCTTTGTATTATGGTATAATATCTTCAAAAACAAATAAGCGAGGTTGCGATATGAAACTGAAAGTAGTTCCCCTTTTACTTGTAATATTGCTTCTTGCCGGTTGTGCGGAGACGACAGGCGGCGAGAACGATGCAACATATAGGCAGATCACTATGAGCGAGGCTGTGGAAATGATGGCAAGCGAAAGCGATTACATCATTCTCGACGTGCGCCGTCCCGACGAATTCTACGCAGGGCACATTCCTAATGCTGTCAATATTCCGAATGAAAGCATCGGTGCAGATGAAATCGACGAGCTTCCTGACAAGGACAGGCTTATTCTCGTGTATTGCCGGAGCGGTAACCGCAGTAAGCAAGCATCCGAAAAGCTTGTCAGGCTCGGATATACAAACATTGTTGAATTTGGCGGTATTCTCGATTGGAAAGGCGAAATAGAAAAGTGATAATATCACGGAAGAAACCGAAAAACTGTGATATACTCTATATGTAAACAAAACAAGGAGGACAAAAAATGTCAGTCATCAAAATCAATAAAGGCAATTTTCAAAATGAAGTTATAAATTCCGAAAGCACTGTGCTTCTCGATTTTTATGCCGATTGGTGCGGTCCCTGCCGTATGGTCAGTCCCATCGTGGATGAGATTGCAGAGGAAAGAGTAGACATTAAAGTCGGAAAAATCAATGTGGACGAGGAAAGTGAGCTGGCAAGTAAGTTTGGAATCTACAGCATTCCCGCCCTTGTGGTTATGAAAGACGGCAAAGTCGTAAACCAAGCGGTAGGTGCCCGACCGAAAGCACAGATTCTTGCTATGCTGTGAGGTGCGATATGGGACTTTTCAGTTTTTTGCAAACAAAAGATATCAATAGCGGTGTGAGAAGTTTTCTTTCCACTGAAGGCGCGGTGCTTTTGGATGTACGCACGCCGGAGGAATACGCCGAGGGGCATATTGTGGGAAGTAAAAATATCCCTCTGCAAAGCATAGAAAAAACAGAATCGGTTATCACAGACAAAAGTACTCCGCTTTTTGTTCATTGCAGAAGCGGTGCAAGAAGCGCACAGGCAACAAGCATTCTCAAAAGAATGGGATATACAAATATAGAGGATATTGGCGGTATTATGTCCTACCGTGGAAAGGTGGTCAAGTGATGAAAATAGTAATTGTAGGCGGCGTTGCCGGAGGGGCTACCGCGGCGGCAAGAATACGCAGACTTGACGAAAAAGCCGAAATCGTTGTTTTTGAGCGTTCGGGATATATTTCATATGCAAATTGCGGATTGCCCTATTACATCGGCGGCACCATTGAAGACGAGGGTGACCTTACCCTACAAACACCGGAAAGCTTTTATAAACGGTTTAGAGTGGGGATGAATGTGTATCACGAGGTTACGGCAATTCATCCTGAAAAGAAAACCGTCACCGTCAAAAATCTCCAAAACGGCGAGGTCTTTGAGGAAAGCTATGACAAACTCATTTTGTCCCCGGGTGCAAAACCTGTAAAACCGAAATTTGAAGGAATCGACTCGGATAAAATATTTACCCTGCGCACGGTTGAAGACACTCTGAAAATAAAAAAACACATAGATGAAAATCATCCGAAATCAGCAGTTATAGTGGGCGGCGGATTTATCGGAATCGAGGTGGCAGAAAATCTCAGTGAACTGGGGATAGATGTTACGCTTGTGGAAGCCGCCGACCAACTAATGGCACCTTTTGACAGAGATATGGCGTCTTTTATTCACTCAGAAGTGCGCAAAAACGGTGTAAATCTTATGCTCGGTCGATTTGTTGAGGGCTTTGCCAATTCAGAAGATGGCATTGATATAAAACTAAAGAATTCGCCCACGCTTCATGCCGATATGGTGGTTATGGCAATCGGTGTTGCACCCGAAACCGCACTTGCAAAGGACGCAGGGCTTGAACTTGGTATCAAGGGCAGTATCGTGGTTAACGACAGAATGGAAACCTCTGTTCCCGACATTTATGCCGTTGGTGATGCGGTGCAGGTTAAAAACTTTGTAACCGACGAAAATGCGCTTATTTCTCTCGCCGGCCCTGCCAATAAGCAAGGCAGAATTGCCGCCGACAACATTTGCGGTATTGAAAGCCGATATGGGGGAAGTCAGGGCAGCTCTGTCATCAAGATATTTGATATGACCGCCGCTTCTACAGGCATCAATGAAAAGACGGCGAAATCGGTCGGAATTTCCTGCGATAAGGTTATTCTTTCCCCTATGAGCCATGCGGGATATTATCCCGGCGGCAAGGTAATGACTATGAAGGTGTTGTTTGAAAAGGACACCTTCCGTCTGCTCGGTGCTCAAATCGTCGGATTTGACGGGGTAGACAAGCGGATTGATGTCATTGCAACCGCCATTCGTGCCGGATTGAAGGCTTACAAGCTGTCAGAACTCGACCTTGCCTACGCTCCGCCTTATTCCTCTGCCAAAGACCCCGTAAACATGGCAGGCTTTATCATTGAAAATATCAAAAACGGCATAGTCAAGCAGTGGTACTACGAAGACACCGAGAGTTTGCAAAAAGATGACAATGTAACACGCCTCGATACACGGACACCTGCTGAGTACAGTCGCGGTCATGTGGAGGGATTTATCAATATTCCCGTTGATGAGCTTCGTGAACGCATCAGTGAACTTGACAGTAGCAAGCCTGTGTATGTTATTTGCCAAAGCGGACTTCGCAGTTATATCGCCACGCGAATTCTTACAGGCAACGGTTTTGACTGCTACAACTTTGCAGGCGGCTTCCGTTTTTATGATGCGGTGTATAATGATAAAGCACTAAATAAAAAATCCACCCCTTGCGGAATGGATAATTAGCAAAAAAACAAAAGAAAAAGCGCCCGGAAATCCGTCATGGAAATCTCGGCGCTTTTCTTCTATCCAAACAAAACATCTACAACAAGCATGACACAAAAGCCCACAAGCAAAGCATAAGTGGCGCCTCGCTCACTTCCGTGCGAATGTGTTTCGGGTATCATTTCGTCGCTGATGACATAAAGCATCGTTCCTCCGGCAAAAGCAAGGGCAAAGGGCAAAACTGCCGTGGAAATACTGACGGCAAAATAGCCGATTAGCGTGCCCACGACCTCGACGAGTCCCGTGATCATGGCAAGAATGAAGGTCTTTCGAGGGCTGATACCTGCGGCAAGCATAGGCGCAATGATCACCATTCCTTCGGGAATGTTCTGCAAAGCAATACCGCCGGCAATAATCAGCGCCTGCGTCGTATCTCCCGAGCCAAAGCCTACACCGGCGGCTATTCCCTCGGGCAAATTATGTATGGCAATCGCCAAGACGAACAGAAGTACACGGCTCAAGTTTGCATTGTTATGAGATTCTGCTTCGTCTCCCACGAATTTATGTAAATGCGGCACCAATTTGTCGATAATATTGAGGCAAACCGCACCGGCAAAAATACCTGCAACCGTAATAAGAATCCCGAATTTCCCGCCGTATTCAAGAGACGGAATAATCAGGCCAAGCACAGCCGCCGCAAGCATCACGCCTGCAGCAAAGGATAATACAATATCCGAGAATCTATGGGATATCTTTTTGAAAATAAAACCGATCAGTGCACCGAAAACAGTCGCACCGCCCACACCGAGTGCGGTAAGCAAAACAAGCTCCATAACCTATCTCCCCGCTATTTTTGCAAGTATGTCTTCATCAATAATCTCAACTGTACCTCGGGACAATTTGACCGCACCCTCGCCGACGAAATACTTGAGCATACGCGTCACAACCTCCCGAGGATTTCCTAAATGATTTCCGATTTCCTCATGAGTGATCTTTAAAGTATTTGAGTCTTCAATGTTGGCTTCGTTCAGCAGAAAGTCCGCAAGGCGACGGTCAAAACTCTTCCACATAATTTGATCAATAAGCCACATCACATCCGAAAAGCGACTTGCCATAACTTCGTTGGTGTAATTAGCAAGAGGTGCGGATTTTTCCATAATACTGCGGTAAATATCCGAGGGAATAATAACTGCATCGGTATCCTTTTCGGCACAAAGAGCAATGTCAAACTGAATACTGTTCATCATACAGGACGCCGAGAAAAGACAAATATCCCGCTCAAATAGGCGGTATAGGGTAATCTCTCTGCCGTCTTCGGAAACCGTGTAAGCACGAAGCTGTCCCGAAGTGACAAGAATAAGTCCCATACAGTCACCGCCTGTATGGATAAGGTCGCCTCTATTGTGGTGCAGTTCTCTGACACTTGCAGACAAAGTATGCTGTTCATTTATATTTAATTTTTTCCAGATCGGAAAATAAGTTGAAATATCCACAATTTGCACCTCCAAAGGTGATGGAATCAGTATACTATAATTTCGGGCGTATGTCAATAACTTTGCCAATCATTATTGACATATGCCCGAAACTTTGTTATAATATCACTGCATTTGTAAAGGAGGTAATGATATTGTCAAGACCTACAAAATGCCGCAGGGTGTGCCGGTTTCCCGAAAATCTTGAATTTTCAACCATGGAAAAACAGGTGTCAGAACCTATCATTTTGACAGTGGACGAATATGAGACAATACGCCTGATTGACAAAGAAGGGCTTAGCCAAGAAGAATGCGGAACACAGCTCGGAGTAGGAAGAACAACGGCACAAAAAATTTACGAAACTGCAAGAAGAAAATTAGCCGACGCTTTGGTTCTCGGACGCTCCCTTAAAATAGAAGGCGGCGAGTATTATCTCTGCAACGGAAACTCGGAATTTTGCTATAAAAGAGATTGTGCCAAACGGCAACAAATAAAGGAATACAATATTGAAAAAGGAGAAAATGTTATGAGAATTGCTGTAACTTACGAAAACGGTGAAATCTTCCAACATTTCGGTCATACCGAACAGTTTAAGGTTTATGATGTTGAAGAGGGTAAAGTAATAGAAAGCCGCATTATTGACACAAACGGTCAAGGACACGGTGCACTTGCCGATGTTCTTCATGCACTGAATGTCGATATTATTATCTGCGGCGGTATTGGAGGCGGTGCGCAGATGGCACTTGCGTCTTTGGGAATCAAGTTGTACGGTGGTGTATCGGGCAATGCAGATGCGGCAGTGGAAGCATTTCTTGCAAATAACCTTGACTACGACCCCGATGTTCGTTGCAATCATCACGAACACGGGAATGAAGTAAATGCTTGCGGTAGCCACGGCTGCGGAAAAGGATATTGCGGCAATCATTAAGAAGTGTGATAACATCACGGAACTAAAGCCCATGATGTGATATTATAAAGTAAAAGGAGGTCGTGAAATGAAAGAATATGTTTGTAGTGTATGCGGATATGTACATAAAACCGACGGTGAATTGCCCGAGGATTTCAAATGTCCCCTTTGCGGTGCAGGGAAAGATGCGTTCAAGTTAAAAGAAGATGTTTCCCAAAAAACTGAAATCAATCTTCAAAAGCCGCATACCGAAAAAGAATTATCCCCAATGGAAATGAGCATTATCTGCTCTAATCTTGCAAGAGGCTGTGAAAAGCAGTATATGCCAAAGGAAAGCGAAAACTTTAAAAGGCTTGCAGATTTCTTCCGTTCCAAAGCAGAGCCTGTAAGTGAAGCAAGCACCGAAAAATTGCTTCGACTGCTTGACAAAGACCTATCTATTGGTTTCCCTTACGGAAACGCCGTTGCCGGGGAACAGCCTGACCGTGGTGCACTTCGCTGTCAGGTATGGGCAGAAAAGGTAACACGAATGTTGCAGTCACTTCTCACTCGGTATCAGGCAGAGGGAGAAAAAATGCTCCAAAACACAGGCGTGTATGTCTGCACAATTTGCGGCTTTGTGTTTCTGGGAGATGAACCGCCCCAGATGTGCCCTGTATGCAAGGTGCCGAGTTGGAAATTTGAAAAGATAGATGGAGGTGCAAAATAATGAGCGAAAAATATGCAGTAAGAAACCTAAGACTTTGCACCAAGGATTGCCTTTGCCTTTATGTATGTCCGTCAGGTGCTACCGACACGGAGAACCGCATTATTGACGCTAAAAAATGTATCGGTTGCGGTGCGTGTGCAGATGCCTGCCCATCGGGTGCAATCTCTATGATGCCGAGAGAGCTTCCCCCTCAGCAACCAAAAGAAGACAAGGTGGTTGAGGCACTGCGTGCTCTTGTTCAAAGTAAAGCAGAAGCCGAAAACATCGCCGCACAATTACCAGGCCCACTTTTAAAGGCAGTTGCAAAATCCTCAAGACTGATAGCAGAGGACTTATGCCGTGAGGCGGGCTTTATGCTTCCTCAAAGCGCTAATACCAAAGAGTTTTTAGAACTAATTAAAACATATCCCGAAATTCCCGCAGATGCGGTTGACTCATTACTAAAAACAATAAAATTTGAAGAAAAGAAAGAGGTAAATACTATGCTCAAATGGAAATGTTCAGTTTGCGGTTATATTCACGAGGGCGACCAAGCACCCGAGCAGTGCCCGGTCTGCAAGCAACCCAAGGAAAAGTTTGTAAAAATCGAAGAAACCTCCAAAAATCCCTATGCCGGTACAAAGACCGAAAAGAATCTTTGGGAGGCATTTGCCGG